>JAFEER010000195.1 GCA_018240985.1 Pseudomonadota bacterium
TGCCGGCGCTCCAGCCCCCATCCCAACCTCGGTGCTGGCGGCGAGACGCCGCCGCTCTTCAGGCAGTCCAGTTCCGCACTGGCGGAACTGGAGCCGCAGCCTTCAGCCCCAAAGGGGGAAGGAGTAGAAAACAGCTTGCTAAGCTAACAATTTTGATAGCTGCCTGCGCTTGCTACAAAAGCGCCAGAGCCCAAAAACATTCAAAACCCCCATGCCCAGCCCCATCGCCGTCATCGACTTCGAAACCACCGGCATGACGCCCGCCCAGGGCTCGCGCGCCACCGAGGTGGGCATCGTGCTCATAGAGGGCGAGCGCGTGGTGGATCGTTTTCAGAGCCTGATGCAAACCGGCGTATGGATACCGCCCTTCATCACCCAGCTCACCGGCATCAGCAACGGCATGCTGGCCGATGCCCCGCCGGCCGCCGAGGTGATGCGCGCGGCGGCGCGCTTTGTCGGCGATGCGCCCATGGTGGCGCACAACGCGGCCTTCGACAGCAAGTTCTGGCAGGCCGAGCTGCAGCACGCGGGCCTGGCCGCGCCCCAGCCCTTTGCCTGCACCGTGCTGCTGTCGCGCCGCGTCTATCCCGATGCGCCCAGCCATAGCCTGGGCAACCTGACCGCCCACCTGGGCCTGCCCTCCCCTGGCCGCGCGCACCGCGCCCTGGCCGACGCCGAGATGGCCGCCAATCTGCTGATAGCCATGCAGCGCGCACTGTGCCAGCGCTTTGAGCTGCCCTGGCCCGAGCATGGTCTGCTGATGCGGCTGCAGCGCTCCTCGCGCCAGTCCATGGACAAGCTGCTGCGCCAGCACCGCCTGCCGGAAATAGGCGCGGCCGCGCGCTGATCTTTGCCCCCGGCGCGCCATAGCTGCTACCCTTGGGCGCCATGCGAGGCCCTGCACTTCCCACCCTGCTGCTTGCCGCCAGCCTGCTCGTCGCCGGCTGCGCCAGCGGCCCGCCCACGGGCCCACGCGGCGCGGCCCATTCACGCCTGTCGGTGGAGCAATCCAGCGACATCGCCATCCACGCGCTGGGGCTGGTCGGCACGCCCTACCGCTATGGCGGCAACACGCCCGAGGGCGGCTTTGACTGCAGCGGCCTGATCGGCTACGTGTACCAAAGCCGCGCCGGCGTGGCGCCGCCGCGCACCGTGGCCCAGCTGAGCGGCTTTGGCGCGGCGGTGGACGAGGACGAGCTGCGCACCGGCGACCTGGTGGTGTTCGGCCGCGGCCGGCCCACGCATGCCGGCATCTACGTCGGCCAGGGGCGCTTCGTGCACGCGCCCTCGACGGGCGGCACGGTGCGGCTCGACAATTTGCAGTCGCGCTACTGGGCGCAGCAGTCCGCGAGCTACCGGCGGCCCTGAAAGATACAGTCCATGCGCAGGGGCGACAATTGCGCACCATGACACTCATAGACCGCCCCATCCCCGCGCCCTCCACCCACGACACCACGCGCATCGACGACCTGCGCATCAGGGCCGTGCGTCCGCTCATCACCCCCGCCATCCTCGAGGAATGGCTGCCCGCGCCAGACGCCGCGCAGGCGCTGGTGGAGGCCAGCCGCCTGCAGCTGTCGCGCGTGCTGCATGGGCGGGATGACCGGCTCATCGTCGTCGTCGGGCCCTGCTCCATCCACAACCATGACCAGGCGATGGAGTACGCGCTGCTGCTCAAAAAAGAGGCCGAGGCGCTGGCCCAGGATCTGCTCATCGTGATGCGCGTGTACTTCGAGAAGCCGCGCACCACGGTGGGCTGGAAGGGCTACATCAACGACCCGCACCTGGACGGCAGCTTCGCCATCAACGAAGGGCTGGAGCGCGCCCGCCTGCTGCTGCTGGACATCCTGGAGCTGGGCCTGCCCGTGGGCACCGAGTTCCTGGATCTGCTCAGCCCCCAGTACATCAGCGACCTGGTGAGCTGGGCCGCCATCGGCGCGCGCACCACCGAGAGCCAGAGCCACCGCCAGCTGGCCAGTGGCCTGTCCTGCCCGGTGGGCTTCAAGAACGGCACCGACGGCGGCGTGAAGGTGGCCGTGGATGCGATCCAGGCCGCGCAGTCCGAGCATGCCTTCATGGGCATCACCAAGATGGGCCAGGCCGCGATCTTCGAAACCCGCGGCAACCACGACTGCCATGCGATCCTGCGCGGCGGCAAGGCGCCCAACTACAGCGCCGCCGACGTGCAGGCGACCTGTGAGCTGCTGCAGAAGGCCGGCCAGCGCGCGCAGGTGATGATCGACCTGTCGCACGCCAACAGCAGCAAGCAGCATGCGCGCCAGATCGCCGTGGCCGAGGACGTGGCGGCGCAGATCGCCGCGGGCGATGCGCGCATCACCGGCGTGATGATCGAGAGCAACCTGGAGGAAGGGCGCCAGGACATCGTGGCCGGCCAGGCGCTCAAGCACGGCGTGTCGGTGACGGATGCCTGCATCAGCTTTGCGCAGACGGTACCGGTGCTGCAGCAGCTGGCGGCCGCGGTGCGTCAGCGGCGTGCGCACGGAAATTTGCGCGGCTGATACAAACTCGGCCATGCAGTAGTGGAAACCCAGCCGCGTTTATCGTCAGAATGAGGGTTCTGCCATCAATTGCATTCACCGCAACAAGCGTTAACGCAGTGACCAGCCTCAGGCCATGAACGCAAGCTTCCGTCTGCCGACACCCATGCCCTGCCTTCATGGCATGGGCGCGTCAGAACCAGCATGACCCAGGAGGCAGCCCCCATGGATGCGAAGGCCGCGCCGCAACTGCAGGCCGCCGACGAGCGTTTCCACCTTGTCGCGCGCGCCACCGCCGAAGCCATCTGGGACTGGGATCTGCAGACCGGCGCCATGTGGTGGAGTGAAGGCATGGAAACGCTCTTCGGCGTGCCCATGGACAGCCTGCCGCCTGACAGCAGCTCCTGGACGCTGCGCCTGCACCCGCAGGACGCGGCGCAGGTGGAGCAGAGCCTGCGCCAGGCCGTCGAGGGCACGGCCGAGTTCTGGGGCGCCCAATACCGCTTTCGCCGCCAGGACGGCAGCTACGCCTGGGTGGAGGATCGCGGCTTCGTGCTGCGCGACGCGGATGGCCGCGGCCTGCGCATGGTGGGTGGCATGACCGACATCAGCGCCCGCAAGCTGGCCGAATTGCAGTACCGCGCCCTGTTCGCCGATCATCCCCAGCCAATGTGGGTCTGCGATCAGGACAGCCTGCTGCTGCTGGCCGCCAATCACGCCATGGCACGCCACTATGGCTACCAGGCGGACGAGCTGCTCGGCATGGACATGCGCCTGCTGTGGCCGGTGCAGGAGCGGGCCATGGCCGACAGCGCCATGGCCATGTGCCGCGATGCGCGCGCCGCGCAGCCCACGCCCATGGCGGCCACCACCTGGCGCCATGCGCACAAGAACGGCACGCCCATGGAGATGGAGGTGTATGTCGGCGTCACGGAATTTGACGGCCGCCCAGCCTGGCAGATATTGGCGCACGACATCACCGAGCGCAACCGCATCGAGGCCGAACTGACGCGCCTGAGCCGCGCCCAGCGCATGCGCAGCGCCTGCAATGAGAACCTGCTGCGCGCCAGCACCGAGCCCGAGCTGTTGCACGCCATTTGCGAGATCGCGGTGCAGATCGGTGGCTACCGCATGGGTTGGGTGGGCCTGGCGCGCCATGACGCGCGCAAGCGCATCGATCCCGTCGCCCATGCCGGGGGTTCCAGCGACTACCTGGAGCGGCTGCAGCTGAGCTGGTCTCCCATGGAGCCAGGCGGCCAGGGGCCGGCGAGCATCTGCGTGCGCAGTGCGCGCACGGTCGTCATCCGCGACATACAAAACAACCCCTTGTTCAGGGACAAGGCCGAATACCTGCACACACAGGGGTTCCATACCGCTGTCTATCTGCCACTGCACCACCTGAATGCCAGCCTGGGCCTGCTCTGCCTGTATGCGCCCGAGGTGCTGGAGCTTGGGGCACAGGAGACACAGCTGCTCGAGGCCATGGCCGCCGATCTGGCCTTTGGCATACAAAACCTGCGCCTGCGTGCCGAGCAGCAACGCCTTCAGACCGCCATGGTGAAGGTGGCCACGGCCGTCTCGGCGGGCACGGGTGAAACCTTTTTCGAACGCCTGGCACAGCATATGGCCGATGCGCTGTCGGCCCAGGTGGCATGCGTGGTGCGCCTGCAGCCCCCGGTCGATGGCCGGCACCTGCACGCCACGACCCTCTCGCATATCCGGGATGGAATAGCGCAGCCGGCGCACGAGTACGCGCTGGCGGGAACACCCAGTGCGCGCTTGCTCAGCCAGGACAGGCTGCTGATCGAAGACCGCGTGAGCGAGCTTTTCCCAGGCGATACCGTGCTGGCGCAGTGCAATGTGCGCAGCTTTGTCGGCCAGCAGCTCGCCGGCAGCGACGGCAGGCCGCTGGGCATGATCATGGTGATGTACCGCGAGCGACTGCAGCAGGTACAGCTGGTGGACACCGGATTGCAGATCTTTGCCGCCCGTGCCGCGGCCGAAATGCAGCGCCAGGTGGACGACACGCGCATTCGCCAGCAGGCATCGCTGCTGAACAAGGCCAGCGACGCCATCATCGTGCACGACCTGGACTATCGCATCACCTTCTGGAACGAACGAGCCGAGCGCCTGTACGGCTGGAACCGCGAGGAAGCCCTGGGACGCAGCGCAGCCAGCCTGCTCCACAACGATCCCCAGTACTTTCACGAGGCCTGCGAACAGGTGCTGCGCATGGGTGAATGGACGGGCGAGCTGCAACAGTTTGCGCGCGATGGCCGATCGCTGGAGGTGGAAGGGCGCTGGACTCTGGTGCGCAATGACCAGGGCGAGACCGAATCCATCCTGGCCATCAATTCCGACATTGGCGAGCGCAAGGCCAGCGAACGCGAAATCCAGCGCCTGGCCTTCTTCGATGCGCTCACCGGCCTGCCCAACCGCGTGCATTTCATGCAGCGCATGAACCAGGCCCTGGCCCTGGCCCAACGCCAGGGCCGGGGCGGTGCGCTGCTGTTCATCGACCTGGACAACTTCAAGATTCTGAACGACACCCTGGGCCACGACCAGGGCGACCTGCTGCTGAAGAGTGTGGCCCAGCGCCTCAACACCTGCGTGCGTGCCATGGACACCGTCGCGCGCCTGGGGGGCGATGAGTTCGTGGTGCTGCTGGAGCTGATCGGCGCGCAGGGCGACATCCTGGCCGAGCATGCCCACAAGGTGGGCGAGAAGATCCTGAACGCGCTCTCCATCCCCTACGCCCTGGCCGGCCACCAGTACCGCAGCACGCCCAGCATAGGCATCACCCTGTTCGACGCCAGCACCAGCAGCGTGAGCGAGCTGCTCAAGCAGGCCGACCTGGCCATGTACCAGTCCAAGACGGCCGGGCGCAGCACCCTGCGCTTTTTTGACCCGAGCATGCAAAAGACCGTGGACGAGCATGTGGCGCTGGAGGCCAGCCTGCGCGCCGGGCTGTCGCAGCAGGAGTTCTCCCTGCATTACCAGCCGCAATTCAGCGCCCAGGGCCAAGTCCTGGGGGTGGAGGCATTGCTGCGCTGGACGCACCCCACGCGCGGCATGGTGTCGCCGGCCGAATTCATACCGGCGGCCGAGGAAACCGGCCTGATCCTGCCGCTGGGGCGCTGGGTGCTGCACAACGCCTGCTCGCAGCTTGCCGCGTGGCAAAAAAAGCCGGCGCTGGCGCCCTTGAGCATGGCGGTGAACGTGAGTTCGCGCCAGTTTCGCGATGCCGGCTTCGTGGCCGACGTGCTGCGCGTGCTGGCCGTGACCGGCGCACCGGCGGCGCGGCTCAAGCTGGAGTTGACGGAAAGCCTGCTGGTCGAGGACATGGCCAGCACCATCGCCACCATGGAGGCCTTGCGCGCCCATGGCATCGGCTTCTCGCTGGACGACTTTGGCACTGGCTATTCGTCGCTCACCTACTTGAAGCGCATGCCGCTGGGCCAGCTCAAGATCGACCAGAGCTTCGTGCGCGACCTGCTCACCGATCCCAACGACGCCGCCATCGTGCGCACCATCATCGCCCTGGCCAACAGCCTGGGACTGACCGCCATTGCCGAGGGCGTGGAAACCGTGGAACAGCGCAAATGGCTCGCCCAGGCCGGCTGCCACGCCTACCAGGGCTACCTCTTCGGCAAACCGCGGCCGGCCGAAGACATCGAGCAGCAGATACAAGCCTACGTCGAGGCGGGCAACGGGGCCAGCTCAGCATCCGCCGACGGTTATTCCATATAGGTATTTATCAATACATAGTGGTAGTAGTAGAGCCTGCCGGTTGCTGTGGGCAAGCCGGTTTTTCTTAATGATCACAGTTACTTGCGCTGCTGCCAAGGCTGTGCTGTGCGGGGGCGCAAGCGGCGCGCGAACAGAGAACAACTTTGGCCAGCGGCCCGCCGCTGTGGACAAGCGCGCGTTTGCCGGCAGATCATCCACAGACTTGTCCACAGCCGGCCGTCAGAAGTGCAGGGCGTAGCGCAGCTGGACGAAGTTCAGGCCGGGGTTGGGCTGCTTGATGCCGGCGTTGGAGACATGCTGCACGCTCAGCAGCAGCTCATGCTGGCGCCGCGCGCCCAGGTTGACGCCAATGCCCACATGCGTGGCAAAGTTGAAGCTGGTGCTGAATTCACGATCCACGGTGCGATAGACGTGATTGCCCACGTTGGCGCCGAGGCCGGCCTCCCAGAACCAGGCGGCGCGGCCCTGGTCTGGCCGCAGGCGCAGCGTGGGCGCCACGCCCAGCACCAGGCTGTTGCTGCGGCCGCCAGGGGCGCGATCAAAAGACCAGCGGCTCAGGTAGATGTCCCAATGCCCGCGCAGCTCGCCGCCCCACAGCGGCATGCTCCAGTTGCGCCAGGGCAGGGTGGCGCCCACTGTCAGCGCATCGGTGCTGTACTCGGCCCATTCGCCCTGCAGGTAGACCGAGGGTGCCTTGGACAAGTCCTCCTGCGCCAGGGCCTGGGTGCCGGCCAGCAGACCGGCGGATGCTGCGAGCCATGGCAGGAGGCGGGCGCCGCGGCGGCGCAGGGGGAGTGACGGGGTGGTAGGTGGCATGGTGTCCTTCTTGGTGAAGGTCAACTGTAACCACCGTGAAACCCCTGTGTCACGTTCTCCGCCGCAAGGGCTTAGGGCACCGTGGGGTTATTGCGCGGCAGGCGCGGCGGGGGTGGCGGGGGTGGCGGGGCTGGCAGGGCCCCAGCCGTGTTGGTGCATGCCGTGCCTGCCGCCGTACCAGTCGCCCATCTGCCCTCCCTTGCGTCCGCCACCATAGGCGCCGCGCTGGCCGTACATGCGTGCGCCCTCGGCATCAAAGGTCTTCTGCTGCGCCGGCGTGAGCTGGGCGTAGAAGGCCTTCACGGCGTCGCCGCGGCGATCCATCTCGGCCCCGCGCTGGGCCTGCATGGCGCGCATGCGGTCGATGCGCTCGGGCGTGGTGAGCTTGTCCATGCCCTGCCAGTCGAGTTGCGCCCCGCGCGCCTGGGGCTGCATGGACTGCACAAAGCTATTCCAGGCCGGCTCCTGCGCCGGCGTGAGCTGCAGCTTCTGCTTGAAGGACTCCATGCGCTGCTGCATGAACTGCTGGCGCTGCTCGGGCGTCATGGTGCGCTGGCGCGGGCGCTGGATCTGCTCGGCCGCCGGGCCGGCGCCGGGGCCGGGCTGGGCAAACGATGGCGTGGCAACTGCCGCCAGCGCCGCCACGAGGGCGGTGCAGGCCAGGCCTTGGGTGATGCGAAAGCGGGTCATGCTTGGTTCCTTTCCGGTGTGAGTGAAGACCATGGCAGCGACTGTGCCGCCGGCATGTATCGCCGCCATGTGGGAACGCTGCGCCTGTGTAAAGTTCTGCCAAGCTGTGCCCTGCGTCGCAACATGGGCCGGCAGTGTTTTTTTCATAATAATATGGCTACAGCGCTTTACCATCAAGCGCTAGCAGCTATCAAATCAGGAATACCAAGTGTTCAAGAATCTCATCGTCTACCGCATTGCCCCGGGCTGGCAGGCTGAATTGACCGCGCTGGAAGAGGCCCTGGCCAGGCAGCCGTTCCAGGAATGCGGTGCCACGCAGGAGCAATCCAGCGGCTGGGTGCCGCCGCGCGGCGAGGCCCATGGGCTGCTCGCCGAGAGCGTGGGCGGGCAGTGGATCCTGCGCTTCATGACTGAGGCCAAGATGCTCCCCGCCACGGTGCTGGCGCGCAAGGTCAAGGAGAAGGCGGCGCAGATCGAGCAGCAGACCGGCCGCAAGCCCGGCAAGAAGGAAACCAAGGAGCTCAAGGACGAGGCCAAGCTGGACTTGCTGCCCATGGCCTTCACCAAGCAGGGTTCGACCTGGGTGTGGATAGACCGCGAGGCCGGCCTGCTGGTGCTGGACACCGGCGCCCAGGGCCGCGCCGACGAGATCACCAGCCTGCTGGTGGAGCAGCTGCCCGGCCTGCAGCTGGCGCTGCTGGACACGCAGACCAGCGCGCAGGCGGCGATGGCGCTATGGCTCAAGGAGCAGCAGGCGCCGGCCGGCTTTGCCATCGACCGCGAATGCGAGCTGAAGGCCGCCGACGAGAGCAAGGCCGTGGTGCGCTACGCCCGCCACCCACTCGACATCGAGGAGGTGCAGGCCCATATCCAGGCCGGCAAGCTGCCCACCAAGCTGGCCATGACCTGGGACGAGCGCGTGAGCTTTGTGCTCACCGAAGGCCTGCAGCTCAAGAAACTGAGCTTTCAGGACACCGTGTTCGAGGGCCAGACGCAGGACGACGCCGGCTTCGATGCCGACGTGGCGATTGCCACGGGCGAGCTGTGCAAACTGATTCCCGACCTGATTGCCGCCCTGGGCGGGGAAGGGCGGGGCCTGCCGGATGCGGCTGCGCCGGCCGCCGGTGCGGCGCCGCAGGCGCCAGTGGACGAAACGGACGACGACGCGCCGTTCTGATGCACCAATGGCAACGGCCGAGGTACCGCGTGGATATCTGGGCCGTGGCAAGCCATTGTGCGCTGTCCGAGCCCCTCTCCCCTCGCGGGAGAGGGGTTGGGGAGAGGGGGCCATCAGCCATCAGCCGCCGATTCCGGCTCCAGCCGCTTGGCAAGGCGCGCCGCCAGGGCGGCATCGGCCTCGGAGCGCTCGGCCGCCATCGGCGGGAATCAAGGGCAACACCGCTAACATCAAGCGCCATGGCACTCAACTGGGTCTGGACGGGTTTTTTCATCGTGGCCTTTGCCACTGCCGCCGTGCGCTGGCTGCTGGGCGAGGCCGGCATCTTCCAGGCCCTGCTCACGGCCTTGTTCGACGGCGCGCGCTCGGGCTTCGAGATCTCGCTGGGCCTGGCCGGCATCATGGCGCTGTGGCTGGGCCTGATGCGCGTGGGCGAGCAGGCCGGCATGGTGGAGCTGCTGGCGCGCCTGGCCGGGCCGCTGCTGCGGCGGCTGTTTCCCGGCGTGCCCGCCGGCCACCCGGCCCAGGGCGCGATGACGCTGAACATCAGCGCCAACCTGCTGGGCCTGGACAACGCCGCCACGCCCCTGGGCCTGAAGGCCATGCAGGAGCTGCAGACGCTGAACCCTGAACCTCCTGGTACGGCGAGCAACGCGCAGATCATGTTCGTGGTCATGAACACCGCCGGCCTCACGCTGATCCCGACCTCGGTCATCGCCATCCGCCAGAGCGTGGCGCTCAAGCAGGGCCTGGGCGCGGGCTTCAACGCGGCGGACATCTTCCTGCCCACGCTGCTGGTCACCTTTGCCTCGCTGCTCGCCGGGGTGCTGGCCGTGGCGGTGGCGCAGCGCTTGCCGCTGTGGCGCGCGCGTCTGCTGCTGCCGGTGCTGGCCGTGGGCGGCCTGCTGGCGGCCGCCGTCGCCGGCCTGGCGCGGCTGCCGGCCGAACGCGCCGCCCAGGTGGCCGGCAGCACCGGCGCGGCGGTGATCCTGGGCGTGGTGCTGCTGTTTCTGCTGGCCGGGACCTGGCGCCGCATCAACATGTACGACGCCTTCATCGACGGCGCCAAGGAGGGCTTTGGCGTGGCGGTGCAGATCATTCCCTATCTCATCGCCATCCTGGCCGCCATAGCCGTGTTCCGCGCCGCCGGCTGCATGGATGCGCTGCTCTCAAGCATAGGCGCGGGCGTGGCGTCGCTGGGCTGGAACACGGACTTCCTGCCGGCCCTGCCGGTGGGGCTGATGAAGGTGCTGTCCGGCGCCGGCGCACGCGGGCTGATGATCGACGTGCTGCAGACCCATGGCGTGGACAGCTTCGTCGGGCGCCTGGCCGCCATCATCCAGGGCTCCACCGAGACCACGTTTTACGTGCTGGCCGTGTACTTCGGCAGCGTGGGCGTAAAGCACCACCGCCACGCCCTGGCCTGCGCACTGCTGGCCGACGCCGTGGGCCTGCTGGCGGCCATCGGCGTGGGCTACGCCATGCTGCGCTGAGCCTTTCGCTTTTCTTTCCCCTGCAAGCGCCCGCCAGGGCGCTTTTTTTCACCCCGAGCAATCCGGGGGCTGGCGCAGGGCGGCTATTGGTTATTCACTAAAGCTGTTATTTATAAATAGTCGTAGTAGTAGAGGCCGGCCGTTTGTGTGGACAAACCTTTTTTGTTCAGCTGGATCAATGGCTTACGTGCAACAAAAGCATGGGGATCGTGAGGCGCGCGTGCTGCACCCGAAATGGGGACAAACCGGGCGAGATGCTCGGCGCTGTGCATAAGCACCCGGTTGTGCCGGAATGCTCCGCAGACTTATCCACAGCCGGTCTGGCAAGCTGCGAGTTTCAATGAAATCGGCCTTTTTCGCCTTACAGTAAAGCGGGAGCAGCTATTGTTTGAGGAGTGACCGAGGGCCTTCGGAGCCTCCGTGATGCCTGGTCAGCGCAGCAAGGTCAGCACCAGGCCAGGCGCCAAGCCTGCATCCTGGGCGCACACGGCCACGCCCGCCCGCTGCCCGCTGCGCTGGCCCGGCGTCGACGCTCAGCGCCTCGGGAATGTCTGCGAAGGACGCCAGGCTCGCGCTGCACCGAGTAGCGGTTGCGTGCCACCGACATCAGACAGGTGCTCGACACCCGCGCCGCCTTCTCCACGCGCTTTTTCTCCCAGCCTGCAGCCACGTTGCAAAAATCGGGGGCGTACAGGTAGTGCGCGCGTATCACTGCGAAGCGTGCCTTGGCGGGCGAGTCACCGCCCCCGTAGCCTGCCGCCTTGATCTTGGCGTGTAGCGCAGGTGCTTAGACCGCCGACACCGTGCCTATCCGGGAACAGCAGATGTTTTATTAGCAGGTATTTTATTCCTCGCCATTCTCATGAATGGTTTCTCAATAAAAAGATAGCTTATATAAGAAACAACCATCGTAACAATGAATGCAAATAATGCATGACCATATTTGTTGCTAACAAACTTTGACGTCAAAGCCAAAATGGGATAGTGAATCAAATAGAATGAATAAGAGATATCGGACAGCAATTTTACTGACTTTGGATTTCTGTAATTCAAATCCTTCAAGATTAAAAACAACGCTGACACGCCAAGGCCTGTGATGAATATGGGGGTAACCGCAATGGGCTCCCAGGATTTGAACAAGGCTACCGTGGAGATGAACAGCGCCAGCAATGCCGCCTTGTCAAAACGAGGGGGCTTCACCGCAATCCATGCACCAAAAAGAAAAAATGGCATCTGCGCCAATGCACTATTTTGTATGAAAAAATATCTTTGGCCCGGATCCTGGATGCCGGAGAAAATTCCAAAATGGATGCTGCTATTCACCCAGGCGCATGCCAGCAGTATGAAAATAACTGTATATTTTGCAGGCGCCTTATGGAATCTGGCAGCAATGAAGAATGCCAGTATGTACCATACAGCTTCTACGGTAAGTGTCCAGGAAACAGGCAATGCATTATATTTTTCAAATGCGTTGGGCAGGAAATGCTGAAGAAACAGCAGGTGTGCCAGGAGGCTTTTACTAAGAAGTAAATAAATTTAATTCACAAAACCACATTCTGGATGAGCAAAGAAGCCCCGTACGATCTCAGGCATTACCTGAAGTCTCTCCAATGCCTTATTCAGGAGGGCGCGCAATTGCCA
>JAFEER010000196.1 GCA_018240985.1 Pseudomonadota bacterium
CGCCAACTGGGCAAGAGCCCGCTGCAAGTCTCCGCCCTGTGCCTGGGCGCCATGATGTTTGGCGACCAGACGGCCGAGGCCGAGGCCGCCGCCATCGTCGCCCATGCGCGCGAGCACGGCGTGAACTACATCGACACGGCCGACGTGTACACCAAGGGCGCGTCCGAGGCCATGCTGGGCGGCCTGCTCAAGGGCCAGCGCCACGACTGGGTGCTGGCCACCAAGCTGGGCAACAAGATGTCGGAGCGCCCCAACGAGGGCCGCTACTCGCGCGCCTGGATGCTGCGCGAGGTGGAGGCAAGCCTGTCGCGTCTGCAGACCGACCATGTGGACATCCTCTACCTGCACCGCGATTACGACGGCATGGACTTGGAGGAGCCGCTCTACGCCATCGACGCGCTGCTGCGTGCCGGCAAGATCCGCTACTGGGGCCTGTCCAACTTCCGCGCCTGGCGCATTGCCGAGCTGGTGCATGGCGCGCGCCGCCTCGGCATGCCCGGCCCCACGGTGTGTCAGCCCTGCTACAACCTGCTGAACCGCATGCCCGAGGTGGAGTTATTGCCCGCCTGCGCGCATTACGGCCTGGGCGTGACCCCCTACAGCCCGGTGGCGCGCGGCGTGCTCACTGGCAAGTATCTGCCGGGCCAGGCGCCCGAGGCCGGCTCGCGCGCCGCGCGCGGCGACCGGCGCATGGGCCAGACCGAGTTCCGCCAGGAGTCGCTCACGATTGCGCAGACCCTCATGCAGCATGCCCAGGCCCGCGGCGTGACGCTGGCGCAGTTCGCCACCGCCTGGGTGCTGGCGCACCGCAGCGTGAGCAGCGTGATCGCCGGCCCGCGCACGCTGGCGCAGTGGCAGGACTATCTGCCGGCGCTGGATTACGCGGTCACGGCCGAGGACGAGGCGCTGGTTGACGGCCTGGTCGCGCCCGGCCACCCCTCCACGCCCGGCTATACCGACCCGGCCTACCCGCTGCAGGCGCGCAGGGCGTGAATATCTACCCCACTATCTTCGCCCTGCACCTGCTGGCGGCCACCGTCTGGACGGGCGGCCACCTGGTGCTGGCGCTGACCGTGCTGCCGCGCGCGCTGCGCCAGCGCAATCCGCAAGTGCTGCTGGATTTCGAGCAGGGCTACGAAAAACTGGGCATGCCGGCGCTGGCAATCCAGGTGGCTTCGGGCCTGTGGATGGCGCTGCAGCTGGTGCCCGACTGGGAGCAATGGTTCAGCCCCACGACCGGGATGGAGCGCTCCATAGCGCTGAAGCTGGCGCTGCTGGGCAGCACGGCGCTGATAGCCGCCCATGCCAGGCTGCGCGTGATTCCCCGCCTGAGTGCAAGCACCTTGCCGCTGATGGCCTGGCATGTGGCGGCCGTCACGCTGCTGTCGGTGGGCTTCGTGCTGGCCGGCATCACGTTCCGCTATGGCGGGCTGTGATGGATATTGCCGGCTGCGGCCCTGAGCGCCTGCAACTGCTGCTTGAGCGCGAGATGCCGTTTGGCAAGCACAAGGGCACGCTGATTGCCGACCTGCCGGCCAACTACCTGCACTGGTTTGCGCGCGAGGGCTTTCCGCGCGGCGAGATCGGCCAGCTGCTGGCCCTGATGTACGAGATCGACCACAACGACCTGCGCGCGCTGCTGGCGCCGCTGCGTCACCCGAAATAACCGCGAAACAGGTGTTGCGACCCGTGCGCGGCGTCTGGATTCCGGCTTTCGCCGGAATGACGGCCATCTGAAGAATGTGCCCAATCCAGGCATTTCAACTGGAAGGCGCAGGCACCGAATGCAGCAGCACCGGCAGATCGCCGTCGCCGTTGGCGCTCTCGAGCTGCACGCCAAAGCCCCACAGGCGCGCCACATGCTTGAGCACCTCCAGCGCGTCTTCGGCCAGCGGCCGGCCATGGTATTGGGTGTGGCGCAGGGTCAGGGTGCGGTCGCCGCGCAGGTTCACGTTCCAGACCTGGATGTTGGGCTCGCGCACGCCCAGGTCGTATTGCTGCGACAGGGTCTGGCGCAGCTGGTGGTAGCCGTCCTCGTCGTGAATGCAGCTCACCAGCAGGTCGCGCTCGCGGGCATCGTCGTGGATGGCGAACAGGCGCAAGTCGCGCATCAGCCTGGGGCTCAGAAACTGGCCGATGAAGCTTTCATCCTTGAAGTTCTGCATGGCATGGTGCAGCGTCGGCAGCCAGGGGGTGCCGGCCATGTCCGGGAACCAGCGCCTGTCCTCCTCGGTGGGCTCCTGGCAGATGCGCCGGATGTCGCGGTACATGGAAAAACCCAGCGCATAGGGGTTGATGCCGCTGTAGGCGCGGTGCCCTGCGGGCGGCTGGTAGATCACGTTGGTGTGCGATGACAGCCATTCGATCATCGCGCCGTCGGTCAGCCAGCCCTCGTCGTACAAGGTGTTGAGCAGGGTGTAGTGCCAGAAGGTGGCCCAGCCCTCGTTCATCACCTGGGTCTGGCGCTGGGGGTAGAAATACTGCGCGATCTTGCGCACGATGCGCACGACTTCGCGCTGCCAGGGCTCCAGCAGCGGGGCATTCTTCTCGATGAAGTAGAGGAGGTTTTCTTCCGGCTCCTTGGGAAAGCGCTCGCTTTCCTGGGCTGCGGCGTCCTTGCCGGGCCGCGCCGGCAGGGTGCTCCACAGCACGTTGACCTGCTGCTGGGCATAGGCCTCGCGCTGCTCGCGTTCGGCGCGCTCGCGCGCCAGGGTTTTCTTGGACGGGCGGTGGTAGCGATCGACACCAAAGTTGGCCAGGGCGTGGCAGGAGTCTAGCCACTGCTCCACGGTGTCCAGGCCGTGCCGCTCCTCGCACTGGGCGACGAAGTCGCGCGCGTAGACCAGGTAGTCGATGATGCTGCCGGCATCCGTCCACATGCCGAACAGGTAGTTGCCCTTGAAGAAACTGTTGTGGCCATAGGCCGCATGGGCAATCACCAGCGCCTGCATGGCGGTGGTGTTTTCCTCCATCAGGTAGCAGATGCAGGGGTTGGAATTGATGACGATCTCGTAGGCCAGGCCCATGTGGCCGCGCCGGTAGCGCCGCTCGGTGGCCAGGAACTCCTTGCCATAGCTCCAATGGCGGTAGCCCACGGGCATGCCGGTGCTGGCATAGGCGTCCATCATCTGCTCGGCCGATATCACCTCCAGCTGGTTGGGGTAGGTATCCAGGCCATAGCGCTCGGCCGTGGTGGCGATGACGGCGTGGTAGCGCTCGATCAGCTCGAAGCTCCAGTCGCTGGGATCGGGCAGCGGGTGCGTGGGGCGTTTGCCGGCAGGCAAGGGGGCGCGCGGCACGTCGCGCTGCCCACGCTGCCCCAGGACACCGGGCTTGCCATGGTGCGTGCCCGTGCGGCGCGCCAGCACCGGGTAGTGCGAGAGGTTCATGCCGGCACCCCCTCTTTCTTGAACAGGTCGCGCAGCACGGGGTAGATGTCCGCGGGTTCGGACACCTTGCGCATCGCGAAGTGCGCATACTGGGGCCCGATCTGGCTGTATTCATGCCACAGGTTCTGCTCCTCCTGCGCCACCTGAACATAGGCGTAGTAGCGCACCAGGGGCAGGATGCGCTCCTCCAGCAGCGTGCGGCAGTTGCCGCTGTCGTTGGTGAAATTGTCGCCATCGCTGGCCTGGGCCACGTAGACGTTCCAGTCCTGCGACATATAGCGCTGGCGGATGATCTGGTCGAGCAGCGCCAGGGCGCTGCTGACCACGGTGCCGCCGCTCTCTGTGGAGTGGAAAAACTCCTCCTCGCTCACCTCGCTGGCCTGGGTGTGGTGGCGAATGAAGATGATGTCGATCTTCTCGTAGTGGCGCGTGAGAAACAGGTACAGCAGGATGAAGAAGCGCTTGGCCAAGTCCTTGCGCCCCTCGTCCATGGAGCCGGATACGTCCATGACACAGAACATCACGGCCTGGCTGCTGGGGATGGGAACCCGGGTGCGGTTGCGAAAACGCAGATCTATCGGATCGAGAAAGGCCACCTTCGCCACGCGCGCCTTGAGCGCGTCGATGCGCTGCTGCAGCTCGGCCACGGCCTCGCTGGTGCCGTCGTCCTGCGCCAGCAGGGCATCGAGCTGCTCTTGCAACGCATGCAGCTCACGGTGCGGCGCCTTGGTCAGGGCGATGCGCCGGCCCAGGGCGCCACGCATGGTGCGCAGCACCGCCAGGTTGTGCGGCGTGCCGTCGTGGCTGTAGCCGGCGCGGCGGGTGCGGTACAACGGGGTGTCCCCCAGGTGCGTGCGCAGCAGGCGCGGCAGGGCCATGTCTTCAAAGAAGATCTGCATGAACTCTTCCTTGGACAGGGTGAAGATGAAATCATCCTCCCCTTCCCCGCTATCGCTGGCCTGCGATCCGCCACCACCCGCCCCGCCCTGGGGCCGGGCAATGCGGTCGCCGCGCACATGATCGACGTTGCCCGCGTGCACGGCATCGCGTATGCCGCCCGGGCCGTGGTGGAACACCGGTTCGCTGATGTCCTTCTTTGGAATGGAGATGCTCTCGGCCTGCTCCATGTGGCGAATGTCACGTTTGGCTACCGCGCGGCGCACGCTTTCGGCAATCTGCGCCTTGTAGCGGCGCAGAAAGCGCTCGCGGTTGCCCACCGACTTGTTCTTGCCGGCGAGCCTGCGGTCGATGATATGCAGTGCCATCTGAATTCCCTGGGAAGTTGAGCGTTGAGCGTTGGGCGCATGCAAAACGCTCAACGCAAAACGATCAGCTGCTCTTGCGCACCCGCAGGTACCACTCGCACAGCAGGCGCACCTGCTTGGGCGTGTAGCCCTTGGACTCCATGCGGGTGACGAAGTCCTCGTGCTTGCGCGCATCCTCGGCGCTGGCCTTGGCGTTGAAGCTGATCACGGGCAGCAGCTCCTCGGTGTTGGAGAACATCTTCTTCTCTATCACCAGGCGCAGCTTCTCGTAGCTGGTCCAGCTCGGGTTCTTGCCCTGGTTGTTGGCGCGCGCGCGCAGCACGAAGTTGACGATCTCGTTGCGGAAGTCCTTGGCGTTGGCAATGCCTGCGGGCTTTTCCACCTTCTCCAGTTCGGCATTCAGGGCGTTGCGGTCGAACACCTCGCCGGTGTCGGTGTCGCGGTATTCGCTGTCCTGGATCCAGTAGTCGGCATAGGTCACGTAGCGGTCGAAGATGTTCTGGCCGTACTCGCTGTAGCTCTC
>JAFEER010000197.1 GCA_018240985.1 Pseudomonadota bacterium
GCAGCAGGTGCTGGTGTCCGACGCCGCCGCCGCCCAGGTGCCGCTGCACGCGCGCCTGGCGCTGCACTGGGTGCGCGGGCGCTGGCATGGACGCTATCTGCGCGGCTGGGATATGCTGCCCGCTCAACCCTGATATTTCGCCCATGAAACTCGCCATCCTTGACCGCGACGGAACCCTGAACGAGCTGGGCGACGGCTTCATCGCCTCGGCCGCCGACTGGACGCCCCTGCCCGGCGCGCTGGAGGCCGTGGCGCGCCTGAACCATGCCGGCTGGCATGTGGTGCTGGCCACCAATCAGCCGGGCCTGGGCCGCGGCCTGTTCGACGCCCAGACCCTGGTCGCCATCCACGCCAAGATGCACCGCCAGCTGGCCGCCCTGGGCGGGCGCATCGACGCCGTGTTCTACTGCCCGCATACCGAAACCGAGGGCTGCAACTGCCGCAAGCCCGCACCGGGCCTGATGGAGCAGATCCGCGACCGCTACGGCGTGGAGGGCGACGAGATCCTGGTCATTGGCAGCTGTCCGGCGCATCTGCAGGCGGCTGGCGACCTGGGCGCGCAGCTGCACATGGTGTGCACGGGCCGCTCGGCCCAGCTCGACCCGCTGCAACCCCTGCCGCCCGGCTGGCCCGCCGGCACGCGTGCCCATGCCAGCCTGGGCGAGCTGGTGAACGCGCTGCTGCCGCAGGGAGAGGCCGGGGTGCCTGCCAAGTTATAACTATTGAATTAATAGCTGCTGGCGCTTTATCGATAAGCGCTAGATGCCAAAATGACCTGATTAGCGATATGTCTCAGAGAGCGCGTGACCTTAACCACCCCGTCATTCCGGCGAAGGCCGGAATCCAGACGTCACGCATTGGTCACAACGGTAGATTCCGGCTTTCGCCGGAATGACGGCGATCCTTAATCAGGAAATTTTTAAAAACTTCGCGCCTATGGCCTTGATACGTTCCCTATTGCACCTGCTGGTGATGATCATCACCGTCATCCCCTACACCCTCACCATCCTGCTGGTGCGCCTGCTGGGCGGCAGCCCCGCGGCGCGCTATCGCGTGGCGCGCGCCTGGCTCAAGCTGTGCGTCGATTCGGCACGCTGGATCGTCGGCATCCGCACCCGCATCACGGGCATGGAGCATCTGCCCAAGGATTCGCCCCAGGGCGCGGTGCTGCTGGTCAAGCACCAGTCGGCGTTCGAGACCTTCCTCATGCCGGCCATCATGCCGCGCCCGCTGGCCTACGTGTTCAAGAAGGAGCTGCTCAAGATCCCCTTCTTCGGCTGGTCCATCGGCAGCCTGGACATGATCCATATCGACCGCAGCCAGCGCGCCCGCGCCTTCGTGCACGTCATCAAGCGCGGCAAGCAGCTGCTGGGGCAGGGCGTGTGGGTCATCATGTTCCCCGAGGGCACGCGCACGGCCCGCGGCGAAAAGGGCGCATATCAGGCCAGCGGCGCGCGCCTGGCCATCGAGGCCGGCGTGCCCGTCGTGCCCGTGGCCGTGACCTCGGCGCGCTGCTGGCCGGCCAAGGCACTGGTCAAGACGCCGGGCATCGTCGATGTCTCCATAGGCCGGCCCATACCCACGACCGGGCGCAAGTCCGACGAGCTGATGCGCGAGGTCGAGGACTGGATCGAGGCCGAGATGCGCCGCCTTGATCCCGAGGCGTACCGCTGAATATGGCGGGCTGGATGCAACAGGTGCTGGACTGGCTGGAAGCGCCCCAGGCGCAGCGGGAGCCGCAGCGCAGCCGTCGCCTGCCGCAACCCCAGCACCAAGCCCATGAGCAACCGCTGCAGGCGGATGTCTTCAGCCACCCCGAGGCCAGCCGCGAGCTGCTGCTGGGCGGCGTGCGCGTGGCCTACCGCCTGCAGCGCGCGCGCCGGCGCAGCATCGGCTTTACCGTGGGGGCCGACGGCCTGGCGGTGCGCGCGCCCGGCTGGGTCACGCTGGCGGCGGTGGATGCGGCGCTGCACGAGAAGGCTGACTGGATTTTGCGCAAGCTCGGCGAGGCCCAGGCGCGCCAGCGCCACCAGGAGGATGCGCGCATCGCCTGGGGCGATGGCGCGCTGCTGCCCTATCTGGGCGGCCAGCTCCTGCTGCGCATCGACCCGACGCAGCGGCGCACCGGGCAATGCCTGCCCGACGGCCAGGGCCGCGCTGCGCTCTACCTGGGCCTGCCCCAGGGCGCGCAGGCGGCGCAGATACGCGATGCCGCCCAGGCCTGGTTCATGCGCCAGGCGCGCACGCATTTCACGGCGCGCCTAGACCACTTTGCGCCCCGGCTCGGCGTGCAATACCAGAGCCTGCGCCTGTCCAGCGCCGCCACGCGCTGGGGCAGCGCGCGCAGCGACGGCTCCATCCGCCTGAACTGGCGCCTGCTGCATTACCGCGAATCCATCATCGACTACGTGGTGGCGCACGAGCTGTCACATCTGCGCGTGATGGATCACAGCCCGCGCTTCTGGGACGTGGTACACAGCGTGGTGCCGGACTACGCCGAGCTGCGCCAGCAGTTGCGTGCCCAGCCCGCGCCCCCTTGGGACTAGAAAGCCGTTCTCATGACACAGATACCCGCACCCAACGAGCAGCCCCGGCCCGCCGAGGGCTACGCCGGCGACGTGAGCCCGCAGCTGGCCTGGCACTGGGCCAGCACCGGCCAGGCCGTGCTGGTGGACGTGCGCAGCGACGCCGAGCGCGAGTGGGTGGGCCATGTGCCCTGCACCGTGGCAGTCGTGTGGAAGCAGTGGCCCGGCATGCGACTGAATCTGGACTTTGACGACCAACTGCGTGCCGCCGTGCCGGCCGGCGCCAAGGTGCTGCTGCTGTGCCGCAGCGGCGTGCGCTCCATCGCCGCGGCGCGCCGCGCCACCGAGCTGGGCATGGAGGCCTACAACATTCTGGAAGGCTTTGAGGGCGACGCCGACGCCAACGGCCAGCGCAACCGCCGGGGCGGCTGGCGCTTCCACGGCCTGCCGTGGCGGCAGGGCTAGGGAGTGGTAAGTGGTGGGTGGTGAGTGGTGAGTGGTAAGCGGTAAGTGGTAAGCGGTAAGTGGTAAGTGGTAAGTGGTAAGTGGTAAGTGGTAAGTGGTAAGTGGTAAGTGGTGGGTGATGAGTGACCACTAGCCACTCACCACTCCCCACTCACGATCTTCAAACCGCCGGGATGCGCAGCTTCTGCCCCGGGTAGATCTTGTCCGGGTGGCTCAGCATCGGCTTGTTGGCCTCGAAGATCGCCGGGTACTTGTTGGCGTCGCCGTAGAACTTCTTGGCAATCGCGCTCAGCGTGTCGCCGCGCAC
>JAFEER010000198.1 GCA_018240985.1 Pseudomonadota bacterium
CTGCGCCAGGCCGAGGAGCATCTGGAGCGCCTGAACGCGCGCCGGCGCGAGACGGTGCCGGCCAGCGAGCTGGTGGTGGGCGTGCAGTGCGGCGGCAGCGACGCCTTCAGCGGCGTGACGGCCAATCCGGCCGTGGGCTTTTGTACCGACCTGCTGGTGCGCGCCGGCGCCACCGTGATGTTCAGCGAGGTGACGGAGGTGCGCGATGGCATCGACCAGCTCACCGTACGCGCTGCCACGCCCGAGGTGGCGCAGGCACTCATTGACCAGATGGCCTGGTACGACGCCTATCTGGCGCGCGGCAGCGCAGACCGCAGTGCCAACACCACCCCTGGCAACAAGAAGGGCGGCCTGTCCAACATCGTCGAGAAGGCCATGGGCTCCATCGTCAAGAGCGGCAGCGCACCCATTTCCGGAGTGGTGGCACCGGGCGAGAGGGCCAGGCAAAAAGGACTGCTCTATGCGGCCACACCGGCCAGTGACTTCATCTGCGGAACCTTGCAGCTGGCAGCGGGCATGAACCTACATGTCTTCACCACGGGACGGGGCACGCCCTACGGCCTGGCGCAGGTGCCGGTGATCAAGGTGGCCACGCGGTCTGATCTGGCACGGCGCTGGCATGACCTGATGGATGTGAATGCCGGCCGTATTGCCGATGGCGATGCGACGATAGAAGATCTTGGCTGGGAGCTGTTCCGCCTGATGCTCGATGTGGCCAGTGGTCGCAAAAAAACCTGGGCAGAGCAGTGGAGGCTGCACAACGCGCTGGTGTTGTTCAACCCGGCGCCAGTGACCTGAGCAGCGTTCGTGGTTGTGGGTTTCGCGTTTTGCGTGAAAACGGCCAAAATTCCACGACTGGAAAACGCCAACAGCTACGAATTTTGAATTAACAACCCACTCTCGACGCACAACTTCCGAAAGGATGGACATGAGAAGCAATCGATTGAAAGAACTCTGGCAGAGCGGCGGTGCCGCCATCAACGGCTGGCTGGCGATACCGAACGGCTTCGCGGCCGAGACCATGGCGCACCAGGGCTGGGACTCGCTGACGATAGACATGCAACATGGCGTGGTGGATTACCAGGCCATGGTGTCCATGCTGCAGGCGATCTCGACGACGCCCACGGTGCCCCTGGTGCGCGTGCCCTGGCTGGAGCCGGGCGTCCTCATGAAGACGCTGGATGCCGGCGCCTATGGCGTCATCTGCCCCATGGTCAACACGCGTGAGGATGCGCAGCGGCTGGTGGCCTACACGCACTACGCGCCGCGCGGCACGCGCAGCTTCGGGCCGGTGCGCGCGCTGCTCTATGGCGGCGCCGACTATCCCGTGCACGCCAACGACACCATCGTCACCTTCGCCATGATCGAGACCGCGCAGGCGCTGGACAACCTCGACGCGATCATGAGCGTGGAAGGGCTGGATGCGGTCTACATCGGCCCTAGCGATCTGTCGCTGTCGCTGGGCTGCAGGCCGGTGTTCGACGACCTGGAACCCAAGGCGCAGCAGGCGGTAGACCATATCCTGGAGCGCGCCAAGGCCCATGGTCTGGTCGCTGGCATCCACAACGGCACGCCCGAGAGCGCCATGGCCCGCATCGCCAAGGGCTTCCAGTTCACTACCGTGAGCTCGGACGCGCGGCTGATGGCGGCGGGCTCGCAGCAGATCCTGAAGACCATGCGCGGGACAACCGGCGCGCCGGCTTCGGGCGCCTATTGATTCGTATCACAACCACCAACTTGCAAGGATAGATTGTCATGAAGCTAGGTTTCATTGGGCTCGGGATCATGGGTACGCCGATGGCGCTCAACCTGCTCAACGCCGGCCATACCCTGTACGTCAGCGCCGCCCGCAAGGTGCCCGAGGCGATCCAGGCGTCCAGCGCCATCCGGTGCGCCACGCCAGAGGAGGTGGCGCGCAACGCCGAGGTCGTCTTTCTGATGGTGCCGGACACGCCGGACGTGGAATCCGTGCTGTTCGGCGAGAACGGCGTGGCCGGCGCATTGGGTGACGCGTTGAGCAGCGGCGAGCGCAAGATCGTCGTGGACATGAGCTCCATCTCGCCCATGGCCACCAAGGCGTTCGCGCAGAAAATCAATGCGCTGGGTGCGGACTACATCGACGCGCCGGTCTCCGGCGGCGAGGTGGGTGCCAAGGCGGCCTCGCTCACCATCATGTGCGGCGGCGAGCCGCAGGTGTTCGACAGGGTCTTGCCGCTACTGGAAAAAATGGGCAAGAACATCACCCTGGTGGGCGGCAACGGCGACGGCCAGACCACCAAGGTGGCGAATCAGATCATCGTGGCGCTGAACATCGCCGCCGTGGGCGAGGCCTTGCTGTTCGCGAGCAAGGCCGGCGCCGACCCGGCCAAGGTGCGCCAGGCCTTGATGGGAGGCTTTGCGTCGAGCCGCATCCTGGAGGTGCATGGCGAGCGCATGATCAAGCGCACCTTCGCGCCGGGCTTTCGCATCAAGCTGCACCAGAAGGATCTGGGCCTGGCCCTGCAGGGCGCGCGCGAACTGGCGCTGGCCTTGCCCCAGACTGCGGGGGCGGCGCAATTGATGCAGGTCTGCGCCGCCAATGGCGATGCCGACCTGGATCACTCGGCACTCGTGAAGGCGCTGGAACTGATGGCGTCTCACGAGGTTGCTTGAACTATGTACATGCCGCGGAGGCCCCTCACCCCTCCCTCTCCCCAGAGGGGCGAGGGTGATCGGTTGCGCCGGTATTTCTCCCTCTCCTTTTGGGAGAGGGTAGGGGTGAGGGCTCGTCGCCCTGAGATATGTCGCGATTCAGGCAAGGCCGCCAAAGCGTGATGAGGCACTGAGCAAGACCCGCCCATGCGCGCGTTATGGATGGCGGGTAGCTTCAAGCGATTCAGTCCTCGGCGTACCAGGCGTCCATGAGCGCACTCACCGTGGCCTCGCCCACCTCGGGCTGGGCGGCCAGCCAGGCATGCGCGGCCTGGCGGTCATCGTCGGTGACCGATCCGCGCTCGAACGTCGTGACGAAGCCCTCGCGCACCCAGCCGGCCGCGGCCAGGTTGCGCGGAATGAGCAGCTCGCGCACAAAACGATCCATCAGCGCCTCCTCCTGCTCGGGCGTGAGGGCGGCCTTTACCTTCAGCTCGTACTCGAAGCCGAATTCCTGAAACTCGCCAATGCACATCTTCTTGCGCTGGCGGCGGCTGCGTTGCTTGTTGGGTGGCTGTGCCATGTTCAAAACTCCTTGAAAAATCAGCTTGATTGGCAAGCTGTCTCAGATTCCTTCCCCCTTTGAGGGAGGGTTGGGATGGGGGCTGGAGCGCCGGCATCTTGCCGGCATCGACGCGCGAGCGTCGCTGGCCCCCACCCCAGCCCTCCCCCAGAGGGGGAGGGAGTAAAACAGGCCATTTGACACTTGGTGCTAGCCAAGAAAATCAGATACCCAGCACCTTGGCGACGTAGTCCGCGTCCTTGTCGCCACGGCCCGAGAGGTTGACCAGGATGTGCTGATCCTTCGCCAACGTGGGCGCCACGCGCATGGCCCAGGCCACGGCGTGGGCGCTCTCCAGCGCCGGGATGATGCCCTCCACGCGCGACAGCCGCATGAAGGCGTCAAGGCACTCCTTGTCCGTCACCGCCTCGTACTGCACGCGGCCGATGTCCTTCAGGTAGCTGTGCTGCGGCCCCACGCCGGGGTAGTCCAGGCCCGAGGCGATGCTGTGCACGGCGGCGGGCACGCCGGGGGCATCTTCCAGCACATAGCACTTCATGCCATGGAGCTCGCCGGGCTTGCCCATGCTCAGCGTGGCGGCGTGGCGGCCGGGCTTGTCGGTGCCTTCGCCCGACGGCTCCACGCCGACGAGCTGCACGCTGGCGTCATTCAAAAACGCCGTGAAGATGCCCATGGCGTTGCTGCCGCCGCCCACGCAGGCGGCCACATAGTCTGGCAGGCGGCCATGTTTGGCCTGGAACTGCTCGCGCGCCTCGCGCCCGACGATGCTTTGAAAATCACGCACCATCATCGGGAAGGGGTGCGGGCCGACGACCGAGCCGATGGCGTAGAGGTAGTCGCTAGGGTTGTTCAGGTACTCCTCGAAGGCGCTGTCCACCGCCTCCTTCAGCGTAGCCGCGCCGCGCGTCACGGGAACCAGCTTGCAGCCCAGTATGCGCATCTTGGTGACGTTGGGGTGCTCCTTCTCGATGTCCACCTGGCCCATGTGGATCTCGCACGGAATGCCCACCAGCGCGCAGGCCGTGGCCAGCGCCACGCCATGCTGGCCGGCGCCGGTCTCGGCAATCACCTTCTTCTTGCCCATGAACTTGGCCAGCAGCGCCTCGCCCAGGCAGTGGTTGATCTTGTGCGCGCCGGTATGGTTCAAGTCCTCGCGCTTGAGGTGAATCTGCGCGCCGCCCAGCTGATCCGACAGGCGCCGGGCGTGAAAGATCGGGCTGGGCCGGCCCACATAGTCGGCAAACAGCTGCGCCAGTTCGTCCTGAAAGTCCTGCCGCTGGGTGATCTCGGCATAGGCGGCGTTGATGTCGTCCATGGCCTGCTTGAGGTGCGGCGGCACCAGCTGGCCGCCATAGGGGCCAAAGAAACCGGCGGCATCGGGCATGGGGGCGAAGTTGGCAGAGACAGTCATCGCAGTGCAGAGTGGGTTGGTGGGTTGCGAAATTGATAGCTGCCAACGCTTGTTTGATAAGCGTTAGAGGCGTATTGAATGCTTGGTGGATGAGAACGCGACCACAAGTCGCCCGCGGGCAGCAGGCGCAATATACGCGCAGTTGCACGCCGTTTTGGGCGATGCTGCATCAGCCTTGTGCCACCGCAAGATCGGGCCGCAGAATCTGCCCATGCACCTATCCCCTTATCAAAGCGTGAACGGCACCGCCTTCACGGCCACGCGAGCAGACGTCTTGCACGCCCACGGCCAACCGCGCAGTGAAGAGCGCAACAACGTGGGCCTGACCGCGCTGGACTATTGCGCCGTGGTGTACCGCTTTCAGGACAACGGCCGGCTGGAGGAGGTCACAGCCCGCGCGCCGGTGCTGCACCTGGGCAATGTGGCCGTTACGTTTGCCAACCTGGCCGCCTTCGTGCGAGCCAACGACGCCGCGGCCTTCGAGCGCGCAGGCTTCCTCGTCAGCCCGCGCTACGGCATCGCCTTTGTGCCTGGCGAGCCCTGCTGGGTGACGGCACTGGCGCGGCATTGCCTGGGGCAGTGGGAGGCGTTGCGGGTGGGGTAGCGTGGGCGCCGTTCGCGTCAAGATGCCTTTGCCAGGCGTTCATCAAAACCTTGATCTGGAAAGGCGCGGCACAGCGATGAGAATCCGGCTGTCAGCTTGGATTCCCAACTCTTGCCGCGCGCGAGCACGTCGTGCCACATGTCGGCCACTAAATCGGCATCCTCTGTCAGTAGATAGTCCAAGAGGTGGGCCGCCTGGGCGATGTCTTTGACGGCCTTGTGGCGCATTTCTGCGGGACGCAACTGTGAAACGATCAGCTTGTGCAGGGCGTAACGTTCGGGCCTGGGCACGTTGACGGCAACGCTGCCCGAGCGCAGGAGCACAGTCGCCGGCATCGGGGATTCCATGGAAAGCTCCATGAAACGCAAGGGCTGCAGAGTGACGTTGAGCGCTGAAATATGCACCGGCGCATCACCGCTGCGTCCCACGCTGGTCAGGAAGTCGATATCGAAGTCCGGCTCATCCGGCTTTTTGTAGGTGGTCTGGCTCACCACGGGAATGAAGCCCATCTGCAAGGATTCCAGCGCGCCACGGGTGTCCACACGGACATCGGACTGCATGGCAATGGAGAGGTTTTTTCCAGCATGCGCAAAGTCCAAATCCAGCGTCATCGCGCCATTGACCCAGCGCACACCGAAATGATTCTGATAGGCGATGAAGGCATGTGTCCCCACCAGCATTCCCCCGGCGCGGAAAAAACCGTAGTCACTCAAGCGGTCGATGACACGTCCATGCGCGGACGGAATCGCCGTGCACCCGTACTCCATAGCGGCACGGGCCATGCTCCTGATGGCCTGCGCGCCCGCGAGGCGTACACCGTCGCGGTGTGACGCGATCAATTCGCGGATAGGCGGCTCATCCGGCCCGAGATAGATCTGGGAAACCTTGCCCGGCTGGGTTTTCAGCTGGTAGTACCAATACGTCCGCCCTTTTACCACCTTGGTTGTGAAGCCGCCTGGCAGGTCGGCGACACAGCGCTCCAGCTCGCGCTGCCGTGTGGCTACATCAAGGCCCGAGAAAGCCGCTTGCGCGGATGCCGGAAGGGAGCGATAGAGCGACGTCACATGTACTACCTAAAATTTTTTGGTAGTATAACTTGGTTTGTTTGTACGCTCTTCATGTGGCCGAAGGGCCTTTGCTGGACAGGAGGCTCAGGACTTCTCTGCCGCAACCTCGGCATCGGCAGGTGCGGTCGCCTGTGGCTGCGATTCCTCTGCTGACTGATCTGGCGCCGATCCCTTGGCGAGCTTGCGCTGGCTTTTCTCTTCCTTCTTTTTCTTCTTCTCCAGTTCGCGTTGACGCTTTTCGAATGAATAGTTTGGTTTTGCCACGCTCACCTCGCAGTAATTTGATTTGGAGAGGAATGATACATCACTGATGGTAGGAGAGCTCCAAGAGGGCGCAGATCTTGCAATGTCGGTCGAGACGTTTTCTGTACGTGAGTCAGGCGCTATTTGATAAGTGACTTTAGAGTTGATTGCGGTATTGGTATTGGAAAGTACTCGAAGCCGAGTATTGCAGTGGACTGGATCGTATTGTGGTGATGAAAATGTGATGTTGAATATTTTAAAGCAAAAAGTGTCATATTAAAATATAGGTATGGTTTCAATAAATGATTTTCTCAAGATACAGCGAATGAATTCGGCCGACGCCGTAGGCGGTCGGCTGCGATAAAAAGTCAGGTCTCAATTCATTTTAACTAGCAACGCAATCCCAATCTTCATCTTGATTCTCTGCAATGCCGCAAATTTTAATTTCATCTGATAGATAATGGTGCGATTTGTTGGCGGTATTAAATAGTTCTTCAGTTTTATAGTAATGCAGTGCTTTGGCTTTTGCACCGCGTGATTCATCAAGCCCTTCGACTCCTAAAAACTCGCAACGAACCATGCCGTAGTCAGTTAACTGCCAGTAAGGGCACAAAATCTCTTTAAATCCTCCGCCATAATAATACTCCCGAAGGTCTTTTCCAAAGCGTTCAATATCGTCAGACAGCACTTCATTGGGGGCCACTTTTCTAACGCGGTAGCAATAATGGCCTGGAGGTATAACTGATTCGTCTTTCATGACTAACATCTGAATTCACCGGACCTGTCGCGGCTTGCCGCGACAGGTCCGGTGGAATGATGGGTTGGGCATCACTGCCCTTTGTGCCACAAATACACATCAAATACTCTCTCTTGGAACCATCGGTACGCCGAGATGTCGCGGACATATGCTGGAGTGGCAATGCTCTGATCGCAAGAGTATTTGGAAACACTACTCAGCTTGGAGCACGCACTGACTATGGCATTACTATGTGCATCGAATTCGGCTCGCCAGGCCTCATAGAAGGCTGACAAATCGCCATCCTCAGTATCTAAGGCCTTACGTGCTTGAGAGTCGTAGATTATGATCGGGTCGCGAATCTTTAGCCAGAGCAATTTTGTAGTGATCGAGAGAACGCCTCGATCACCGTAGGCCTTAGAAATCATCTTCTGTACCTTGCTAATGGACTTTACGGTATCACTAGAAAAGTCAGAAGCGCTGACCTTATCTATTACTTTCAAGAGTGGATCATACCTCGCGCGACCAACATCTTCGTCGTGCTCTTTGGGCAGATTGCGGGCGACTTTGTAATACGTCGCCGCATTCTTAATAGAGATCAACTTCTCATCGCGGGTTCCGTTGTTCAGTGAGTCATGATAAATCCGGTCATGCCTCAACCACATGTCAAGGTAATGAAGTGAAAGGTATTCCCATGAATGCTTCATCGCTGCTTCCTCACCGTGATTGATACCCAACTAAGATTCGACGACACCATCCATACGCAGGAGGCGTCGTCTAAAAATTCGAACCCTGCCGTCCTACCTCTAAAATAACTATCTGCCTCCAACTTAGGCAAACCTAAAAATTCCCAGAATAGAAATAGCAACGGGCGCTGTAACTGTATGATACAGCGCCCGTTTTGCGAAAAAGCTTACAGGACAGTCGGGTTTACCCCTTTTTCTGCAGCATCTTGATCACGCTGGAGAAATCCTCCCCGCCATGCCCCGCGATGCTGTGCGCCGCATAAAGGGCGCGGGCCAGGCCGCCCAGCGGCGTACTGGCCTTGACGGTGGTGGCGTTTTCTTGTGAAAGCCCCAGGTCTTTCAGCATCAGATCGGTGCCGAAGCCGCCGGCGTAGCCCTTGCTGGCGGGGGCGTTTTCGTGCACGCCGGGGTAGGGGTTGTATTTTTCCAGCGCCCAGTTGCCGCCGGAGCTGCGGCGCATGATTTCTGACAGCACCTTGGGATCCAGGCCATTGGCCACGCCCAGGGCGATGGCCTCGCTGGTGCCGATCATGAGGATGCCCAGCAGCATGTTGTTGCAAATCTTGGCAGTCTGGCCGGCGCCCACGGCTCCGGCGTGGAAGATGTTGGTGCCCATTTTTTCCAGCAGCGGGCGGGCGCGCTCCAGATTCGCGTCGCTGCCGCCGACCATGAAGGTGAGGGTGCCGGCGATGGCGCCGCCGGTGCCGCCGGAGACGGGGGCGTCGATGAAGTCTATGCCGGCGGCCTCGGCGGCCTTGGCCACCTTCTGGCTGGTGGCGGCGGCTATTGTTGAGCTGTCGATCACCAGCGTGCCCTTGGCGAGGTGGGGCAGCAGGGCGGGGGCCCTGTCGCTGCCCAGGTACAGGCCTTCGACATGCTGGCTGGCGGGCAGCATGCTGACGACGGCCTCGGCGCCCCGCACGGCGTCCTGGGCGCTGGCGGCGACCTGCAGGCCCTGGGCCTTGACCTGGGCGCAGGCCTCCTGGCTCAGGTCGAAGGCCTTGACACTGTGGCCGGCCTTGTGCAGGTTGATGGCCATGGGGGCGCCCATGTGGCCCAGGCCGATGAATGCGATTTGCATGGTGGGGTCTCCTGTAGTGGGTTGGGGGGAACTATGGTTTTGGTAGCTGATGGCGCTTGGTGGGCGGGTATTAGAGGCCAAAAAGGCTCGAAACTGATGGGCGGGCTGGCCCTCACCCCGGCCCTCTCCCAGGGGGAGAGGGAGGAAGACCGGTGGGCTCGGGCTTGCGGGCCTTGGCGCGTCGGGGCGTGGCCTTGGCCTGGGGGTTGTAGGCCAGGGCGGCGTCTATCCAGTGGCGCCATTGTGCGCGCGTGGCATAGGCAGCCGGGGTGATCCAGAAGTAGCCGGGCATGCCATGTGCATCCAGCTCGCGCACGCCAGGAGTTTCGGCGGTGGCGGCGTGCTCTGCTGGTGGTAGCCGCACGAGTAGCTCCTCACCCTTGACGGCCAGGCAGAGTTTGCCGTTCACCATGAAGGCGTGGCAGCCGAACAGCTGGCGCTCCTGCACGTCCGCCTCTGCGCCCAGGCGCTCGGCCAGGGCATCCCACAATGCGGCGATGAGCCGCAGGCTTGCGTCGGGCAGAGGGCGGGCGGGCATGATCGTATATGGTTTAAAAAGGCCTGCAGCGTCCGTCCATCATGCGCTGGCAGCTCTCATTTTTATGCCTAACGGATGGCGTCCGGCGCGTCGCCGTCTAGCATTCTGCGGCCGATGATGACGCGCATAATCTCGTTCGTGCCTTCCAGGATCTGGTGCACGCGCGCGTCGCGCAGCAGGCGCTCCAGCGGGTATTCGCGGATGTAGCCGTAGCCGCCGTGCAGTTGCAGGGCGTCGTTGACGACGTTGAAGCCTGCATCGGTGGCAAAGCGTTTAGCCATGGCGCAGTAGGTGGAGGCATCGGGCGCGCCGGCGTCGAGTTTGCTGGCGGCCAGGCGCACCATCTGGCGCGCGGCGACCAGGTCGGTGGCCATGTCGGCCAGCTTGAATTGCAGCGCCTGAAAGCTGGCCAGCGTCTTGCCGAACTGCTTGCGCTCCTGCATGTAGCGTTGGGCGTGGCCCAGCGCCCCTTGCGCGGCGCCGACGGAGCAGGTGGCGATGTTGATGCGCCCGCCGTCCAGGCCCTTCATCGCTATCTTGAAGCCCTCGCCCTCGCGGCCCAGCAGGTGGTTGGCGGGAATGCGCACGTTGTCAAAGCTGATGGTGCGCGTGGGCTGGCTGTTCCAGCCCATTTTTTCTTCCTTCTTGCCGTAGTGGATGCCGGGCAGGTTGGCCGGCACGGCGAAGGCGCTGATGCCACCCGCGCCGGAACTGACGTCGCCGGTGCGTGCCATCAATACCAATACGTCGGTACTGCCGGCGCCGCTGATAAAGGCCTTGCTGCCGTTGATGCGGTATTCGTGGCCCACCAGTTCGGCGCGTGTCTTGAGTGAGGCGGCGTCGGAGCCGGCGCCGGGCTCGGTCAGGCAGTAGCTGGCGAGTTTCTGCCCGCTGGTGAGTGCCTCGCCCCATTCGGCGCGCACCTCATCCGTGGCCCAGGTGCCCAGCATCCAGGTGGCCATGTTGTGGATGGTGATGAACGCGGTCGTGCTCGGATCCACGGCGGCGAGTTCTTCAAACACCAGGGTGGCGTCCAGGCGCGGTAGCTGCAGGCCGCCGGCGTTCTCGGGTGCGTACAGGCCGCAGAAACCCAGCTCGCCGGCACGGCGAATGGCATCGACCGGGAAGATGCCCTCGGCATCCCAGTGGGCGGCATGGGGGGCCAGCTCGCTTTGCGCAAAGGCGCGGGCGGTGTCGGCAAAGGCGCGCTGGTCTTCGGTCAGCTCAAAGTCCATGGCGGGGTTCTCCTGATCGCTTATTTGTTCTGGGGCGGTGCTTCGCCGTGGTGCAGCCAGTACATCAGCACCGACCGGCGCGCCTGCGTCTGCGCCGTCAGGCATGCGTGGTACAGGCGCGGCCATTCGGGCTTGGCTTCTTGTGCACGCTGCGCCTGTTTGCATTGCGTGATGCGTTCGCGCTGCCAGGCCGCGTGATCCTGGCGCAGGGCAGGGCGCTCGTGCGCCGACAGCGCGCGCATCACGTCGCCGTACAGCACCTGGATGGCGGTGTCGGCCTCCTGGTAGTCGCGCACGGCGCAGGCGTTGGTCTCATCGACCGTGCCGCCTTCGCGGCACGCGCTGCCCGCCTGCGCCCAGGCGGCCGTACCGGCCAGGCACAGCAGCAGGGCGAGGGCAGCAGCGCGCGGGCCGGTCACTTCAGGCTGATGGTGGTGTTCACGCCGTGGTGCAGGGTGCTGTCGTCGAACCAGCGCTCGGTGACGGTCTTGGTCTGCGTGTAGAACAGAACCACCTGCTTGCCGTAGGGGCCCAGGTCGCCCAGCTTGCTGGCGCGGCTGCCTGTGAACGAGAACAGCGGCACCGGCACCGGCACCGGCAGGTTGATGCCGACCTGGCCGACGTCGATGTCTTCCTGGAACATGCGCGCCGCCGCGCCGCTTTGCGTGAAGATGGCCGTGCCGTTGCCGTTGGGGTTGGCGTTGATGAAGTCGATGGCCTGCTCCAGGTCGTCGGCGCCGGCGATGCACAGCACGGGGCCGAAGATCTCCTGGTCGTAGATGCTCATGCCGGGCTTGACGCCGCTGAAGATGGTGGGCGCGACGAAGTTGCCCTTCTCGAAGCCGGCAATGCTGGGCTTGCGGCCGTCCAGCTCCAGCCTGGCGCCTTCGTCGATGCCGCGGGCGATCAGGCCCTCGACGCGCTCCAGCGCGGCGCAGGAGATCACCGGGCCCAGGTCGGCCCCCGGCGTGGTGCCGCCCGAGACCTTGAGCGTCTTGGCCTTCTCGACAAACTCGGGGACCCACTTTTGTGCCTCGCCCACCAGCATGACGACCGAGATCGCCATGCAGCGCTGGCCGGCGGCGCCGAACGAGGCGCCGAGGATGGCGTTGATGGACTGTTCCTTGTTCGCGTCGGGCATGACGATGGCGTGGTTCTTCGCGCCCATCATGCATTGCACGCGCTTGCCGGCCAGGCTGGCGCGGTTGTAGACATGGGTGCCGACGCGGGTGCTGCCGACGAAGCTGATGGCCTTGATGTCCTTGTGGTCGCAGATGGCGTTGACCACGTCCTCGCCGCCATGCACCACGTTCAGCACGCCGGGGGGGATGCCGGCCTCAAGCGCCAGCTCGGCCAGGCGCATGGTGACCATGGGATCCTGCTCGGAGGGCTTGAGCACGAAGGTGTTGCCGGTGGCGATGGCCATGGGGAACATCCACAGCGGGATCATGGCCGGGAAGTTGAACGGCGTGATGCCGGCGCACACGCCCAGCGGCTGCAGCACGGTGTAGGTGTCCACGCCGCTGGCCACGTTGTTGGCCAGCTCGCCCA
>JAFEER010000199.1 GCA_018240985.1 Pseudomonadota bacterium
CAACCGCGCCATCACCGAGGCCGCCGCCAAAAGCTTTGCCCTGCTGGCCGAGCAGCTGCGCGGGCGCGGCCACCATGCCGATGCCGTGGCGCATTTCCTCACCCAATGCCTGTTCTGCTTCTTTGCCGAAGACGTGGGCCTGCTGCCCGGGCGCATGTTCGAGCGCCTGGTGAACAACCGCCACCTGACCAGCGAGCGCCTGACGCAGGGCATGCAGCAGCTCTTCACCATCATGCGGACTGGCGGCCTGTATGGGCCCGACGACCTCCCCTGGTTCAACGGCGGGCTGTTCGCGCATATCGCCGTACCCAAGCTGGAGATCCTGGACATCACCGAGCTGCGCAACGCCGCCGGCCTGAACTGGAGCGCGATCGACGTCAGCATCTTCGGCACCCTGTTCGAACGCGGCCTGGACCCCGCCAAGCGCAGCCAGCTGGGCGCGCACTACACCGACCCGGCGACCATCGCCCGCATCATCGAGCCCGTCATCACGCGCCCATTGCTGCAAAAATGGGAGCTGGCAGCGCAAGACCTGCAAGCGTTGGCGGCCAAAATCAAGAAAAACGGCGACGCCGCCTACAAAAAGACCCACACCCGCTTCGTGCAGTGGCTGGAAGAGCTGCGCGCCTTCCGCATCCTGGATCCGGCCTGCGGCAGCGGCAACTTCCTGTTCCTGGGCCTGAAGGCGCTGAAGGACGTGGAACTGCACGCCATCACCCAGGCCGCCAAGCTGGGCCTGGATCGCGAGCAGGATCTGGTCACCGGCCCGCACAACATGCTGGGCATAGAGCTGAACGAATACGCGGCCGAACTCGCCCGCGTGTCCATCTGGATCGGCGAAATCCAGTGGCGCATCGCCCACGGCTATGCGCCCAAGACCAACCCCGTGCTGGAGCCGCTGGAGCAGATCGAATGCCGCGATGCGCTGCTGCAGGTATTGCCCCTTCCCCCCCTGGGGGAAGGCAGGGATGGGGGCTCGCTCGCAATGCCCGCAACATCCACCCCCGCCAGCGCCGCCGGCCCCCACCCCCACCCTCCCCCAGAGGGGGAGGGAGCAACAGCCCCAGCGCAGCGCGCCACGCAGGCATCCACCCCCAATCACCCCACGACGCAGGCATCGGGGTCGGATCCCGATTTCGCGCAGCGAAACTCGGGCTCTGACCCCGATCCCGGCCCACCGGGCGCTCGCGCCGCCGAAGCCCCCTGGCCCCGCGCCGACGTGGTGGTCGGCAACCCACCGTTTCTGGGTGGCAGCAAAAAGCGCCGCGAGTTGGGTGCCACCTACTTTGAGGCACTCAACCATGTCTACGAGCAGCAGGTTCCTGGGGCGGCAGACCTCGTGTGCTACTGGTTCGCCAAATCACTGGCCAACATCAGGGCCGGGCGCATGAATGCCGCCGGATTGGTCAGCACCAACTCCATTCGAGGCGGCGCCAACCGGCGCGTTCTCGATGCCATCGTCGAACACAGCCAGATCTTCGACGCCTGGGCCGACGAACCCTGGGTGAATGAGGGCGCAGCAGTACGGGTTTCACTTGTGTGCTTCGGGGCGGGCAGCGGCACGCAACTCAATGGCGTAGAGGCTCACTCCATCCTCTCCGACCTCACCGCCGTGCTGGGCGAGGGCCTAGCCATTGACCTGTCCAGCGCCAAAGCCCAGCCCGGCAACGGCACAAGCGCCTTTGAAGGCCTACGCAAGGATGGCCCGTTGGACATCAGCGGCCAGCAAGCGCGCAGTTGGCTTGCGATGCCCAATCCACACGGGCGCAGCAATGCAGAAGTGCTCTTTCCGCTCATCAACGGCATAGACATCACCCGACGCCCCCGCGATGGCTGGGTCATCGACACCGGCGAAGCTATGGCCGAGCAAGACGCAGCGTTCTACGAAGCGCCTTTTGAGCACATCCTGCGGCATGTGAAACCCGTGCGCGAGCAGAACAACGACCGGATTCGCCGCACGTTCTGGTGGCGCTTTGGCAGAAACGGCGAGCAGTTGCGCGCCGCGCTCAAGCCTTTGGCACGCTACATCAACACACCTCGTGTGGCGAAGCACCGTTTATTCGTGTGGCAGCCCATGCCATCCATCCCCGACACCGCCACAGTCGCCATCGCCCGCGCCGACGACACCACCTTCGGCATCCTGCACAGCCGCTTCCACGAACTCTGGTCGCTGCGCATGGGCAGCTCGCTGGAAGACCGGCCGCGCTACACCCCCACCACCTGCTTCGAAACCTTCCCCTTCCCCGCCGGCCTGAGCCCGCAGGACACGGCGCACCAGCGCACCGAGCCGCTCGCGGACGGCGCCCAAATCCCCGCCGACCTGACCGCAGCGGTCGAAAACATCAAGCCAAAACAGCAGAAAGCGTCCGCCAATCAAGCGCCTGCAGCTATCAATACCATAGACCTGCGCAGCGCCGCCACGGCCATCGCCCAGGCCGCGCACCGGCTGGATACCCTGCGCCGCAACTGGCTCAACCCGCCCGAGTGGACGGTGCGCGTACCCGAGGTGGTGCCGCTGGGCCTGGAAGCATCCCCCTACCCCGACCGCATCGATCCGCGCCCGGATCTCTCCGAAGCCGATGCCAAGGCGCTGCAAAAGCGCACCCTGACCAACCTCTACAACCAGCGCCCGGCCTGGCTGGCCCAGGCCCACGCCCAGCTGGACGCCGCCGTCGCCGCAGCCTACGGCTGGGCCGACTATCAGCAAGACATGCCCGACGACGAAATCCTGCGCCGCCTGCTGGCGCTG
>JAFEER010000019.1 GCA_018240985.1 Pseudomonadota bacterium
CAGGATCTGCTCAAGGACGAGCTCGCCTATAGCCGCGCCAGGGACAAGCACGACCGCTCGCTGGAGCTGTGGAAGTTCTACGTCAACGCCCTGTACGTGGCCATCACCCGCGCCGTGGACAGCCTGTACCTGATCGAGAGCGACCAGAAGCACCCGCTGCTGCAGCTGCTGGAGGTGCGGGACAGCGGCGACAAGGTCGATGTGCAGGCGCAAACCTCCAGCCGCGAGGATTGGGAGCGCGAGGCGCACCGCCTGGAGCTGCAAGGCAAGCAGGAGCAGGCCGACGCCATCCGCCAGAACGTGCTGCGCACCCGGCCCGTGCCCTGGCCGGTGTGGAACGCCGAGCTGCTGGCGGGCAGCGCCGAGCGCGCCTATGGCGGCAAGGAGGTCTCCGCCAAACCGCGCCAGCAGCTGCTGGACATGGCACTGTGGCATTACCTGGACAACCATATCGAGGCGCTGCACCACGACATGCATTGGCCGGTGGCGAGCCAGCTGCTGGCCCGCGCCGAGCAGGGTGCCATCGCCCGGGCCCGCGAAGGCCTGGCGGCGCGCCATGCCAAGCCTTACGAGAAAAAGAACTTCAAGGACATCCTGCAGCAGTGCGACCAGTACGGCGTGGATCACCGCAGCGTGGTGGACGCCACGCCGCTGATGCTGGCCACCGAGGCCGGCAACCTGCCCCTGGTGCAGGCGCTGGTGGAGCGCGGCGCCAATCTGGAGCTGCGCGACCTGTTCGGCCACACGGCCCAGCACTACGCGCTGGTGCGTGCCGCGCGCGATGCCGCCTATGCCCAGGGGCCGTTTGGCGCCATCTGGGAGCAGGTGGCCGCGCCGTTCATCGACGTGCAGGTGGATGGTCGCCTGGTGCGCCTGCACCAGCACCAGGGCGAATACCTGCCGCTGCAGCTGATGCTTGCGGGCCTGAAGACCCTGGCGTCGCGTGTCTTCAACCCCTACATCCCGGACGATCCGCGCCAGCCCATCGTCGTGCGCCTGAGCGGGTTCGACGCCCATTACCTGATGCGCAATCTCGACGCCTTGCCCGACGCCGTCTGGCGCGAGGACAGGCGCAAGCGCGCGTACTTCAACGCCGTGCTGGCCCGCGCCGAGGTGGACAGCGACTACCGCCCCGCGCGCCGCCTGTGGCTGCGCATGAAAAACGGCCAGTACCTGCCGAACCCGGCGCTGCGCCTGCGCGTGCCGGGTGCCGATGGGCAGGAGCAGTGGCTGCCGGTGTACGAGGTGCTGGCCCTGCCGGCCATAGAGCGCGGCAATGGCCGGAGCCTGGGCGGGCCGGGCGATGCCTATCGCAAGCTGCTGGAGCTGGCGGCACTGCAGGCGCAGCCGGAACCTCCGCGGCTGAACCGCTGGCCCTGGTGAAAACCATAGCTGCATGCGCTTTACTGGATTGGGCTGCAGTCGGTTTTTGCCAAGAATAACCGGCCCGCGGCGCGCACTACCCCATGAATACCACCGCCTCCACGCTGGCTCTTTGCCTGTCTCCTGCGGGCCATCTGTCATGCCGGGACGAGCCCGGGGCCGCACCCCTGCCCGAAGGCCTGCACGGCTCCATCGCCGCTGCCTTTGCCGCTGGCGCCGGGCCGGGCCTGCTGCATCTGGGCGGATCCTGCGTGGCTACCGCCTTGCCGCCGGTCTGGGCCTATTGGCGCGATCTGGCGGCGCGCTACTTCACGGCACTGTGCACGGCGCAACAGGGCGATGCGGCGGCCCTGCCGCGCGTGCCTGCACCCGATGCCCAGGCGCTGCAGGCGCTGGTGCTGAACGCTCCGCCCATGGCCGGGGCCGAGTATTTGAGCGCCGATGTCCTGAGCGCGCTCTGGGGCGAAACGGAAGCCGCCCTGCACGCTGCCTGCACGGCGGCCGAATGCAGCCTGCCGGAATTGCTCAAGGCCCATTTCCCGGCCTGGAACCTGATCGGCCGCGTGCATTTCAATCTGGCGGAAAACCGCAAAGATCCTGACGCCCCGTTTGCCTTTCTTGCCACCTACACCACCCGGCTGTCGGCGCATGGCAAGGCCCAGCATGTGCCACTGTCGCAGGCGCTCAAAGAGTATTCCGGCACGCGCCAGAAGGCGCAGCTGCTATCGTTGTTGATGCCGGTGCAGCGCGCCGCGGCCGACTGCGCGTGGATCGCCGAGATGGTGGAGGCGGGCGAGATCTACCACCCGCTGCGCTGGGAGGTGCCGGACGCCTTGCGTTTTCTGCAAGACCTGCCGCGCATGGAGGCCGCGGGCATCGTCGTGCGCATGCCGGCGCAGTGGCGCAGCGGCCGTCCGGCGCGGCCCAAGGTGCGTGCGGCGCTGGGCAGCCAGCTGGCCGGCGGCCTGGGGCTGGACGCCATGCTCGACTTTCACCTGGACGTGAGCCTGGAGGGTGAACCGCTCACGCCCGAGGAGGTGCGCACGCTGCTCAGCAGCGCCGATGGCCTGCAGTGGATACGCGGCCGGTGGGTGCAGGTCGATGCCCGGCGCCTGTCCGGCCTGCTCGACCGGTTTCGCCAAATGGAGCAGCAGGCCGATGGCGGCATGCCGCTGGCGCAGGCCATGCGGCTGCTGTCGGGCGCCGCGCTCGCCGGGGATGCACCCGACCCGGACTGGAGCAGCATCAGCGCCGGCCCCTGGCTGGCCGAGGCGCTGCGCGGCCTGCGCGAACCCGCGGCGCTGGCTGCGGTCGATCCCGGCCCGCTGCTACAGGCAAAGTTGCGCCCCTATCAGCAAGAGGGCCTGCGCTGGCTGCATTTCTTGACGCGCCTGGGGCTGGGCGCCTGCCTGGCCGACGACATGGGCCTGGGCAAGACCATACAAATACTGGCGCTGCTGCTGACGCTGAAGAAGGCTGACCCCAGCCCCCAGGCCAGCCTGCTGGTGGTGCCGGCCTCGCTGCTGGCCAACTGGATGCAGGAGGCCGAGCGCTTTGCCCCCAGCCTGCGCTGCCTGCTGGCCCATCCATCGGCCATGGCGCGCGCCGATCTGCAGGCGCTGGATGCCGATGCCTTGGCCGCCCATGACCTCGTCATCACCACCTACGGCCAACTGTCACGCACGCCGGCCCTGGGCGCGCAGCGCTGGCGCCTGGCGGTGCTGGACGAGGCCCAGGCCATCAAGAACCCGGCGGCGCAGCAAACTCGCGCCGTCAAGAAGCTGCAGGCCGGCACGCGCATCGCGCTCACCGGAACGCCGGTGGAAAACCGCCTGTCCGATCTGTGGTCGATCTTCGACTTCACCCATCCGGGCCTTTTGGGCAGCGAGCGCGTGTTTGCCAACTTTGCCAAGCAACTGGCCGCGACCGGCCAGTACGCGCCGCTGCGCACGCTGGTGGCGCCCTACATCCTGCGGCGGCTGAAGAGCGACAAACGCATCATTGCCGACCTGCCCGACAAGACCGAGGTGGCCGCCTGGTGCTCTTTGAGTGCGGTTCAGGCCACGCATTACCAGCAGGCCGTCCAGGCCCTGGAACAGGCGCTGAAGCAATCCGAGGGCATGGAACGCAAGGGCCTGGTGCTCTCCTTTTTGATGCGGTTGAAGCAAGTCTGCAACCACCCCTCGCAATGGCTGGGCGATGGAGCCTGGGCGCCCGAGGCCAGCGGCAAGTTTGCGCGCCTGCGCGAGATCGCCGAGACCGTGGCCGCTCGGCAGGAAAAGATGCTGCTGTTCACCCAGTTCCGGGAAACCACGGCGCCGCTGGCGGCGTTTCTGGGCGGCGTGTTTGGGCGGGGCGGCCTGGTGCTGCACGGCGGCACGCCCGTGGCGCGGCGGCGCGAGCTGGTCAAGCAGTTTCAGGAGGACGAGCAGCTGCCGTTCTTCGTGCTCTCGCTCAAGGCCGGCGGCGCGGGCCTGAACCTGACGGCCGCCTCGCATGTGGTGCACTTCGACCGCTGGTGGAACCCGGCCGTGGAAAATCAGGCTACCGACCGCGCCTACCGCATCGGCCAGCACCGCAACGTGCTGGTACACAAGTTCATCACCCGGGGCACCATCGAGGAGCGCATCGACGCCCTCATCCAGGCCAAGCAGCAACTGGTGCAGGACGTGGTGGAGGGCGGCGGCGAAATCAACCTCACCGAGATGAGCGACGCCGCGCTCATGGAGCTGGTGAAACTCGACATCAACGCGGCGGGAGGCTAAGGCATGGGCTGGGGCTGGGGATACAAACCATATGTGCCGGTGGCCAAGCGCCGCGCGCAGGCGGAAAAGGCGGCGCAAAAGGCCGTCAAGGCGGGGCTGGCATTGGATCCCGTGAATGTGCAGGGGCGCAGCATCGCCAAGACCTTCTGGGGCAAGGCCTGGTGCGACCACCTGGAGGCCTACAGCGACTTTGAGAACCGCCTGCCGCGCGGCAGAACCTATGTGCGCAACGGCTCGGTGATCGACCTGCAGATCCACCCGGGCAAGATCACGGCCAAGGTCATGGGATCGGCGCTGTACCAGGTCACGATCGACATCACGGCCCTGCCGCAGCCGCAGTGGCAGGCGCTGATGCAGGACTGCACTGGCTCCATCGCCACGCTGGTCGAACTGCTGATGGGCCGGCTGTCGCAGCCGGTGATGGAACGCCTGTGCGCGCCGCAAACGGGCATGTTCCCGGCGCCGCGCCAGATCAAGATGGCCTGCTCCTGCCCCGACTGGGCGGGCATGTGCAAGCATGTGGCGGCCACCCTCTATGGCGTGGGGGCGCGCCTGGACGCCAGGCCGGAACTGCTGTTCACGCTGCGCCAGGTGGACGCCAACGATCTGCTGACGGCCCAGGCCGCCGTGACCCCCGCCAAGACCAAAAAGCCGACCAAGGCCATGGTGTTGGAGGACGCGGCCCTGGCCGACGTGTTTGGCCTTGATCTGGCCGCGCCCGACATACCGGCCGCGCCTGCCCCAAAGAAGCGGCGCGCTGCGGCGCGGGCGCCGGCGGCCGAGCTTGTACCGGCGACAAGCGGCGATGCGCCGGCCAGGGTCAAGAGCACAAAGAAGGACGTGGCGGAAAAGGCTGCGGCGCCGACAGCCAAGAAGGCCGCCGCGAAAAAGACGGTGGCGAAAAAGGCAGCCGCGAAAAAGACCGCTACCGGCAAGGCCGCGGCGAAGAAGGTCGGCTCCCTGCAACAGTGAGTGGCCGCGCCGGTTCCAACGGGCGGCCCTGCCTCATTGCCCCAGGGCAAACACCACCGGCAGGTGCTTGTCGGGCGGCGCCGGGTTCAACGAACGCCATTGCGCCACGCTGCGGCTTTGCACCTGTGCCTGGGCCAGCGTCAGGCCTGCAGCCGTGGCCAGGCGTGTGCCGGGCTGTAATTGCTGCAGCAGCGCCTGCCACAGCGCGGCATTGCGGTAGGGCGTTTCTATGAACAGTTGCGTCTGCCCGGTCTTGAGCGCCAGCGCCTCCAGCTGGCGCAGGCGCTGGGCGCGCTCGGCCGCGTCCTGGGGCAGATAGCCGACGAAGGCGAAGTTCTGCCCATTGAGGCCACTGGCCGCCAGCGCCAGCAGCAGCGACACCGGGCCCACCAGCGGCACCACGCGCGCGCCCAGCTCGTGCGCGGCGCGCACCACCGAGCTGCCGGGGTCGGCCACGGCGGGCATGCCGGCCTCGCTCACCAGGCCCATGTCCTGGCCCGTCAACAGGGGGGCGAGCAGGGCCCTGGCGTCAAAGCTGGCGCTGCCCTTGCCGCCATGGTCGCCCTTCTTGTGCACCTCGCGCGGCAGCTCGTTGATGTGTTGCTGCTGCAGGGGAGCTGCCAGGGGGTGCAGTGCGTCTACGCGCTTCAGATAGGCGCGGCAGCTCTTGGCGTTTTCGCAGATCCAATGCGTGATCTGTGCCGCCTGGCGCAGCGTGCCTTCGGGCAGCACCTCGGATAGGGCGGTTTCGTCGTCGCAGCCGAAATCCAGCGGCGCGGGCACCAGGTACAGCGTGCCCGGGGTGGGATCGCCGTTCATGGCAGCACCAGGCCCGCGGCGCGCAGCATGCGGCAGGTGCGGATCAGCGGCAGGCCAATCAGGGCCGTGGGGTCGTCGCTGTCGATGGCATCCAGCAGGCTGATCCCCAGGCCCTCGCTCTTGGCACTGCCGGCGCAGTCGTAGGGCTGCTCGGCGCGCAAATAGCGCTCGATCTCGGTATCGCCCAAGGCGCGAAAGCGCACGCGCACGGGGGCCAGATCCACCTGCTCGAAGCCCGTGGCCAGGCAGACCACGGCGACGGCGGTCTGGAAGATGACGGTGTGGCCGCTCATGCGCTGCAGCTGGGCCGTGGCGCGCTCATGGTTGCCGGGTTTGCCCAGCGGTTGGCCGTCCAGATCGGCCACTTGATCCGAACCGATGACGATGGCGCCGGGGTGCAGCGCCGCCACGGCCCGCGCCTTCGCCAGCGCCAGGCGCAGCGCCAGGGCGCGCGGCGCCTCGTGCGGCAGCGGGGTTTCATCGACCGCGGGAGCGGCAATGTCGAAGGGCAGGCCCAGGCGGGCCAGAAGTTCGCGCCGGTAGCGCGAGGTCGATCCCAGTACCAGGGCACGCGACGGGGAGGGGGCTTGCAGCATGCCGCGATTCTCTTACACTGCCCCGATGACCAAGGAATATTCACCCGACCGGCTGGACGTCAAGGCCTTTGCCAAGGCCGGCGCACACCTGTCCGGTCATGACACCCTGCTCAAGTACAAGCGCCTGGCCGAAGAGGGCCAGGGCCTGCATCCCGACCTGCGCGTGGACTGGATGGCCGATGGTGAGCTGCGCAGCACCCATGGCATGGATGGCCAGATCTGGCTGCGCCTGAAGGCCAGCGCCAGCCTGCCCATGACCTGCCAGCGCTGCCTGCATCCGGTCGACGTGCCGCTGCAGGTGGAGCGAGAGTTCCGCTTCGTAGCCGATGAGGCGACGGCCGAGTCGCTGGATAGCGAGAGCGAAGAGGACTTGCTGGTACTGAGCCGTGAGTTCAACCTGCATGAGCTCATAGAAGACGAGCTCATCATGTCCCTGCCGGTGGTGGCGCGGCACAAAAAATGCCCCACTCGCGTCGCGCTGGCCTCGAGCGATGAGGATTTTGAGCAGGCCAACGCACAAAAGCCCAATCCCTTCGCGGCGCTGGCCGGTTTGCGCAAGGACGAGCCGGCGGCGTAAGGCGCCGTCGCAATCGGGCGGGGCGTAAAACACATTTGGCATATAATGGCAGGCTTCGCGCGAAACCCCCTCGTGTCTTTAATGGGCTGATCGCGTTTTTTACCAACCCTTTCAAGACCCTAGGAGCCAACCATGGCTGTTCAGCAAAACAAGAAGTCCCCCTCCAAGCGCGGCATGCACCGTTCGCACAACGCACTGACGGTGCCCGGCATCGCCGTTGAGCCCACCACCGGCGAAACCCATCTGCGCCACCACATCAGCCCCAACGGTTTCTACCGCGGCCGCCAGGTGCTGAAGAACAAGTCCGAAGCCTGATTTCCGGCTTCGCAAGCTCGGGCCCGTTGCTACATATAAAGTAGCGCGGGCCTTTTTGTTATATTGACTTTCGTCAAAAATACCTGAGGGATTGATTCTCCGCCGATGATCACACTGGCTGTCGATTGCATGGGGGGCGACCATGGCCCCGGTGTCACGCTTGTCGCGTGCCGCCAGTTCCTGGACAAACACCCAGAGGCCAGGCTGCTCTTGGTCGGACTGCCCGAGCGCCTGCAGGGCATGACGCATGAGCGCGCCACGGTTGTTGCAGCCTCCGAGGTCGTGACCATGGACGACACGGTGGAGGCGGCCCTGCGCCGCAAGAAGGATTCGTCGATGCGCGTGGCCATCCAGCAGGTCAAGGACGGCGCGGCCCAGGCGGCGGTATCCGCCGGCAACACCGGTGCGCTGATGGCGATTGCGCGCTACCTGCTCAAGACGCTCGACGGCATCGACCGCCCGGCCATTGCCACGCAGATGCCCAACGCCCAGGGCGGCGCCACCACGGTGCTGGATCTGGGCGCCAATGTCGATTGCACGGCCGAGCACCTGCTGCAGTTCGCCGTCATGGGTTCGGCCCTGGTGTCGGTGCTGCAGGAGCGCGAGGAGCCCGTGGTGGGCCTGCTCAATATCGGCGAAGAAATCATCAAGGGCAGCGAAGAGATCAAGCGCGCGGGCGAGCTGCTGCGTTCGGCGGCCGGCTCCGGTGATTTGAACTTCTACGGCAATGTCGAAGGCAACGACATCTTCAAGGGCACGGTGGACATCGTGGTCTGCGACGGCTTTGTCGGCAATGTGGCGCTCAAGGCCAGCGAAGGCGTGGCCGCCATGATCGTTGGCGGACTCAAGCAGGAGTTCAAGCGCAATATCTTCACCAAGTTGGCCGCGGCCGTTGCCTACCCCGTGCTGTCCGCCCTGATGCGGCGCATGGATTACCGGCGCTACAACGGCGCCGCCTTGCTGGGCCTGCGCGGCCTGGTGTTCAAGAGCCATGGCTCGGCCGACGTGCTGGGCTTCGAGCAGGCTTTGAACCGGGCGTATGATGCGGCCCGCAACAACCTGATCGACCGCGTCCGTGCGCGGGTTGCGCATGCGGCGCCCCTGCTGGCCACAGCAGATGCGCCGCGCGCACCCTGACCGGCCGCGGCCCCCTATTGATGAGACGCTATTCCCGCATTGCCGGCACCGGCAGCTACCTGCCGCCGCGCCGAGTGACCAACGATGACCTGGTGGCCCAGCTGGCCGCGCAGGGCCTCGAGACCTCCGACGAATGGATCGTGGAGCGCACCGGCATACGCGCGCGCCACTTTGCCGAGCGCGATGTGGCCAGCAGCGACCTGGCCCTGCAGGCATCGCTGCGCGCGCTGGAGGCCGCCGGCTGCCAGGCGCAGGACATCGACCTGATCATCGTTGCCACGTCCACGCCGGACATGGTGTTTCCGTCCACCGCCGCGATCCTGCAGCACAAGCTGGGCATCACCAACGGCTGCCCGGTGTTCGACGTGCAGGCCGTGTGCAGCGGCTTCGTGTACGCGCTGACGGTGGCCGACTCCATGATCCAGTCCGGCGCCGCCAAGCGCGCCCTGGTGGTGGGCGCCGAGGTGTTCAGCCGCATCCTGGATTTCAAGGATCGCACCACCTGCGTGCTGTTTGGCGACGGCGCCGGCGCCGTGGTGCTGGAGGCATCGGAGCAACCCGGCATCCTGGCCAGCGAACTGCACGCCGATGGCAGCCATGTCGGCATCCTCTGCGTGCCGGGCAATGTCTATGGTGGCGAGATACTGGGCGACCCCTTGCTCAAGATGGACGGCCAGGCCGTATTCAAGCTGGCCGTGGGGGTGCTCGACAAGGCGGCGCGATCGGCGCTGGCCAAGGCCAACCTCACCGAGGCCGACATCGACTGGCTGATTCCGCACCAGGCCAACATCCGCATCATGCAGAGCACGGCGCGCAAGCTGAAGCTGCCCATGGACAAGGTGGTGGTCACGGTGGATCAGCATGGCAATACCTCGGCCGCATCGATCCCGCTGGCGCTTGACCAGGCGGTGCGCGCTGGGCAGGTCAAGCCCGGCCAGACCGTCATGCTCGAAGGCGTGGGTGGCGGTTTCACCTGGGGTGCGATACTCCTGAAAATGTAGCTTCTCACGATTGCCAGGTAAGCGTTAAAGGCATTTTTTATCAAAATTTCACCATGTCTAAAACTTTTGCTTTTGTCTTTCCCGGCCAGGGCTCGCAGTCGGTGGGCATGCTGGATGCCTGGGGTGACCACCCCGTGGTGGCCGAGACGCTGCGTGAAGCGTCGGACGCGCTGGGCGAGGATGTCGGCGCACTGATCCACAACGGCCCCAAGGAGGCCCTGGCCCTCACCACCAACACCCAGCCCGTGATGCTGGTGGCAGGTGTGGCCGCCTGGCGCGTGTGGCGTGCCGAAGGTGGCGCGCTGCCGGCGTTTGTGGCCGGGCATTCTCTGGGCGAATACTCCGCGCTTGTCGCCTCTGGCGTGCTCAGCCTGGCCCAGGCCGCGCCGCTGGTGCGCCTGCGCGCCGCTGCCATGCAGGAGGCGGTGCCCGTGGGCGCCGGCGCCATGGCCGCCATCCTGGGCATGGATGCCGCCAAGGTCATCGCCGGCTGTGCCGAGGCCACGGCCAGCTTTGGCGCCGGCTCGCCCGAGGTGGTGGAGGCGGTGAATTTCAACGACCCAGCGCAGACCGTGATCGCTGGCAGCAAGGCCGGCGTGGACAAGGCATGCGAGTTGCTCAAGGCCGCAGGCGCCAAGCGCGCGCTGCCGCTGCCCGTGTCGGCGCCGTTCCACTCCAGCCTGATGAAACCCGCCGCCGAGAAGCTGCGCGTGGCGCTGGCAGCACTGCAGCTGGAGGCCCCGCAGACCCCGGTGCTCAACAACGTGGATGTGGCTGTGCAGCAGGATGCAGATGCGATACGCGACGCGCTGTACCGCCAGGCCTTTGGCGCCGTGCGCTGGGTCGAGTGCGTGCAGGCCCTGAAGGCCCGCGGCGTGACCCATGTGATCGAATGCGGCCCCGGCAAGGTGCTTGCCGGCATGACCAAGCGCATTGATGCGGCACTGGTTGGCCCCTCTTTGTATGACCCGGCCACGCTGACCGAAACCAAGGAATTGCTGGCATGAGCGAGACCACCCCCCAGATTGCATTGGTCACCGGCGCTACGCGCGGCATTGGCGCCGCCATTGCCGCCGAACTGGCCGCGCGCGGCCTGCGCGTCATCGGCACGGCGACCAGCGACGAAGGTGCTGCGCGCATCAGCCAGGCGCTGGAGCCCCTAGGCGGCAAGGGCGTGAAGCTCAACGTCACCGACGGCGCCGCCGTGGATGCGCTGATCGACGCCATCGTGAAGGAGCATGGCGGCCTGCATGTGCTGGTGAACAACGCCGGCATCACGCGCGACACCCTGGCCATGCGCATGAAGGACGACGACTGGGACGCCGTGCTGGACACCAATCTCAAGGCGGTGTTCCGCGTCAGCCGCGCCGCCATCCGCCCCATGATGAAGCAGCGCTTCGGTCGCATCATCAGCATCACCAGCGTGGTGGGGGCATCGGGTAATCCAGGCCAGGCCAACTACGCCGCGGCCAAGGCCGGCGTGGCCGGCATGACGCGCGCGCTGGCGCGCGAGCTCGGCAGCCGCGGCATCACCGTGAACTGCGTGGCACCCGGCTTCATCGCCACCGACATGACGGCCGATTTGCCCGAAGAGCAGAAGAAGGCGCTCAAATCACAGATCGCCATGGGTGATCTGGGCCAGCCCAGCGACATCGCGCACGCCGTGGCCTACCTCGCCTCGGCGGGAGCCGGCTATGTGACGGGGCAGGAGTTGCACGTCAATGGCGGCATGTACATGTAATTGAGACAAGTTAGCGCCGGATCATCCGTGCGGCGAGCCTGCTAGGGAACTTTGTCCGAAGCGGCTAGAATCGCGGATTCATTCACAACCCCCTGAGGGAAACCATGAGCGATATCGAAGCACGTGTCAAAAAAATCATTGCCGAACAACTCGGCGTGGAAGAGTCTCAAGTCACCAACGAAAAGGCCTTCGTGGCCGACCTGGG
>JAFEER010000001.1 GCA_018240985.1 Pseudomonadota bacterium
CAACAAGGACGCCATCCCCGCCAAGGTGGAGCGCATCGAGTACGACCCCAACCGCTCGGCCCATATCGCCCTGGTGTGCTATGCCGACGGCGAGCGTCGCTACATCATCGCCCCGCGCAACCTGGAAGTGGGCAGCTCCATCGTCAGCGGCTCCGAGGCCCCGATCCGCGTCGGCAACACGCTGCCGATCCGCAACATCCCGGTGGGCTCGACCATCCACTGCATCGAGCTGAAAGCCGGTGCCGGTGCCCAGATCGCCCGCTCGGCCGGCACCTCGGCCACGCTGTTGGCACGCGAAGGCATGTACGCCCAGGTGCGCATGCGTTCCGGCGAAGTGCGCAAGATCCACATCGAGTGCCGCGCCACGATTGGCGAAGTGGCCAACGAAGAGCACAGCCTGCGCCAGCTCGGCAAGGCCGGTGTCAAGCGCTGGATGGGCATTCGCCCGACCGTGCGTGGTGTGGCCATGAACCCGATCGACCACCCGCATGGTGGTGGTGAGGGCCGTACCGGCGAAGGCCGTCATGCAGTTGACCCATGGGGCAACCTGACGAAGGGCTATCGCACCCGCAACAACAAGCGCACGCAGACCATGATCGTCTCGCGTCGCAAGAAGTAAGAGGTAGCAAATGACTCGTTCTCTCAAAAAGGGTCCGTTTGTTGACCATCACTTGCTGGCCAAGGTCGAGAAGGCCATCGCCACCAAGGACAAGAAGCCAGTCAAGACCTGGTCGCGTCGCTCCATGGTTCTGCCCGAGTTCATCGGCCTGACCATTGCCGTGCACAACGGCAAGCAGCACGTACCGGTTTATGTCACCGACCAGATGGTGGGCCACAAGCTGGGCGAATTCGCCCTGACGCGCACCTTCAAGGGTCACCCCGCGGACAAAAAAGTCCAGAAGAAGTAAGGAACGACCATGTCTGAAACACGTGCAGTCCTCCGGGGCGTCCGTTTGTCGGTGGACAAGGGTCGCCTGGTTGCTGATCTGATCCGCGGCAAGAAGGTGGATCAGGCTCTGAACATCCTGGCTTTCACGCAGAAAAAAGCTGCCGTGATCGTCAAGAAGGTGCTGGAGTCCGCCATCGCCAACGCCGAGCACAACGACGGCGCCGACATCGACGATCTGAAGGTCAAGACCATCTTCGTCGAGCAGGGCACCACGCTCAAGCGCTTCACCGCGCGCGCCAAGGGCCGCGGCAATCGCATCAGCAAGCCGACCTGCCACATCTACGTGACCGTGGGCAACTAAAGGCCAGAGGAAGAATATGGGACAGAAAATCCATCCTACCGGCTTCCGCCTGTCGGTCAGCCGCAACTGGGCCAGCCGCTGGTACGCGAGCAACCGTGACTTCGCCGGCATGCTGGCCGAAGACATCAAGGTGCGCGAGTTCCTCAAGGCCAAGCTGAAGAACGCCGCCGTCTCGCGCATCCTGATCGAGCGCCCCGCCAAGAACGCCCGCATCACCATCTACTCCGCACGTCCGGGCGTGGTGATCGGCAAGAAGGGCGAGGACATCGAGAACCTGAAGAAGGAACTCGCCACGCGTCTGGGCGTGCCGGTGGCCGTGAACATCGAGGAAGTGCGCAAGCCC
>JAFEER010000200.1 GCA_018240985.1 Pseudomonadota bacterium
TCTGTTCCATTGCTGCTCCATGCGACGTGACGTAAAAACAGGCTTTTGAGGGAGTTCGTGTTTCATGGATATATTATAAACAATATACCCAATAATGTGAACTAATTTTGTTTATTTCTTAGTAATATCCAACGAGTCAAGCGTCAAACTACCGAGTATCAATGAAAAAGCGAAAAACCAGAAAAGATAAGCTGGATATATTCTGAGAACTCTGTGCTTTAGATAATCGAGGGTGGAATAGCGCATGGCACTTTGGATGATCAAATAGCCACTGATGACGAAAAATATTTGAACCCCGAGCCATCCCCCGGATATGCCAAAGTAGGGAATGGTAATAATACCCATGGAATGGAGGTGATTCATGAACACCATAAGCACCGCAGCCGCTCGCAATGTATCGATGGAATGGTTCTTTGAATCTTGCATCTCTTGAGTCATTTGATATGATTTGTGAGGGAATTGCAGAATCCCTCCATCCAGCCGAATTAACGGTGGTTTGAAGCAGCAAATTGGAGCGGGCATCGCCCAAAGGCTGCAAGATAAGGGTACCGAATTAAGGGTACCGAATCATGGGCCTGGTTCCCACCCATGAATAGTACCAGTCTTGTCGCCAGAACCCGGCAGCGTTTCAGCCACCCGCATCCGCTATGCCCGAGCCACAATAAGGAGCCAGTCCCATGCGTTTTGCCGGCCGAATTCAACCCACCGCAGCCAGCACCCTCATCGCACTGGCCGTCGCTGGTCTCGTCGCCTGTGGCGGCTCTGACAACACGCCAGCGCCCGAGCTGTCGGTTGTGGGCGGTGCGCGTGGCTATGTGGACGGGCCGGCCGCGCAGGCACGGTTCAGTTGGCCCGAGCCCTATCGCAACCAGACCAGCGAGTCTGGCATGTCCTTCAATCAGGCGGGGGACTTGTTGATTGCTGACTCTGGCAATCAAGCCGTCCGAAAACTCTCGACCGACGGCCAGGTCACGACGTTGGCGTTGGCGCCAAGGGATTTCAGTTCGATCGACGGGCCCGGGCCGTTCAGTACCAGATACTCCGTGACGGACATGGCCAGCGACGCGGCGGGCAACATCTACCTCAGCGAACCAGCGCACCACTTGATCCGCAAGGTGGGTGCGCAGATGCGCTGATCGTCAGTGATTCGAGCGGGATATGCTGCCCTGAAGTCGCAGTTTTGGGCAGTGATAGGCGTGCCGGGTGCTGTGCAGGCGCACTCATGCCCCAAGACGCGCACGCGTTGGTTGGTGCAATCCTGAGCCTGCGGGGCCTACGAGGCGATCTGCCCTGGGTTGCCGTCTTTCCTGATCCCGTCGCCTTGATCCGGTGAAGGTGCCCCAACCACCAGTTCCCCGGCCGATGCGGATGCGGGACAATGCGGGCCCGTGTTTTTCTACGAGAGCCAGTCCGTGACCGATTCCGCCAAGATTCCCCTGCCCGACCGCCTGGCCGTTGACCCGCGCAGCCCGCACCATGTGGCGGCGGTGTTTCAGCAGGAGGGCGAGATCGGCATCCGCTTCAATGGCAAGGAGCGCTTCGACGTGGAGGAATACTGCGTGAGCGAGGGCTGGATCAAGGTGCCCGCGGGCAAGACGCGCGATCGCAAGGGGCGCCCGCTGCTGATCACGCTCAAGGGCGTGGTCGAGGTGTTCTACCAGTAAACGGGCCGCAGGCCACTGCGGTACTGGCCTGTGCCATGCGGGTGCCAGACCTGCGCTTGGAAACTGGCAAATCCCTGGTGCGACGCGCTGCGATGATGGGCCGCGCCCGATTTCAATGGCTCGAAATCTGTCGGATTTTTTTACACATTGAAGTACTTTTCGCAATGTGTAAAATTTAACTCATTGATTTATAAGATTTTTTTATTTCGGCATGAAATTTGCTTGATGTTTCACACATGGCTTTGTGTGCCTTATTTCGGGGCCTGAGCTGTTTTTGATTTCTTCAACGTTACTCACTTGCAGTCATGAAAAATCGTAAGTTGACGATTGCGCTGGCCACGGTTGCGTTTCTTGGCGCTGCTTCTCTCTCGACCGGATCGGACATGTTGGCTCGCATCGTGATCCGTGACAAAGCACCTGCTCCCTCGGCTGGCAGTGCTGTCGCCACGCAGAATCCGTTGCCGGAAAAGCCGGTTCGCCAGGCCGCCCTTCACGGCGCGACGGTGGCCGTGGTGAGCGACCCGGGCATGGTGCCCGCCATGGTGAGTTCTCAGTCTGGCGATGCGCGTGTCGTCGATCATGGCGGCACAAACATGGCGGTTGCTGAACAACCAGGCACCGTCCGCCCCGCCGCCGCTTCCGGCAGCACCGCTTCGGGGCTGGTTGGCAGTACCCCTAGCGCCCCAGGCCGCAGTGTGGAAGGTGGCGCAATGGCAGTCCCGTCGGCAGCCATGTCGCGACCGGCAACTGCTCCGGTAGCCCAGGCAGGGGGCTCTTCGGCGGGTGTTGCAGGTGCGCGTGCCCCGGCGGCCGCCCCGTCCGATGCGTCCGCATCCCCCGGCATCCGCAAAGACAGTGGCCCGGCAGAAGTTGCCAAGGCAGCCTCGCCGGAGCCGATAGAAGCGCCCAAGGCAGCCTCGCCAAAGCCGACGGAAGTCGCCAAGGCAGCCCCGCCTGATCCGTTAGAAATCGCCAAGGCGGCCTTGCCTGATCCGATAGAAATCGCCAAGGCGGCCTTGCCTGATCCGATAGAAATCGCCCAGGCGGCGTTGCCTCAACTGACCGACCTCGCTCCAGTCAGCGCTCCCTCCGCTCCCTCCCAGGACTGGAATGTCCCCTCAGCTGGCGCTGTACAAGATATCCCCACCGCGGCAGCGCAGACGGTATCCGAGCCCTCTACCCTGGCGCTGATTGGCATCGCCGCCCTGGGTTTGATGGCGCGTCGGCGTATGAAGCTCAAGTAACTGAGGCAGTCATCTACATGCAAGATGCCGGCAAATGCCGGCATCTTGCTTTGGTGTGAGCGGTTCGCGCGCGCTCCGGGCCGCAATGGGATCCAGCTGCCCATCACGCTCAAGGGGTGCGTGCAGCTGTTCTACAAGTAGCGGGCGTAGGGCAGCGCACCGCGTTGGTGATTTCGCGCACGAAAATCTGCTTCCAGGTGCTCTGGGTCGCGTCATCGACCAGCTGCGGCGTAAAGCCAAAGGCCAGCGTGCGCTCGCCACGCACCATGATGCCCTGGTGTTTGTTCAGGATGTCGGTGGCGAGCAGGCGATAGCCGGGGCGCGGCGTGATGGCTGCATGGCCGGTGTACAGCTTGCGTGAACGCTTCAGGCGCAGGATCTGGCCGTCGTCCGTCAGGAAGATGCCGCCACGCTGCTTCCACTCCAGGCTTTCGATGCCGAACACCCCATGCATCCAGTCGAAGCTGGGCTTGCCGTTTTCGTCGAACTCGCCCAGGCGCATGTCCTGAACCAGGGTGCCGCCCTTCTTCCAGTAGGCCGTGAGCTGCTGCTTGACCGATGCGGGCAGCGCCGCCTGGTGCGGCACCACGATGGCGTCCAGGCTTTGCAGCAATGGGTCGTCCTGGCGCAGGTTCTTCTCGCCGATGACATGCACCTTGAAGTCCGGCTGCGCGCCCAGAAGCTCGTAGGTGGCAAGCAGCGCCTCGCGGTGCACGTTGACACCGCCGCTTCGGTCGCCGTGCCATACGTAGTAGTTGGTGGTGGAGGCGAGGATGCCGATGTTGAGCGTTCCCCCCGCTTTGGCCATGCGGGCGGCGGGCTGCACGCGCAGAGCCTGGAGCTGTTCTAGATCCAGCGTGCCGCCGAGGTGTGCTTCGAGCTGGCGCTGCAGTCCGCCCACTTCGTAGCCGATCACGTTCGGCTGTGCCAGCGCGGTGGACAGGGTACGGCTGATGACGGGCAGGAGTTGGTTGGATTTATTGACGCGCTCCCACTGTTCGGCATAGGCACCCACCATGATCTCCTTGTAACCCACCGAGGCCATGTAGTTGGCCAGCATGGGCAGCACGCGCGCGTCGGGCGACAGGCTGTAGCCGTCGTAGAAGTTGTAGTCGATGACGGCAATTTCCAGGCAGTCGGCCAGTTGCTCGGCCACGCTGGTGGCGTAGATGGCGTCGTGTGTGGTGAAAAGCTCGCCAAAGTAGCCCATGGCACGGCCGCCCTGGCTGCGGATGGCGTCGGCATAGAAGCAGGTGGCGTCCTTCAGGCGCGCTTCGCGGAATTGCTTGTGCTTGGACAGCAGCGGCTCCGTCTTTGGCACGCCCTGGGCGATGTCGTTGGAGTAATTGATGACAGGTAGCGGCGCCCCGGTCTGCTGGCGGAACGCGGCTTGCGCGGCTTCGGCATAGTCGCGCCATTGGTAGCCGGTCTGGCCGTATTTGATTTCATGCTCCTCCTGCAGGCCGATGGAGTAGGCCAGGACCTTGCCGGGGTAGCGCTGTGAGAGATGGTCTACGGCATTGCGCACGAACCGGGCCGACAACTGACGTATGGCGGGGTTCATGAAGTCGGGCTGCGGTGTGGCCTGGTTGGAGAAGTTCTCCATGAACCCATCCGGTACCTGCTGGTGCACCCATGCGGGTACGGTGGTGCGGCCCGGAAAATGCGTGCCCATGGCATCGAAGTAGGTGCGCCCGCCCATGTCGAGTACGACGATGAGTGACAGCCCGCCCCGGGTGAGCTGATCGAGATAGGGGTGGTAGGCCGAAAAATCGAAGCCGCCGGGCTGCGGCTCGACATCGGCCCAGGTCAGGTAGACCGTGGCGTGGTTGATGCCCTGGCGCTTCAGATCGGCAACGATGTGCGGGTTCTGGTGCAGATCCAGGGGTGTGACGATGAGGGTGGCGACCGGTGGGCCGGCTGCCCAGGCATTGGCGAAACATAGGGCACACAGGAGTGCCGCGACCGAGCGGAAAAGAAAGTGCATATGCGTTTTCGGCATGAGACCGGAGACGCGCATTCTCCTACAGTCAAATCCGCTCCAGGATGGCGGCCATATCCTGGCCGCCGCCGTTGATGCCCTTCACTGGCCGGTGAAATTTGGCTTGCGTTTGTCCAGAAACGCTTGCAGCCCTTCGCGCATGTCGGCGCTGTGGGCGCAGGTGATGAAGCCCTTGGCCTCGGCCGCCAGTTGTGCCGGTAGGTCGCGCTCGAAGCTGGTGCGCAGCAGGCGGCGCATCTGGCCGTAGGCCTTGGTGGGCCCCTGGGCCAGCCGCTCGGCGAGGGCCTGGGCGGCGGCCTCCAAATCGGCGGCGGGCAGCACACGGTTGATCAGCCCCAGGCGCAGGGCCTCGTCGGCATTGAAGTTCTCGCCCAGCATGGCGATCTCCAGCGCCTGGCGCAGGCCCACCAGGCGCGGCAGGGCCCAGGAGCCGCCCAGGTCGCAGTTGGTGCCCAGGTTGATGTAGGCCAGGTTGAACTTCGCTCCCTCGGCGGCGAGCACGAAGTCGCACATCAGCATCAGCGACAGGCCCGCGCCCGCCGCCGCGCCGTGCACCTGGGCGATGACGGGGGCGTCCATCTGCAGCAGCAGTTCCAGCGCTTGGTTCAGCGGGGCCAGCAGGTCGCGCGCGCCCTGGATCGGGTCGGCATGCAGCGTGGCCAGATCACCCCCGGCAATGAAGGCGCGGCCCGAGCCCTTGAGCAGCACGGCGCGCACGCTGGCGTCCGTGGCGATGGATTGCACCGCCTGCAGCAGGGCCTGGGCCATGGACAGATCGAGCGCGTTGAGGGCCTCGGGGCGGTTGAACTGCAGCGTGACGATGGCGCCATGGCGCGTGACGATGAGCGGAGTGGTGGTCATGGTTTGCTTCTAAATAGATAGCTGTAAGCGGCTGGTGAATGCGTGCTATAGCCCGTTTTTACCTGATTGGCGACATATCTCAGATCAAGCCGCAGGCCCTCACCCCCACCCTCTCCCAGAGGGAGAGGGAGAAATACCGGCGCAACCGATCGCCCTCGCGCCTTTTAGACGGTCGTTGCAGCCCATTTTTTGCACATCAGCGCCGCAGCAGCGACCAGACGATCTCTATCCCCGCCGAAACCAGGTCGAACTGCTCCTCCCGCCTGCCCTCGAAGCGCTCGCGCTGGCGTGCACGTTCCTCGCGCGTGCGGTTGCGTTCCAGGGCTATCAGGGCGTCGGCCAGGGCCTCGGGCGACTGTCCATTGGCCGCTGGCTGACTGGTTGCCTGCTGCGCGGCGCGGCTGTGGCGCTCCAGGGCCTTGTCCACGGCCTGCGGGTCGAGCAGCGACAGGGCCGAGCGGCAGTACGGACAGGCGTGGTCGTTGCGGATGTCCACGGCACCGCCGCAGCTGGTGCAGGCAATGGTGCCCACGCGGCGCGCCAAGGCCTCGATCTCCAGTTTGGAGAGATGGCGCACAAAGCCTTTTTCGACCATGAATGAGCCAAAGGTGGAAAAGCGCCCGTGCCGCGCCGCGCAGCGGTAGGTGACGTAGCGCCCGCCCTGGGCCATGTCGTAGCCCTTGGCCAGGTCTTTGCTGCAGCGCGGGCAGCGCAGCCGATCCGACAGGGGGTGGCGCGCGTCGCCATGGTGTTCGTGCAGCAGGGCGAAAAGCTGCAGCACGGCGGCAGGCGCCAGGCGGGTGTTCTCCTGCGGGTCAAACCACAGGCCCTGGCAGGCAAAGCACAAGTCCAGCTCCAGCGGGCGGCCGTCGCTGGCCGTGAAACGGCGGGTTTCAGTGCGCTGGCGGCAGGAGGGGCAAAGCGTGGGCTGGGGCATGGCGGCGTGCATGGTAACGCCGGCCCTGCGCCCTCGATGCCCGGAAATACGGCCCATTCTTGCGCGCTTGCGCCGCGCCAGCGCTGCAGGCGTGGGCGCCAGCGTGCATGATGGCGGCTTTGCCACCCTCACGATTCCTGCCATGTCTGTTTGGAAGAAACCCATCTCACTGGCGTCGATCGCCGCCAGTAACGCCAACACCGCAGTCACCCACCTGGGCATAGAGTTTCTGGAGGTCGGCGACGACTTCCTGCGGGCCCGCGTGCCGGTGGATGAGCGCACGCGCCAGCCCTACGGCATCCTGCACGGCGGGGTGAGCGTGGTGCTGGCCGAAACACTGGGCTCGGTCGGCGCCATGTATGCCAGCGCCGAGGACGAGCGCGTGGTGGGCCTGGACATCAACGCCAACCACATCCGCGCCACCAGCAGCGGCTGGGTCACGGGAACGGCGCGGCCGGTGCATATTGGCCGCACCACCCAGGTGTGGCAGATCGAGATGGTGAACGACGAGGGGAAGCTGACTTGCGTCTCGCGCATCACCATGGCGGTGCTGGCGCCGAGGTAGGGAACATCCCCCTGAGCGGCTGCGCGGCGTCCCGCGCATGGGACACGCCAGTTTCAAGCCGAATCATTCCCTAGCGCTTATGTACCAATCGCCAACAGCTATCTATTCAGAAGCATTCTGGCGCGCCAGCCGCTCGCTCTTCCAGTACACCTCGCTGCCGCCGTCCATGCGGTTGAGCACGCGCGAGAGCACGAACAGCAGATCCGACAGGCGGTTCAGGTACTGGCGCGGCGCCGGGCGCATGGCCTCGCTCTGCTGCAGCGCGACCACGGCGCGCTCGGCGCGGCGCGCCACCGTGCGGCACACATGGGCCTGGCAGGCGGCGCGCGTGCCCGCGGGCAGGATGAATTCCAGCAGCCGCGGCAGCTCGGCGTTGTAGCGCGCCAGCGCCTGGTCGAGCTGCAGCAGGCCATCGTCCTTGAGCAGCTCGTAGCCGGGCATGGACAGCTCGCCGCCCAGGTTGAACAGCTGGTGCTGCACGTCGATGAGCAGCTCGCGCATGTCGGCCGGCAGGGGTTCGCACAGCAGCAGGCCGATGTGCGAGTTGAGCTCGTCCACGTCACCCATGGCGTGCGGGCGCCCGCTGGCCTTGGACACGCGGGTGTTGTCGCCCAGGCCGGTGCTGCCGTCGTCGCCGGTGCGCGTTGCGATCTGTGTCAGCCTGTTTCCCATAGTGCAATCCTTAGGTTTGGAGGTCGATCGGGCGATTGTGCGTTACATCTACCGACCGAATGTTGAGCAGGGCAACAGTGGGCAAAACTGCTGGCCCGCAGCTTTTTGCTGCGTTGCAATGCGGGCCTGTTCAACTTTGCCCCGGAGATCGAAACGATGCCCCAAACCAAGCAACGCCGCCACATCTCCCCGTTCGACGCCCGCAGCGTGATGCTGTTCGCGGCGCTGACCATGGGTGGTGGGCTGGCACAAGCCCAGGCCTCGCCCGCCCAAGCCGCGCAGTCGAGATATCAGAGCGGCTCCAGCCGCACGGCACCCGAATCCAACGCCACGGCGGAGAGCGACGGCCAGACCGCTCGCATCGGCGTCGCCAGGAACAGCGCCGGTAGGCAAACCTGACCTTACCCGCGGCTTCTAGAATGGGCGCCCCTGCAGCGCACCCAATGAATGCCATGAACGCCCCCGCCGACACCCAACCCCGGATCGACCAACGCCCCGTGCCCCAGTTCCTGCTGGACGCGCTCCAGCAGCGCTTTGGCGCGCAGTATTCCAGCGCCCAGGCGGTGCGCGAGCAGCATGGGCGCGACGAGGGCTCGATCCAGGCGCCACCGCCCGCTGCCGTGGTGTTTGCCGAAAGTACCCAGGACGTACAGGACGCCGTGCGCCTGGCCGCGCAGCATGCGGTGCCCGTCATCGCCTATGGCGCCGGCTCGTCGCTGGAAGGCCATCTGCTGGCCGTGCAGGGCGGCATCAGCATCGACGTCGGCCGCATGAACCGCGTGCTCAGCATCGATGCCGACGACCTCACCGTCACCGTGCAGCCGGGCATCACGCGCAAACAGCTCAACGAGGCCATCAAGGACAGCGGCCTGTTCTTTCCCATCGACCCGGGCGCGGACGCCAGCATCGGCGGCATGAGCGCCACGCGCGCCAGCGGCACGAATGCCGTGCGCTACGGCAGCATGCGCGAGAACGTGCTGGCGCTGGAGGTGGTCACCGCCAGCGGCGACATCATCCGCACCGGCACGCGCGCCAAGAAGAGCAGCGCGGGCTACGACCTGACGCGCCTGATGGTGGGCAGCGAGGGCACGCTGGGCATCTTCACCGAGGTCACCTTGCGCCTGTACCCGCTGCCCGAGGCGGTGAGCGCGGCGATCTGCTCCTTCCCGAGCATCGAGGCCGCCGTGCGCACCGTGATCCAGACCATACAGCTGGGCGTGCCGATCGCGCGCGTGGAACTGATCGACGTGCACAGCGTGCGCATGGTCAACGCCCACAGCAAGCTGACTCTGCGCGAGGAACCCATGCTGCTCATGGAATTCCACGGCACGCCGGCCGGCGTGCAGGAGCAGGCAGAGACCGTGCAGCAAATCGCCAGCGAACACGGCGGCCAGGCCTTCGAATGGGCCAGCACGCCAGAGGAGCGCACGCGCCTGTGGACGGCGCGGCACAACGCCTACTTTGCCGCCGTGCAAAGCCGGCCGGGCTGCCGCTGCATCAGCACCGACACCTGCGTGCCCATCAGCCGCCTGGCCGATGCGCTGCTGGACAGCGTGGCCGAGGCCGAGGCCAGCGGCATCCCCTACTTCCTCGTCGGCCATGTGGGCGACGGCAACTTCCACTTCGGCTACCTGATCGACCCCAACGCGCCCGAGGAACGCGAGCGCGCCGAGGCGCTGAACCACAAGCTGGTGGCACGCGCCCTGCGTCTGGGCGGCACCTGCACCGGCGAGCATGGTGTGGGCGTGCACAAGATGGGTTTCCTCGTGGACGAGGCCGGCGCCGGCGCGGTGGACATGATGCGCGCCATCAAGCAGGCGCTGGATCCGCAGAACATCCTGAACCCGGGGAAAATTTTCACGCTCTGAATTTCCCGGCCGAACGCTCCGGCAAGGTGCGCACTCTCCCGCCAACAGGGTCTTTGCCGCTCGGTACCATGCAGCCGTCCCCAGGCAGCCCATGCGGGGTGCGCCTGGCCTCCGATGGAGGTTTCATCATGCGCCACATACTGATTGCCGTCGCCCTGGCGGCGGCCACCGCCGGGCACGCCCAGGATGCCGTGCAGACCGACGGCGACAAGTACAAGGTCATCCTTGAAAACGACTGTGTGCGGGTCTTGGACTATCAGGACAGCCCCGGCCAGAAAACCCTCCAGCACCGCCACCCGGCCTTCGTGCTGTACGCCCTGAGCGCCTTCCAGCGCACGCTGACGCTGCCCGACGCAACGGTGCTGCGCCGCGATTTCAAGCCCGGCGACGTGATGTGGTCTGATGCCCAGACCCATATCGGCGAAAACGTGGGCAGCACGCCCACCCATGTCCTCATCGTCGAGATGAAGCAACAGCCCACGGCCAATTGCACGCGCCAATGAGCGGGCTGTCACCTGTGTCCGGGCGACGGCAGGCAGCGCTGCTTCACGCCATCTGCACGCGCCGCGCCGCCACCCCCATGCCCACGAAGCCGGCAGACACCACGCCCAGCACCAGCGCCAGGGCCGAGCCGTAGAAGATGCTGCCGTTCATCTGCGCGTCCAGCATGGCGCCGAAGACCGGGGCGGCCAGGCTGAAGCCCAGATCCAGTCCCGAGTACACGGTGCCATAGACGCGCCCCGTGGCGCCGGGGGGCGCGGCGCGCTTGATGAGCATGTCGCGCGAGGGGCCGGCGATGCCTATGCCCATGCCGGCCAGCGCGGCCACCACCAGCGCCACCATGCCGGGCAGCACGCCCAGGCCCACCAGCGCGAGCAGGGCGGCGGACGCCAGCAGGCAGATGCTGATGGTCTTCTCCAGCCGCTCCACGCGGCCCACCAAAAAACCGCCGATCACCATGCCCAGGGCGCCGCACAGCATGTAGCCGGTGACCACCATGGTGGTGATCGACAGCGGGATGTCATACATGCGCTGCAGCGATGGCGCGGCAAAGCTCTGGATGGCGCTGAGCGAGCAGGTGCTCCAGAAGAAGAACGAGAAGCACAGCCACACGGCCGGCAGCTTCAGGAAGGCCATGGGGTGCTCGGGCGCTGCGCTGGCAGCACCCTTGTGCGCCTGGTGCGCCCAGCTGCCCTGGCTGTCATCCAGCGCGTCGCGGTTCCACACCATGACGGCCAGCACCAGCAGCGCCAGCGCGGCGCCGGCCAGACAGGCCATGCGCCAGGAGCCCGTGGCCGTGGCAATGCCGGCCATGAACACCGGCGCCGTGGCCCAGCCCAGGTTGCCCGAGATGCCGTGCACCGAAAAGCCGTGGCCCAGCCGCCCCGGCGACACGCGCTTGTTCAGGATGGTGAAGTCCACCGGGTGGAACGGCGCATTGCCCAGCCCTGCCAGCACGGCCGCCACCACCAGCCCCCCGTAGCCGCCGGCCGTGCCCGCCACCACGCCGGCGGCAACAAAGCTGGCCAGTGCCGCAAACAGTACCGGGCGCGCGCCCACCTTGTCCACCAGAAAGCCCGCCATGGCCTGGCCCGTGCCGGAAATCACGAAGAACACCGACAGTAGCAGGCCAAGCTCGGAATAGCTGTAGCCGAATTCCTGGATCAGGAACGGGAACAGCGGCGGCAACAGCATGTGAAAGAAGTGCGAGGAACCATGCGCCAGGCCGATCAGGCCTATGGTGCGGGCGTCCTGGCGCAGGGTGGGGGCGGCGGTATTCGTCATCGGCATGATGTTAGACAAGACCGGCGCGGCCGATATACGATAGACAGCCAACTTCTGTCGCAATCATGCCAATTCATGCCGCAGCCCACCCGGCCCCGCCCGCGGATTCGCCTGCGGCCGCTGTGGATGGCGAATCCGCGCAGGCAGCGCGGCCAGCGCGTGCACTGTCCTATGTGGAGTCGCTCACGCCGCATCTCTTCGTGCCCACGCGCGAGCGCCCGGTGCGTGTCAAGCACCGCGAGCTGCGCGCCGACACCCAGATACGGCCACACAGCCACCCCTGGGCGCAGGTGGCGATTTCCACCACCGGCGTGCTGCGCCTGGCTGTGCCGCATGGCGCCTACATCGTGCCGCCCTCGCGCGCGCTGTGGATACCGCCCGGCGTGGAACACACGGTGACCATGGTGGAGGATGCCGACCTGCGCACGCTGTACTTCCATCAGCCGGCCGGACGCTGCGGCCCGGCCGTGGCGCGCGCGCAGGAGGAGCCCTGGCGCCAGTGCCGCGTGCTGGAGGTGTCCGACCTGCTGCGCGCCCTGGTGCGCGAGATGCCGTCCGAGCCCGATGACGCGCCGCCGCTCGCGCCCGAGCTGCTGCAGCGCGAGCGCCACCTGAGCGCCCTCATCCTCGACGAACTGCGCCGCGCCAGCAGCGTGCGCCTGGGCGTGGACTTGCCGCGCGACAAGCGCCTGCGCCACCTGTGCGAGGCCGTGATCGCCGACCCCACGCGCCACGAGACCCTGGCCGACTGGGCGCGCGACACCGGCGCCAGCCCGCGCACAGTGGCGCGGCTGTTCCGCCAGGAGCTCGGCAGCACCTTCACGCAGTGGCGCCAGCAGGTGATATTGGCGCGCGCCGTGGCCCTGGCCGCGGGCCGCCGGCCCATCAACCAGATTGCCGCCGAGCTGGGCTACAACAGCCCCAGCGCCTTCAGCGCCATGGTGCGCCGGGCCGTGGGGCTGGCGCCGGGGCGGTTTCTGGGGATCTGATCCGTGCCGGGCCGAAGCTCGGGGTTTTCACCCATCGGCGTCCTGATCGGCAGCAAGTCGTGCCATGCTCTTGCCGCACATGGTTCCCAGCGCCGCATCGGCCCGGCCCGCAGGCATGGCCGGCTCCCGCGGCGCAGCCGGGGATCCCGTGCATCAGCAAAAACCGAACCAAGGAGACGCCCCATGCCCAGCAAGCCCTTAGTCCTCACCAACCTGCCGCGCCGCCGCCTGCTCACGGGCAGTGCCAGCGCCCTGGCCGCCGTCGGCCTGGCCAGCCTGCACCAGGGCGCGCTGGCGCAGGCTGCCCCGCCCGCTGCCAAGCCGCTGCCAGGATTCGCCAACTGGAAGAAGGCCGATGCCGTCATCGTGCACAGCTCTTCGACCATCGAGACCCGGCGCAGCGCCTTCGGCACCAGCGTGATCACTCCGTCCGACCGGCTGTACGTGCGCAACAACCTGCCCGCGCCGCCCGAGTCCATCGTCGCCGACCGCGACGCCTGGCAGGTGCAGATTGCCGGTGTCAAACAAGCGCGCAGCTTGAGCGTGCGCGAGCTCAAGGGCCTGGGCCTGGACACGGTGACCATGGTGCTGCAGTGCTCGGGCAACGGCCGGGGCTTCTTCCCCAGCAAGCCCAGCGGCACGCCCTGGACTGTGGGCGCCGCCGGCTGCGTGGTCTGGAGCGGCGTGCCGGTGCGCGACGTGGTGCAGGCCCTGGGCGGCCTGGCCGATGGCGTGAAGTACATGACCGGCACCGGCGGCGAGGTGCTGCCGCCCGGCATAGACCCCAAGAGCGTGGTCGTGGAGCGCTCGACTCCGCTGGAGTCGATGCAGGATGCGCTGCTGGCCTGGGAGATGAACGGCGAGCCGGTGCCGCTGGCCCATGGCGGGCCGCTGCGCTTGATCGTGCCGGGCTACACCGGCGTGAACAACATCAAGTACATCAAGCAGCTGGCCTTCACGGCCATCGAGAGCGACGCCAGGATCATGTCGCACGGCTACCGCATCTCACCGCCGGGCGGCAAGGGCGACCCCAGCCAGCCCTCGGTGCAGGAGATGAGTGTCAAGTCCTGGATCAACGCCCCGCTGCCCGATGGCGGCGCTCTGCCGGCAGGCGCCGTGCTGATCGAGGGCGTGGCCTTTGGCGGCATGCATGCCGTCAAGGGCGTGGAGGTGTCCACCGACGGCGGCAAGACCTGGCAGGCCGCGCGCCTGGTCGGGCCTGACATGGGCCAATACGCCTGGCGCCAGTTCGTGTTGCGCGCCCAGCTGCCCAAGGGCACGCATGTGCTGGCCAGCCGGGCCACCGATGCGCAGGGCAATGTGCAGCCGGAAATGCGCAGCGAAAACCAGGGCGGCTACAACAACACCAGCTGGGCCGACCACGCGGTGAGCGTGAGCGTAGCCTGACAGGCCCCATGACCAAGACCCCGATCCACGCCGCGGCCATGGCTGCGGCCCAACTTGCGGCCGCCCTGCTGCTGGCCGCTCCTGCCCATGCCGACGAGGCCGCCCAGATGGCGCGCGGCAAGGAGCTGTTCAGCACCGCCACGCCGGCCGCCTGCGCGCTGTGCCATACGCTGAAGGACGCGGGCGCCGAGGGTGCCATCGGCCCGGTGCTCGACGAACTACAGCCCGACGCCGCCCGCGTGGCCCGCGCCCTGCGCGACGGCATAGGCGCCATGCCCTCGTTCAAGGCCACGCTCAGCGAGGCCGACATCGCCGCCCTGGCACTGTACGTGAGCCGGGCCAGCCGCATGAAGTAAGGGCCAAGGTACTCTCAAAAAGATAGCAATTTGCGCTTATTGGATAAGTGCAAGCTGCCATTTTCAATCCAGAAGACCATCCGCCTCGAACTGCCATCAAATACCTGCAAACACGGATGCTCCCCAAATAAGCGTTCTATATACTGCCAACTCTTACGCGGCAGCAATATTTGTTTACCGGGAGCCCCCATGCGCCTTGCACTTGTTTGCGTGCCCGCCGCCGTTCTGGCGCTGCATGGCTGCGCGGTTCAAACGGCCGCAGAGCAGACCGCGCCCACCAGCCAGAGCGTGCGCCTATGCCAGGGCAATGTCTGCTCCGAGCAGCCGCGCAACGTTGCCACCTTCCAGGGCGAGCCCGCCAATCCCGAGGCCGAGCGCCGCCTGCAGGCGCTGGAACAGCTGGCCGACCAGAACCCCAAGGCGGCCTACGATCTGGGCCTGCGCCTGATGCGTGGCGATGGCGTGGAGCGCAACAGCTACCAGGCGCTGCAATGGCTGCGCAAGGCGGGCGATGGCGGCCTTCTCCAAGCCCAACTGGCGCTGGGCAAGCTCTATCTGGCCGGTTTCGAGGAAATGGGCTCCGACCCGCAAGAGGCCGAAGCCTGGCTCACCCGCGCCGCAGGCAAGGGAAGCAAGGAGGCCCAAAGACTCCTGCCCCAAGCCCAACGGGCCAAGGCCAACGAGCAAAGCGCCTATCAAGTGCGCGACTACTACCGCAAGTACTGGGGCGGCTGGGTCTACAGCACTCCGTACTACTGGGCCTGGAGCCCGGCCGGCTGGTACCTGCGATAGCGGCGTGCCGCGATTCCCTTCGTTTTTCATCCCCAACAAGAGCATCACCATGTCCCACATCTCCACATCCCTTCGTCTGGCCACGCTGACGGCCGCCCTGGCCTTGGCCGGCTGCGTGACACCCGGCGGCGGCACCGTTTCCACCGGCACGGCCCCGACGGCCGCCACCGGCGCCGCGGGCGGCGCCACCAGCGTCAATGCCAACGCCACGCTGGAGCGATGCGATGCCCCGCTGGGCACGCTGGCCGTGGATGATGGCCGTGGCAAGGATTGGTATGCGAGCTTTGGCGCCGCCACCAAGATCACGACCATAGAGCCGCTGATCCGCCTGGCGGTGCAGCAGTCCAACTGCTTCGTGATCACCTCCATCGGCAACAACCGCACCGAGAGCAAGATTTCGTCGATCACCGACAAGCAGCGCAATTCGGGCGAATTCCGTGCCGGATCGAACCAGCAAAAGGGCCAGCGCGTGGCGGCCGACTACTACATGGAGCCGTCCATCATCATCGACAACGACGCCACGGGAAAGATGGCCGCTGGCGTGGGCGGCCTGTTCGGCCGGGTGGGGGCGCTGGCGGGCGGCGCGATGGAGAGCCGGGTGTCGGTGGTGACGCTGTCCATGTTCGACATCCGCTCGGGCGTGCAAATCTCCATCTCCGAAGGCAATTCCACGGCCACCAACTTCGGGGCAGCCTTTGGCGCGCTGGGCGGCGGCGCGGCGGCCGGCATGAGCGGCTTCTCGCGCACGCCCGAGGGCAAGGCCACCGTGGCGGCGTTCATGGACGCCTACAACAACATGGTGATCTCGCTGCGCAACTACAAGGCGCAAGAGGTCAAGGGCGGCCTGGGCCGTGGCGGCCAGCTCAAGGTTGGCAAGTAAGCTGTGCCCGGCTTAGGGCATCGATCCGGTAAATCCACACCCCCTGCCCCGCGAACGCGGGCAGGTGTGCGCTGGCAGGCTGGCCAGGCACCTCGAACGCAAGGCTGACCAGCCAGCCGCCGGGCGCCATCTCGGCGCCGGCCTTGGCGGCCGCGCGGGCCATGCTCTCGGGCCGCTGGAACACATACACCATCTGGTAGGCGCTCCAGTCGGCCGCCCAGATGTCGCCGCGCCGCACGCGCGCCCAGGGGCAGCGCAGGCGGCACAACAGGGCCAGCGGCCAGCTCCATTCCAGCCCATGCAGCTGCGCCTGGGGATAGGCGGCGCGCAGCGCCAGCAGTCCGTCGCCCAGGCCGCAGCCCGCGTCTAGCACGGCCGCGTCCGGCGGCAAGGGCGCCAGGGCTGCAAGCCCGCCAAGCGCCCCGCGCGGTGTGGGGAACAGCGGCGCATCGCGCCAGGCATTGAGCGGGTACACCAGCAGCAGCACGGCCAGCGGCGCCAGCCACGCCCAGCCGGGCAGCACCGCCGCGCCGGAGAGCGCCAGCGACAGCGGAAACCCCAGCGCGATCAACCCCCGCCGCCACCACGTGGCCGCCAGCAGGCTGCCCGCCACGCCCACGCCGCAGGCCAGCAGCACGGCCGCCAAGGGCGGCGCCAGCTGCCGCAACCCGGCGAAGGACAGCCACGCCACGCCCCACACCAGCACGGCGGGCAGCGGCCAGGGCATCATCCCCGCAGGCGCTCGATGAGCCCGTTGAGCGCCTCCAGCGAGCCGAAGCCGATCGCAAGCTCGCCCATCTCCTCGATGTGGCTGCCGCGCTTGACGCGCTTCTTCACGCGCACCTCGACCTCGGCCATGAGCAGGTCGGACAGCTCCTCCTCGACGCGCTTCAGGTCGCGCGACTTGTCCTTCTTGGGCTTTTGCGGCGTCAGGTTGAATTCGGCGCCGAGCTTCTTCACCAGGCCCTCGGCCTCGCGCACCGACAGCTTTTTGGCGGCGATCTGGTTGCCCGCCGTGATCTGCGTGGCACGGTCCAGCGCCAGCAGCGCGCGCGCATGGCCCATGTCGATGTCGCCGGCCATGAGCATGGTCTGCACCGGCTCGGCCAGGTTCA
>JAFEER010000201.1 GCA_018240985.1 Pseudomonadota bacterium
GACCTGAGCGCCGCACCGGAGCTTGCCAAGTCCAATGGCTGCTATAGCTGCCATTCGGTGGCCGAAAAAATCGTCGGCCCGGCCTTCAGCTCGGTGGCCGAAAAGTATGCGGGCGACAGTGATGCCGTCGCCACCTTGGCGCAGTCGATTCAAATGGGCTCCAAGGGAAAATGGGGCCGTGCCGCTATGCCGGCGCATTCCAGCCTGAGCGCTCAGGATCTGAAGCTGCTCGCCGGTTGGATACTCAGCACCAAGCCATGAACAGCACCTGCACGCAGCTACACCCGCGCACCGTGCTGGGAGCGGCATGGGCCATGCTCCAGCCTGCGGCTGATGCCTCAGAGCTGCGCCTGCACGCACAGGCCGCCTGTTTGCTGGGTGACCACCAGCGGGCACGCCGGCTCTGGGAGCTGCTGGCACAACGCGGCGATGGTGAGGCGCAGCAGCGTCTGGCTCAGCTGGGTTGATGGGAAAGCTCAGCGATCCCAGATATCGGCGCTGATGGCCGCGTACCAGGTGGCGCCATGGCTGGCCTCTGCGGCGCGGTAGGCCGCAGGCGCGTCCAACGGGCTGATGCCTACCGTATGCGGCACATCCACGATGCGCCCGTCCTGGGCCCGGTACATGCCCGCCACCGAGATGCCATAGCCCGGCGCCACCAGGCTGTAGCAGGTGTTGGCATAGACGGCAGTGGGGGCAGTCTGTCCGCTGAGATCGGCCGCCAGCGTGGCCGCCACCACCTTGCCCTGGTTGCTTGCTGCAAAACCGGATTTGGGGATGGGGCCGGCCAGCGCGGCATCGCCCAGCACATGGATGCCGGCCACGTGTGTCGAAGCGAAGTTTTCGCCGCGCACTGGTGCCCAGCCGCTCGCGTCCAGCACACCCGCGCGATCGGCGATGAAGCCGGCCTTTTGCGGCGGTATGACATTGAGCACATCGGCCTTGTGGAGGGTGCCGAAGGCGGTTTCCACCTCCAACGCCTTGGCATCGACTCGCACCACCTGCCCGTCCTGCGCCAGGCTGACCCATTCGATCAGGTCGCCATACAAGGCCTTCCAGGCGGGCAGGAACAGCTCCTTCTTGGAGAAGTTGTTCTTCGCGTCCAGCAGCAGGATCTTGCTGCGCGGTTTATGTTGCTTGAAGTAGTGCGCCACCAAGCTGGCGCGCTCGTAGGGCCCGGGTGGGCAGCGAAACGGGTTGTCCGGAATCGCCATCACAAACCTGCCGCCATCGGGCATGGCCTGCAGCTGGTGGCGCAACAGTTGGGTCTGCGCGCCGGCCTTCCAGGCATGGGGCGCCAGTTCGGCCGCTGGCTCGTCATAGCCCTCCAGCGCGCCCCAGCGCATGTCCACGCCGGGTGAGAGCACCAGCCTGTCCCAGCGAAGGATTGTTCCGTTATCCAGGCGCAATGTGCGCGCCTGGGCGTTTACATCGTTGGCCCGGGCGTGCATGACACGCACACCGGCCGCGCGCAGGCCGGCGTAGTCATGCACGATGCTGTCCCAGCCGCGCAGCCCGGCCAGATAGTGGTTGGAAAACGGGCAGGTGACAAACTGCTGCGTCGGCTCGACCAGTGTGATCTGAACCCGCGGCGCATAGGCGCGCAGGTAACGTGCCACCGTTGCGCCACCAAAACCGCCACCGACGATGACGACCTGCGCGCTTGCGCCATGCGCATGCACGATGGCGGGCAGCGCCAAGCCGGCCGTGAGGAGGCTGCGGCGCGATAGCGGCATCAACGCGGCTCCGGCTCGGAGAACCATTGCGCTAGCGCCTGCAACTGGGCATCGCTCAAACCTTGCAGCAATTGCGGCATGACGGTGGCCTTGGGGTCGTTGTGCTTTTGCATGGCCTGCAGGCGCTGCAGCAGGTGCGCCGCGACTTGTTCGCGCAATGCTGGGATGCTGCCGCCAGGGGACGGTTGGCGGCCGGCCGGGCCATGGCAGGTGGCGCAGGTGGCGGCCAGCATGGCCGTGTCTGACAGGCCGGGTTGCGCCATTCCCGGTTGCGGGGGCATCCATGCGGCGATGGCAAGTACCGCCTGCATGCAGATGATCCTTGACCAGGAGGAGAACCTGGTATCAGTCGAGCCAGCCACGGCGCCTGCCTTCTTCGATCAGCTCTAGCACTTGCGGCGCGACACCCTGGGTGTCAAACAGCGCCTCCAGCTCGTTCACGATGTCGGCCACCGTGCGCCGGCCATCGCAGCGGCGCAGTATTTCCGCAGCACTGTCGTTGAGTTGCTCCCTGCCATCCGGGTGCAGCAACACCCAGCGAGCAAGGGCGCTCTCGTATTGCAGGCGCAGTCGCGGTGAAAGTTGAGGCAGCACTGGCACGCTGGCAATGGTATTGAAATTCATGGAGGACTCAGGCTCTCGGTCTCAGTATCGGGCGGGCTGTGCCGGTCACAAGCAGACGTGCTGCAAAAAGAGTGCCAAATCATTCGCTGCAACGGCATTCGCAATGCGTCCCAGGTCTCGCTGGGGAGAATGCTCCAAAGCGGAGCAGTCCTTGCAACAGTCACGCCAACGCAATGGCACAAAAACCGGTCGCGCCTGGAGCAATACGCCGTATGGCCTGTTTTTTGCTTTAACAGCGCATACAAGTTTTTTAATAGGAGACATTCAATGTTTTTCCCTGTTCAAGCAAGCGTCCGTAGAGGGGTGGGCACTGCCATTGCGGCTGTTTGCCTGGTGGGTTCGGGCCTGGTTTTTGCCCATGGAGACGTGACGCCGCAACCGGTGGATACCAAAACGCTGCCGCAAGTCGGTGCCAAGTGGCTGGAGGACAACCCCTACAGCAAGGGCGCGGCACAGACCGAGGCGGTGCGCATTGGATCGTCCGGCTACAACCAGAACTGCGCCCGTTGCCATGGGCTGGAGGCGATCTCCGGCGGTATTGCCCCTGACCTGCGCCACCTGGACGA
>JAFEER010000202.1 GCA_018240985.1 Pseudomonadota bacterium
AGCTGGCGCGCGAGTCCAAGGCAGGCAAGTTCGGCACCTTCGTGATCTTTCTCGGCCTGGGCGTGGGCTTCATCGGCTACCTGGCCAAGATCGTCATCCAGTGGTGGATGGAGCGTTAAGGTCTGCGCGGCGCCAGCCTGCGCCCCAGCGTCATGGCCTGCCAGGCGCGGCGGTAGGCCAGCAGCGTGGCCTCGGCGCGTGCATGCACGCTGCCTGCCAGATGCTCGCCCGGCGTGAGGCCGGCACTGGCGCCGGTCAAGAGTGCAATGCCCTCGCTCACATGCTGCGCGGTGTAGACATGGAATTGCCCGCCGGCGACGGCCTGCACCACCTGGGGCGAGAGCATCAGGTGGCGCTGGTTGCGCGCCGGGATCAGAACGCCCTGCGTGCCCGTCAGGCCCGCCTGGGCGCAGACGCGGAACCAGCCTTCGATCTTCTCGTTCAGCCCGCCCACGGGCAGCACCTCGCCATGCTGGTTCAGGGCGCCGGTGACGGCGATGTCCTGGCGCAGCGCCAGGCCGGACAGCGACGACAGCAGCGCGTACAGCTCGGCGCACGAGGCCGAGTCGCCCTCGATACCGCTGTATTCCTGCTCGAACACGATGGAGGCGTTGAGCGCCAGCGGCGCCAGGTGGCCGAACAGGGCGCTCAAATAACTTTGCAGGATGAGCACGCCCTTGTCGTGGATGGGGCCGGACATCTCCACCTCGCGCTCGATGTTCACCACGCCCTCGCGCCCGGCATGGGTGCGCGCGGTGATGCGCACCGGAAAACCGAAGCGGTAGTCGCCCATGTCGATCTGCGTGAGGGCGTTCAGCTGGCCGACGCGCATGCCCTCCAGCGTGATCAGCAGCTCGCCCTCGGCAATCGCTTCGTGCAGCGCCTCCTCGGGCGCGTTGTGACGCTGGCGCCTGGCGGCCAGCGCGGCCTCGACGTCGCCGCCATCGGTCAGCTGCGCGCCGCGGGCGCGCGCCTGGGCGCAGCTTTCCACCAGCAGCGCCTCCAGGCTGGCAAAGCCGGCGCTCTGGCGTGCCTGGTCGTCGGCCTCGCGGTGCGTGAATTCGAGCAGGCGCGCTGCGGCCTCTGCGGTGCAGTGCGGCAGGCCGCGGCGCGCGCAGGAGCGCGCCAGGAACACGCTGCTGGCGTGATAGGTGTCGCCGCTGGCGCGGAACTGCTCGGCAAAGTCCACCTTGACGCGAAAGCGCCGCGCCAGATCGGGGTCGCCTTCCTGCAGCAGGTAGTACTCGGCGGCCGAGCCGATGAGCACGATCTTCACCTCCACGTCCACGCCCTCGGGCTGCAGCGCCACGGGGGCGCCGCTGCCGTGGCCCGCGGCCTGGTCTTCGATGGTCACGCGGTTGCAGCGCAGAAAACGGCGCAGCCGCTCCCACAGCGGCGCATCGCCCGCCAGGTCGCGCAGGAACAGCATCAGAAAGCCGCCATGCGCGCGCAGCAGGCCGCCGGCGTGGATGCCGGAGAAGTCGGCGTAGGGCGTGTCCTCGCCCGATTCGTACTGGATATGGCCGAACAGGTTGCGCGTTTGCGGGTTGTCCTCGATCACCACCGGCGCGCCGGCCAGGCCCGCGTTGTCCACCGCCAGGTTCACCTGGCACAGCGCCAGCAGGTCGGCCAGCTGCTCGCCACGCTCGTCCTCCTGCGGATCATCGGCCTGTGCGCCGTCGAGCGGCACGAACAGATCCAGGTTGTCCAGCACCTGCTCCTCCACCTGTTCTAGCCAGCGCCGGAGCTTGACGGCGTCCTTGATCTGCTTGCGCAGGCCCTGGCGGATGTCGTCCAGGCCATGCGTGACCAGGGGGCCGGCGCTCTGGCGCAGCAGTTGCTGCAGCGCCTCGTCGCGCGTGCGCTCCAGCGGCCGCGTGCGGTCGAGAAAGCGCACGATCTCGGCGCGCAGCTCCTGCTCGGCCTGTTCGATGGCGCTGCGCTCCTGCGCGCTCATGGCGGCCGCGTCGGCCTCGGTCATGGGCTCCTTGCCGTCCGGGCCGAGCAGGGTGAACACCATCTGGCCGTCGTCCCGCACCAGGCGAAAGCGGCGCGCGCGCGCAAACTCGGCCAGCTCGCCGAAGGCGCGCGCCTCGTCGCTTTGGTAGCGCTTGGCGATGCGCTCGCCCTCGTTCTTCACGTCGGGCGCGGCCAGGCGCTTGGGGATGTCGGCCTCCAGCTGGCGGCTCCAGGCGCCGATCTGGTCGCGTAGCTGCCTGCCCTGGCCCGCGGGCAGGCGCAGCGCGCGCGGGCGCTCGGGTGTGTCGAAGTCGTGCAGAAAACACAGGTCGGGCGGCACCGGGCGGCCAGTCGCGGCGTCCTTCATGGCCTGGCGCATGAGCGATGCGCGGCCGCTGCCGACCTCGCCGAGCACGAACAGGTGGTAGTCGGGCTGCTGCAGGCCCAGGCCAAAGCGCGCCGCGTCGAAGGCGCGCTGCTGGCCGATCCAGGGCAAGGACTCCCCCACCAGCGCGCGCGTGTCGGCAAAGCCCAGCTGCTCGGGGGCCAGGTGCAGGCGCAGTTGATCGGGGGCCAGCCGGGGGCAGGGCGTGGTCATGCGGGTTCCTTCGCTGCTGGGGTCGTCCAGCCCGCCAGATGGGTCTGCGCAAGCTGCGACAGCGCCGTGATCCACGCGGGGCTGTCGTTCAGGCAGGGGATATAGCCAAAGCGCTTGCCCCCCGCCTGCAGGAAGGCCTGGCGCACCTCGATGTTGATCTCTTCCAGGGTTTCCAGGCAGTCGGCGGGAAAGCCGGGGCAGAGCACATCGACGCTGGCCAGGCCCGCCGCCGCCAGCCGCTCCAGCGTCGGCTGGGTGTAGGGCTGCAGCCATTTGGCGCGGCCAAAGCGCGACTGGAAGGTCAGCAGCCATTGTTCGTCGGCCAGGCCCAGCGCCTGGGCCAGCAGGCGCGCGGTGGTGCGGCACTGCCCGGCATAGGGGTCGCCCAGGCGCACGTTGCGCTCGGGGATGCCGTGAAAGCTCAGCACCAGCTTGTCGGCGCGTGCGCCCTCGCGGCGCCAGTGCGCGCGCACGCTGGCGGCCAGGGCGGCGATGTAGCCGGGGTGGTCGTGGTAGTCGTTCACGAAGCGCAGCTCGGGGAAGTGGC
>JAFEER010000203.1 GCA_018240985.1 Pseudomonadota bacterium
AGCGCAAAGCCCTTCTCGGTCTGGGTGCGCAGCAGGTGCTTCATCGACAGCGTCTCGCCGGCGCGCAGCAGGGTGCGGTCGAAGATGGTGTGCGCCACCTCGTCGGGCTGCGGCGCGTTGCTGGTGGGCACGTTGAAGCGCCAGGGCTCTATGCCGCGCTGCCAGTCGCTCCAGGTGAAGGCCATGTCGTCCTGGGCGCGGGCCGACACGAAATAGGCGCTGCGCCATTCGTCGTCGCCACGGCAGGCCGGTGGCTCGCTCGCCAGGCCCTCGAACCGGGCCACGCCATCGCCATCCGTGGTGGCGCTGGCCAATGCCTTGCCGTCGCAGCCGGACACGCGCACCTGCGCACCGGCCACGGGCCGGCCCTTGTCCAGCGTGGTCACCCAGGCCACGGCGTTCTCGCGCCCGAGCTTGAAATGCACGCCCAGGTTGGTGACCAGCGCGCTGGTGCGCACGTACATGCTGCGCGGTGCGCCATAGCGCTCGTCGAGCAGTGACTGGCCCAGCAGGGGCGAGGCGATCTCCACCACCGAGAAGCCCGGCGGCAGCGGTATGCCCACGACCTCGAAGGGGCGCGGGTCATCCTTGCTCGATTGCGGAAGATCCAGCTTCTTCGCCCCGGCCTGGCCGTCGAGCAGCGACAGCATGCGCGTCTGCACCCGATCCTCGTCCTCTTTGTCCAGCACCGGGGGCAGCGCGCCCTTGATGTCACGCTGGGCCTGCTTGCGCTCGATGGAGAAGCCGTCATAGCGCTCCAGCTTGCGCATCCAGGCAATGATGTCGGCGTCGCTCTCGGGGCGCAGGGTGCTCACCTGGCCCGGTTGCAGGCCCTGCACGGCCAGCTGCGCCTCCACGCGGCGCAGCGTGACCGGCAGCAGCGCCGGGCCGTCGGGCCCCTCGGCAAAGCGCTCGACCACGCCGAAGGGCGCGGCGGCGAACTTGGCCAGCGGCGGCATGGCGCCGGTCGCCACCTTGAGCGGAAAGCTGGCCGCATTCGCTGGAACGCGGCCCGAGGCGTCCTTGAAGCCCGCGGGCAGCTCCAGCAAAAAATCGGTCTGCGCCGGCAGTGGCGCGGCGAAGCGCACGCCGTTCACCAGGGCATCGCCATCCGCATCGCCATCGATGGTCGGCACCAGCGTCTGGCCGCCGCCCTTCAGGCGCAAGTCCTGCGCCAGCCTGCGCGCCACGGGCGCGTTGAACGCCAGGCGCATCGGCCGCAGCGGCAGGCAGGCGGACTGGGCGTTCTCGCGCTCGCAGGAAAACTCGGCCGCAAAGGGCTGGCGCACCTTGTAGGCAAAGCGCTTCTCGACCGTATTCGCCACGCCGCTGGGCGTGGCCACGCCCGCCCCATACACCAGCTGCATCTGGCTGCCGGCCGTCAGGCGCCGGCCGCAGGCCAGCGCGGCGTAGCGCAGCGGCTCCTTGGCCGCGGCCTTGTCCAGGTGCAGCACGCGCAGCAGCTCGCTGCGCTGCGTGCCCTCGACCAGGCGCACCGGCACGCGCTCGCCCACGCCCTCTGCCACGCACCACATGTGCTGCTGCAGGCTGGCCGGCGCGGCCGGGCCATTGAGCTGCAGCACGAAGACCTGCTCCTCGTCGATCTCCTGCCAGGTGCCGGGCCGCACGCTCTGCACGAACGGGCCACCGGTATTGAATTGATAGCTTCTAGCGCCCGTCAATTGGGCGCTAGAGGCCGATTTGAATCCAGGTTTGACGGTGACGGTACAGCGCACACCAGGCGGCAGATCCTGGGCAAACTGGTAGACCCATTCGCGCTCACTGTTCCAGCGGCCCTGGCCCTTGGTGGCATCGGGGTCGCTGCAGGCCACGGTGAACGGCGCGGGCGCCTGCGCATCGCCCAGGCGCACGGCCGGGGCGTCGAACTTCGCCACCAGCTGGCGCACCCGCGCCACTTCGCCCTGGGGTGAGAGGCTGGTCACGGTGAGGGCCTGCGCCGACAACGCGATCAGGCCGCCGGCCAACGTGAACCAGCTCAGCGCGCGCCGGCAGGCGGGGATTGCGGACATGGACGCTTTCATGGATATGACGGGCTGCGAGGGAGCGTCACGAGGGTAACAAATGCCGCCGCGCGCGGGGCAAGGCCGAACGAGCCCGCTGCAATGACCATCAGCGGAGATATCCCATGCACAACGAGAACTGCGCTACAACCAGGTGCCGGCCAAGGTGCTTGTGTCCGACCTGGCCGCGCATGTCCTGGTGCACAAGGGATCATCCAGTGGTACCGCTGGAAGGCACCTCATCAATGAGCCAATCAACGATCGTCAAGATTTGTTCGGCTGCTTCTGCGATGTGCTGCTCAAGAACAAGCTGCGCTTTGTCCGCCTGCCGGTGCCTGCACAGCTCGATAAGTTGACGATGCTCCTGATGTGCTTGCTCCCGGATTGGCGCGTTGACCACCTGGAATCGGAAGTAGCGCTCCGACTTCTCGTGCAGGCCGCGCACAATGGACAACGCGGCAGGCCGAGCTGCTGCTGTGTAGAGCAGTTCGTGCAATTTCCAATTCAGCACGCCCCAGTCTTCTGCTGTAGATGAGTCCATCAACTCCACAAGACTCTCCGCGCGTGCAAGCTCGCTATCTGAAATCTTAGGAACGGCCTGATGCAGAAGCCAGGGTTCGAGGCGTTGCCGCAGGTCGAAGAATTCCTGTACTTCCTCCCTCGACAGCATGGACACAAACGCACCTTTGTGAGGTTGTATATCTACCAAGCCCTCAGAACTCAGCAGGCGGATGGCTTCGCGCACCGGAATTCGGCTAACCCCCAACTCGTCCGCAAGCGCCTCTTGGCGCAAGGGGGTGCCCGGTGAGAACGATCCAGAAAGAATCCGTGATCTCAACTCGTCTAACACGAGTTCCACGGTGGTCTTGCGCACCAATCTTCCTCCGTTGGAGGAATTGGGTGGGACGGAGTCAGGGGAGGGATTCTTGGTCACGGGAGTCTCTGTGTGTCGTACAAACATTCTCCATCCTTAGATCAATGGTCTGGAAGCTCTGGATTGGTCTGGCCTGCTCAACTAAGGGACATTGGATCACTTGGATCCAGGGAAAACCCTCTATTGGCCGCATCGCTTGCAGTGTTCTAATCATTTTATATTGGATCCAGTAGCCATTCGATAAGTATTCAGCTAGCGTAGTCGATATCTGCACCGTGTCGGTGCCGTTTTTATAGCATCGTTAATTGGATCCAATATATTGACTTCAATTTTCCAACTGACCTGCTTCACTCTCTACCAATGAAAGGTACTCTGCAATGACTTCTATTAACTGGAATGGTGTCTTCCCCGCTGTCACAACCAAGCTCAAGCCCGACTTCAGCCTGGACATCGAAGCCATCCAGGCTGGCCTGGAACGCCTCGTAGAGGCCGGCGTAAGCGGTGTGCTGATGATGGGTATGGTGGGCGAAAACGCCCAACTGTCACCCGAGGAAAAGCTCACCGTACTGCGCGTGGCCAAGGAAACGATCAAGGGCCGTGTGCCGATCCTCTCGGGCTTGGCTGAAACCACCACAGAGAAGGCCGTGGCCTTTGCGAAAGAGGCCGAAAAAATTGGCGTGGACGGTTTGATGGTGTTCCCCGGCCTGACCTACAAATCCGACAAGCGCGAAACCGTCGAGTATTACAAGACCGTGGCCCGCGCCAGCGGCCTGTCCATCCTTCTGTACAACAACCCGCGCGGCTACGGCGTCGATCTGACCATCGACGTCATTGCCGAACTGATGAGCGAACCCACCATCGTCGCCATCAAAGAAGAGTCTTTCGAGACGCACCGCCTCACCGAACTGATCTCCCGCTTCGGTGACCGCCTGAACGTGGTGTGCGGCGTGGACAACCTGATCGTCGAAAGCACTGCCTTGGGCGTGACCTGCTGGGTCTCCGGTATGGCCAACGCCGTCCCAAAGGCGTCTGTCGATCTGCTGAAGCTGTGTGTGGCAGGCAAATACGCCGAAGCCCGCAAGCTGTATGCGGCGCTGGATCCGCTGTTCTATCTGGACACCGTGGTCAAGCTGGTGCAGCACATCAAGCTGGCTGAAAACATCATCAGCGGCAGCGCCGAGACCGTGAAGCCGCCGCGCCTGAACCTCAATGGCGCCGAGCGTGAACGCACCATCGAGATCACTAGGAAAACCCTGACCGACCTGACGGCATTGGGCTACTGACCGTCTGCACAGCACAGCCGGAGCATTCGCTGCTCCGGCACGCACCACCCCGACAGCACAACAGTGATTCAAAGGAGAACTCACCATGAAGATGTCTCGGCAAACCTATCAGGCATTCATCGCAGCGGCGGCAGCGAGCCTGGGCCTGGCGGCGGCGGGCGCCGCCCATGCGCAGTCCACCCCGACCATGGAGCGCATCATCAATACGAAGACCTTGCGCTGCGGGGTGCAACTGGATTACCCCCCGTCCGGGTTCCGCACACCGAGGAATGAGCCGGAAGGCTACGACGTAGCCTATTGCAAGGACATGGCCAAGGCCTTGGGCGCAACAGCGCAGATCGTGGAAACACCGTCGGCCGAGCGCATTCCGGCGCTGGTGTCCAACCGCATCGACATGCTGATTGCCTCCACGTCGATCACGCCCCAGCGCGCCGTGAGCGTAGCCTTCACCATCCCTTATCTCAGCCTGACCAACGTCACGCTGACCCACAAGGATGCGGGCGTGAACAAGTTCGATGACCTCAAAGGCCGCACGATCGGCGGTGTGACGGGCAGCACCACTGCGCTGGAACTGAAAGCGATCTTCGACAAGTGGAACGACCCCAAGGGAAAGTTCATTTCCTATGGCAGCGAGTCCGAAGCCTATCTGGCATTGTCGCAACGCAAGATCGACGGGGTCATGATTGGCGTGGGCGCTGCGAGCGCACTGGTCAAGAGCGGCCAGTTCCCCACGCTGGTGATCAAGGGCAATGCGCCGTCGCCAGCCGATATGACGGGCATTGCCGTGCGCAAGTCGGATGCGGATCTGCTGCGCTGGGCCAACGTCTTCATCTGGAACCAGGTGCGCACCGGGCGCTACCAGGAACTGTTCCACACCTACTTTGGTAACGACACCGCCCCGCCTACGTTGGCCTTTCCTGGCGTGAACTATTGATCGACCTCTGTTAGGCCAACACCGGCGGGCAAGGCCTGCCGGTGGTCGGTCAACGTCACCACGGTTCCGCCTATGTTGGACTACACCTTCTACTGGTCCCTCGTCTGGGACAAATGGCCCGTCTTGCTCGCTGGGGCTCTACAGACCCTGGAGGTCACGGCGCTGTCCATGCTGCTGGGCACGCTCATCGCGCTGCCGCTGGCGCTCATGCGTCGGATGCAGGCTGGCACGGCTTACTACTTCGCCACCGCCTGGGTGGAGGTCTCGCGCAACACCCCGGCGCTGTTTCAAATCTACATGGCCTACTTTGGCCTGGGCGCCATCGGCATCGACATTCCCAGCCTCGTCGCGCTGCTGGCGGCGCTCACATTCAACAACGCGGGCTATCTGGCGGAGATCTTCCGCGGTGGTTTGGCTTCCGTGCCTCCCACGCAAATGTCCGCGGCACGCTCGTTGGGGATGTCGGCTCCCAAAGCCTACGCGCATGTGATCTTTCCGCAGGTCTTCGTGCTGGTGCTGCTGCCATACATCAACCAGCTCAACTGGGCGCTGCTCAATACCTCGCTGGGCTCGATCATCGGTGTGCATGAACTCACGGGTGCGACACAAGCTGCGCAGTCCGAATCCTTCCGGACCTTCGAGTTTTCATCGTGGCAGCGTGCATGTACTACGCCACGTCCAAGCTGGTGACGCAAGGTGCGCGCCTGGCGGCCTGGCGATTGACAGGGAGGCGCTGAACATGCAATTCCAATTGAATACCTATTCGGGATTGCAGTGGGCCGATCTGCTGTTCATCCTGGACGGCCTGGGCCGCACGGTGCTGCTCACCATCCTGTCCGGCGCGCTGGGAACGATCCTGGGTGCCATCGTCGGCTGGCTGCGCGAAAGCTCCAAGACCGCCAACTATGTGTTGGCGCCCTATGTGGACGTGACGCGCAGCATCCCGCTGATCATCCAGTTCATTCTGGTCAACAGCGCCTTTGCCGCCTTCGGTTCGGCACTGGATCCGCTACAGGTAGGGGTGCTGACACTGACGCTCTACATGGGGTCGCTGACTTCCGAGCTGGTGCGCTCGGGCCTGCGTTCAGTGCGACCGGAACTACGCAGGGCCTCCCGATCGCTGGGCATGTCGTACTGGCAGGAGTTGCGCCACGTAGCTGCGCCATTGGCCGCACGGACGATTTTTCCGAGCTGGGTCGGCACGCTCATCGGCCTGACCAAGGACACGGCGCTGGTGAGCGTGGTGGGCTATATCGAGCTACTGCGGGCCTCGCAAATCCTCATCGTCCGCACCAACCAGGCCATCTTGCTTCTCGCGGGCGTCGGCCTCGCCTACTTCCTCATTTGCTACCCCATCTCACGCTACAGCCGGATGATGGAAAGGAGACTCAGCCGTGATTGAAATCAAGAACGTTCGCAAGTCCTTCGGCGCCGTCGAAGTCATCAAGGGCATTGATCTCACGATCGAAAAAGGGGAAGTCCTGTGCCTGATCGGCGCCAGCGGTTCCGGAAAATCGACGCTGCTGCAATGCATCAACGGGCTGGAGCCCATCCAGGGCGGGCACATCGTCGTCGATGGCACCGACGTGCATGCCAAGTCCACTGACATCAATAAGCTGCGCCAACAGCTGGGCATCGTCTTTCAGCAATACAACGCGTTTCCGCATCTGACAGCGCTGGAAAACGTGGCCCTGGCCCCGCGTGTGGTGCAAGGCATGCCCCGCGCCAAGGCGCTGGATCTGGCGCGTGAATACCTGGAATACGTGGGCTTGAGTGAGCGTGCCAACTTGCTGCCGCCCCGGCTGTCGGGTGGGCAGCAGCAGCGCTTGGCCATTGCGCGCGCTCTGGCGATGAAACCCAACTACATGCTGTTCGACGAGGTGACTTCGGCACTTGACCCCGAACTGGTGGGCGAGGTGCTGGACACCATCCGGCGCCTCAAGGAAAGCGGCATGACCATGATCATGGTCACCCACGACATTGCCTTCGCCCGCGAAAGCAGCGACCGCGTGGCCTTCTTCGACAAGGGAACGCTGTGCGAGGTTGGCCCGGCCAAGCAGGTCATCAATGAACCGCGTGAAGAACGCACCTGCCAATTCCTGCAGCGCGTGCTGCACTGACCATCCCACACAGGAGCGGCAACATGAACCACACTTTCTTTTGTATCGACGGCCATACCTGCGGCAATCCGGTGCGGCTGGTCACAGGCGGAGCGCCGGCGCTTGCTGGCAGCAACATGATCGAGCGGCGCGCGCATTTCGAGCGCGACTACGACTGGGTGCGAACCGCGCTGATGTTCGAGCCGCGCGGGCATGACGTGATGTCGGGCACGATCGTCTATCCGCCGACGCGGCCGGATTGCGACGTGGCCATTCTGTTCATCGAAGTCAGCGGCTGCCTCGCCATGTGCGGCCACGGCACCATCGGAACGGTCACGTTCCTGATCGAGCACGGCTTGGTGCAGCCGCGTGAGCCTGGCGTATTGCGCCTGGATACGCCCGCTGGCCTGGTGCTGGCGCATTACACGCAGAAGGGCGATCACGTCGAGTCCGTGCGGCTGACGATCGTGCCTTCGTTCCTGCATTCCCGCGATCTGTCCGTGGAAGTGGATGACCTGGGCGAAATTAAGTTCGACGTGGCATACGGCGGCAACTTCTACGCCATCGTCGAAAGCCAATCCAACTACGCGGATCTGGAGGCGCTCACGCCTTCGGATATCCAGCGCATGAGCCCGATTCTGCGCGCCAAGGCCAACGCAAAATACTCGTTCGTGCATCCCGGAACACCTGAGATCAAGGGCTTGTCGCATGTGATGTGGACAGGCAAGCCGCGCATGGAAGGTGCCACCGCTCGCAACGCCGTGTTCTACGGTGACAAGGCCATCGACCGCTCACCTTGCGGCACCGGCACTTCTGCACGCATGGCGCAACTGGTCGGCAAGGGGCAATTGCAGATCGGCGAGAAGTTCGTCCACGAAAGCATCATCGGCACGTCGTTCAACGGCATTGCGCTGGAGCGCGTGAAAGTGGGCGAGTACGACGGCATCCGCCCCAGCGTCGAAGGCTGGGCTCGCGTGACAGGCCACAACACGATTTTCGTGAACGACCGCGACCCGCTGCGCCACGGCTTCATTCTGAAGTGATGCTCGTGAATAGCTCCATGACTGAAAGCGTTCGACTCTCCATTGCCGAAGTGCATGAGCTGGCCGTCCGCGTGCTGTCACATAACGGCATGTCGGAGGCACATGCGAATGCCATTGCCAAAGTCATCGCTGCTGGGCAGCGTGACGAATGCCATTCGCATGGTGTCTATCGGTTGCTCGTCACCACGCACACGCTGCGCAAGGGCAAGGTGTCCGGCACTGCGGAGCCCGTGGTGCATGACCGCTCGCCCGCCATCGTTGCGGTGGATGCGCGTTTTGCGTTCTCGCAATTGGCCTTCGAGGTAGGCAGCAAGGTGCTGGTCGAGAAGGCGCGAAACGTCGGCATCGCGGCATTGGCCATCAACAATTGCTTCCACTTCTCGGCGCTGTGGCCGGAGGTGGAGTGGCTGGCCGAGCAAGGCTTGGCAGCCATGGCCTTGACGCCAAGCCATGCGTGGGTGGCCCCGGCAGGCGGCTCGCGTCCGGCATTGGGCACCAATCCCGTCGCGTTCGGATGGCCGCGCCAGGGCGATTTCCCGTATGTGTTCGATTTTGCGACCAGCGCAGCCGCCAGGGGCGAGATTGAACTGCACCGCCGCGCAGGAACCGAAATCCCCCTGGGCTGGGGCGTGGACGCATCCGGCCTGCCGACGGCGGATCCCTCCGCAGTCGTCAATGGCGGTGCTATGTTGACGTTCGGCGGACACAAGGGCTCGGCGCTTTCCACGATGGTGGAACTGCTTGCCGGCCCGTTGATTGGCGACCTGACCAGCCTGGATTCGCTGGCATTGGACGACGGCGCGGGTGGAACGCCATGCCATGGCGAGCTGATCGTCGCGTTTGACCCCAAGCACTTCGGTCTTGGTGATGGGCCTGGCGATGCTGCGCGTGCGGAGCGGCTTTTTTCCGCGATCACGGATCAGGGCGCCCGGCTACCGTCCCAGCGGCGTTTCGAGGCACGAACACGCAGCCAGTCCGAGGGCTTCTTCATCCCGCAGGCCCTTTATTCAGACGTGCTCGCCTTGCTCCGCTAAGGCGTGACGGGCGGCAAGAAAAACCAATGTTCGGAGAAAAGGTATGCCTCACCTTGTAGTCGTAGGCGCAGGAATTGTCGGGTTGAGCACCGCTTGGTCGGCGCAGCGCCGAGGCTGGAAAGTCACGCTGGTCGATCGTGATTTCGAGGGCGACCGGGCCTCGCATGGAAATGCCGGCGGCATCGCCGTGACGGAATGCGTGCCGCTGAGCCTGGCGGGCATGGGGCTCAAGCCATTGCGCTGGCTGCTGGATCCCTTGGGGCCTCTGGCCATCAGGCCGGTACATGCCCTGGGCCTGTTTTCATGGTCACGCGCGCTTTACAAGGTGTCCGAGCCCAAGAACTTTGCCCGGATCGGCGATGCGCTGGCGGCGCTGAACCGTCGAGCCTTGCCGGACTTCGAGACCTTGCTCGCAGACATCGGGCTCACCGCCGATCTGCACAAGCGCGGCGCCCTTACGGTTTACGAAACGCGCAAAGCGTTCGAGGAGGACAAATCCTCATGGCAGTTCAAGAAGGATCGCGGTGTGCGGTTCCGTCTGGTGGGGGTGGATGAACTGCGCGAGCTGGAGCCAGGGCTGGCCCCCATATTCCAGCAAGCGGTCATGGCGGAGGACTGGGCGCACATCAACGACCCCAAACGGATTGTTGATGTACTGCGCCAGCATGTTCAGGCCCAGGGAGCCGAGTTCATTTCGGGCGAAGCCGTCAGTCTGCTTCTGGACGGCCGTGACGCTGCGGCAGTTCAACTCGGCGACGGCCAAACGGTACGCGGCGACAAGGTGATCGTGGCCGCAGGTGCCTGGTCTGCCCGGCTGGCGAAAACCATTGGCGAACGGGCATTGCTCGAAAGCGAGCGCGGCTACAACACCACGCTGCCGCATAGCGCCACTCGCCTGAACCGCGAGGTGATTTTTGCGGAGCGCATGTTCGTCGCCACGCCGCTGTCCATCGGCTTGCGCATCGGTGGCGCGGCGGAGTTCGCTGGGCTGGATGCGCCCGCCAACTACAAGCGCAGCGAGGCATTGCTGGAATTGGCGCGGCGGTATCTGCCCAGCCTCGATGAACACGATGCGCAGCAGTGGATGGGCAACCGCCCGACGACACCCGACTCCCTGCCTGTCATCGGCACATCGTTCAAGAGCGACCGCGTGCTTTACGCCTTTGGCCATGGCCACCTCGGCCTGACACAGGCTGCAACCACGGCTTTGCTGCTGGGCGACCTGCTGGAGGGCAGGCGCCCGCCAGTGGATCTCACGCCTTACTCGATCAAGCGCTTCAAAGGGCTCTGACCCGATGGCTCACCAGTCACCCCCATCAATATTTGCGAACAGGACATAGAAATGACTTTGACCGGCGAAATGCTCATCGGCTCCACGCTTATCCGTGGCAGTGAAGGCAGCCAGCGCGCCTTCAACCCGAGCACCGACTCCGAAATCCCCGAGCCATCCTTTGGCATGGGCGGCGCCACTGAAGTGGAGCGAGCCGCATTGCTTGCTGTGCAGGCATTCGATGTTTACCGTAGCAGCAGTTCGACGCAACGGGCTGCATTCCTGGAAACCATCGCCGACAACATCATGCAGATCGGCGACGTGCTGATCGAGCGGGCACATGCAGAGACCGGGCTGCCGCTGGCTCGCCTGCAAGGCGAGCGGGGGCGCACTGTCGGCCAACTGCGCTTGTTCGCCCAAGTGGTGCGCGATGGGCACTATCTGCGCGCAACCATTGACCCGGCCCAGCCGCAGCGCCAGCCGACGCCGCGCTCGGACTTGCGGCTGCTCAAAATGCTGCTGGGGCCAGTGGCGGTTTTCGGCGCGAGCAACTTCCCACTGGCCTTTTCTGTCGCAGGTGGCGACACCGCATCGGCGCTGGCAGCAGGTGCTCCGGTCATCGTCAAGGCGCACAGCGCACACCTGGGAACTTCCGAACTGGTTGGCCGCGCCATACAAAAGGCGGGGCAGGCGCATGGCTTGCCCGAGGGCGTTTTCTCGCTGCTGTTCGGTGCCGGCCACACCATGGGAGAAGCGCTGGTTGCGCATCCTGCGATCAAGGCCGTGGGCTTCACGGGCTCGCGCCAGGGCGGCCTAGCGCTGCTCAAGATTGCCAATGCCCGTCACGAGCCCATTCCGGTCTATGCGGAAATGAGCAGCATCAACCCGGTGTTTCTGATGCCATCTGCCTTGGAGCACCGCGCCGAAGCCATCGGCAAGGCATTCGCGGACTCGTTGACGATGGGCGCAGGCCAGTTCTGCACCAACCCCGGACTGGTGATCGCCGTGGAAAGCCCCGGCCTGGATGCTTTCATCGCATCCGCTGCCGCAACGCTGCAGTCCAAGGCTGCCCAGACCATGCTCACGCCAGGCATCCATGGCGCCTATTGCGCAGGTGTGGAGAACGTGGAGTCGATCGAAGGCGTCCGGAAGGTAGCCCAGGGAGATGCCCCCAACGCGCAGCCCAATGCAGCGCAAGCGGTGCTTTATGCCACGGATGCCAAGCGCTTTCTTACCACGCCGCAACTCGAATCGGAGATGTTCGGACCTGCATCGATCGTGATCCGCTGCACCAACCTTGACGAAGTCATACAGGTCGCTGAGCGGCTGGAAGGCCAGTTGACAGCAACGCTTCAGCTCGATGCCGCTGACTACTGCGATGCCAGGCGCCTGCTGCCGGTGCTGGAACGCAAGGCGGGCCGGATCCTGGCGAATGGTTTCCCCACGGGCGTCGAGGTCTGCCATGCAATGGTTCACGGCGGCCCGTTCCCATCGACATCGAACGCCATGTACACGTCGGTAGGCGCGACGGCGATTGACCGCTTCCTGCGCCCCGTGTGCTACCAGGATCTGCCCGATGCATTGCTCCCCGATGCGTTGCAGCAAGCGAATCTCCTGGGACTCAGGCGCATGACGGACGGCGCATACGTATGAGTCCATAGAGTTCATAGCAAGGCTGCTGACCGGCAACCTTCTTTTTTTGCTATTGCCCACCCTGGACGCCTCGGCGTTCGCCGGGTTTGCTGGAATCGGTACCCCAGCGAAGGGCCGTGCTGTTCGGTGCCACTGTGACGTTCTCTCCACCATGAGCCTTCTGCGCACGCTGACTCTGGTTGCCCTATGCGGCACCGCCCTGACCGCCACGGCGGCAGGCCCTTATCCCACCAAGCCGATAGAACTGGTCGTCGCCTACCAGCCCGGTGGTGGCAGCGACAACACGGCCAGGGCCATCGCGGACAAAGCCAAGGCCCATTTGCCGCAGTCCGTCGTGGTCATCAACAAGCCGGGAGCCAGTGGCTCGATCGGCTGGACATATGTGGTCAGCGGCATACCCGATGGCTACAAACTGTCATTGATGAACCCCGAGATGCTGGCAGTTCCGCTGATGGGAATTGGCAAGACCACCATCGACAATTTCCAGCCGATCGCACGCTTCACGGACGACCCTAGCGCTGTGACGGTGAAAGCCGATGCACCCTGGAAAACCATCGACGAATTCATTGCCTATGGCAAGGCACACCCCGGCGAAGTAACGATCAGCAACGCCGGCAACGGCACGATTCCTCATCTGGCGGCAGCGGCATTCGGTGACCGGGTGGGGGCGAAATTTAGCCATATCCCCTACCAAGGCTCGGCCCCGGCCATCATGGGCCTGCTGGCTGGCGACGTACAAGCGACGACGGTGCCTTACGCCGAACTCAAACAGTATGTGGAAGCCGGCAAGCTCAGGACGTTGGCGGTGATGGCCGACAAGCGTGTTGCAGGCCTGGATGCCGTACCCACCATGAAGGAGCGCGGCTACGACCTCCAATTCAGCGTATGGCGCGGCATCGGCTTGCCAAAGGGCGCTCCCAAGGAGGCCTTGGACAAGTGGCGTGAGGTAGCCAAGAAGGTCTATGACGATCCGTCATTCCAAACAACGGTCGTCAAGCAGAACCTAACCCTATCGTGGGCGGACACCTCTGAATTCGCTGCCGATATCGCGCGCCAAAACGACGCCTTCAAGAAGCTGGTGCCCAAGCTGGATTTGAAACAGTGACGACTGACTCGGAATCAGCACGGCAAACGCATGGCGGGCATCAATCATCGAGGTGAGTTTGCCCCCAAAATCCCGATGATGCCCGCCCAGACCTTGGTATAGGCCCGCTCGCGCGCCGTGAGCTGTTCGGGCGTCATGGCGGTAACCGTCAGGCCCATGGCCGTGAGCTGCTCGCGCACCTCGGGGATGGCGACGACCTGGGCCAGGGCGGCGGCAAAGCGCTGGATGAAGGCCTGCGGCGTGCCGGCGGGCGCGTAGAAGCCGTAGTACGGCGTGTCTTCAAAACCGCTCAGGCCCAGCTCGGCGAACGTGGGCACATCCGGTAGGGCCGCCTGGCGCCTGCCTCCCAGCACGGCCAGCACGCGCAGCTTGCCGGCGCGGTGGTTCTCGATGAAGTCCTGTACCGAGGCCACGCCGGCCGCTATTTGGTTGCCCAGCATGTCACCGATCATGGGCGCGCTGCCGCGGTAGGGCACGGCCACCAGGTCCAGGCCGTAGCGCTGGCCCAGCAGCCTGACCAGGAACTCGGGCGTGGAGGCCGGCGCGGGGATACCCACGGCGCTCCTGCCGCCCTGCTGGCGCCGGATCCAGTCCACATATTCGCCAAAGCTGGTCGCCGGCGTGCCGGGCGCCACGGCCAGGCAGTTGACGAAGGTGGCAAAGCCGCCCGCCGCCACGAAGTCGCGCGCCGGGTCGAAGCCGGGGTTCTTCACCACCTGCGGCAGGATGGAGATGGTGTGGTCGTGCGTGAGGAACAGCGTGCCGCCATCGGCCGGCGCGCTTTTCAGCGCCAGGGCCGCGATCTGCCCGCCCGCGCCGGGGCGGTTGTCCACCACCACGGGCAGGCCGAGCGCATCCTTGAGCTTGTCGGCCAGCAGGCGCGCGATGGCGTCCGAGCCACCGCCGGGCGGGAAGCCCACCAGGATGCGCAGGGTCTTGGGAGCATCAGCCCAGGCGGGCAGCGCATGCAGGGCGCTGGCGGCAAGGGCGCTGGCGAGCAGCTGGCGGCGCGTCTGTTGCATGGCCGGACTCAAGCGCCCAGGCGCGCGCGGTGGCGTGCCAGCTGTGCGCGCACCTGCACGGGCGCTGTGCCGCCCAGGGTGTTGCGTGCGTTCAGCGAGCCTTCCAGGCTCAAGGCGTCGAACACGTCCTTCTCGATCGCCGGGTGAAAGCCCTGCAGCACGGCCAGGGGCAGCTCGGACAGATCCACGCCGTGCGACTGGGCGGCCTTGACGGCGTGGGCCACGGTCTCATGCGCGTCGCGAAACGGCAGGCCCTTCTTGACCAGGTAGTCGGCCAGGTCGGTGGCGGTGGCGTAGCCTTTTTGCGCGGCGGCACGCATGGACTGGGCGCTGACGCTGATGCCGCCTTCCTTGGCGCCGGTGGCGGGGTTCGCCTGGCCGCCGATCATCTCGGCAAAGATGCGCAGCGTGTCCTTGAGCGTGTCCACGGTGTCGAACAGCGGCTCCTTGTCTTCCTGGTTGTCCTTGTTGTAGGCCAGGGGTTGGCCCTTCATCAGCGTGATCAGGCCCATCAGGTGGCCGACGACGCGGCCGGTCTTGCCGCGCGCCAGCTCGGGCACGTCGGGGTTCTTCTTCTGCGGCATGATCGACGAGCCGGTGGTGAAGCGGTCGGCAATGCGGATGAAGCCGAAGTTCTGGCTCATCCAGATGATCAGCTCTTCGGACAGGCGCGAGATGTGCACCATGCACAGGCTGGCGGCGGCCGTGAATTCGATGGCGAAGTCGCGGTCGCTGACGCCGTCCAGGCTGTTCTGGCACACGCCGTCCATGCCCAGCGTGCGCGCCACGCGCTCGCGATCGAGCGGGTAGGTGGTGCCGGCCAGGGCCGCGCTGCCCAGCGGCAGCAGGTTGACGCGCTTGCGGGCGTCCAGCATGCGCTCGGCGTCGCGCTTGAACATTTCCACATAGGCCAGCAGGTGGTGCGCAAAGCTCACCGGCTGGGCCACCTGCAGGTGCGTGAAGCCGGGCAGGATGACTTCCACATTCTTCTCTGCCACCTCAACCAGCGACATCTGCAGCTCCTTGAGCAGGCTTTCGATCAGGTCGATCTCGCCGCGCAGCCACAGGCGCACGTCGGTGGCCACCTGGTCGTTGCGGCTGCGGCCGGTGTGCAGGCGCTTGCCGGCGTCGCCGACGAGCTGGGTCAGGCGCGCCTCGATGTTCAGGTGCACATCCTCCAGATCCAGCTTCCATTCAAAGCTGCTGGCCTCGATTTCGCGCGTGATCTGGGTCATACCCCTTTGAATATCGGCCAGATCCTGCGCACCGATGATGCCCTGCGCCGCCAGCATGTCGGCATGTGCCAGGCTGCCCGCGATATCGGCCTGCCACAGGCGCTTGTCGAAGAACACGCTGGAGGTGTAGCGCTTGACCAGATCGCTCATGGGTTCGGAAAACAGCGCCGACCAGGCCTGGGACTTGGTGGCGAGCTGGTCGTGGGAGGGTTGCGATGCAGGCGTATGGGACATGGGGGCAATAATTGGAGGGTTACGACAGCCGGAACGCCCGGGTGCCGCGATGCAAGAAACGCAAATTTTATCGACCCGCCCCACCCCTCTGCCCGAACCCGTGCCGCGCGGCGCCGCCCTGGGCCGCGCGCTGGTGTTCGACGCCTGCCAGGTGGGCGTGGTGCTGCGCGCCGTGCTGTTCGTGGAGGCGGTTGTAGGCGTGGGCGCCCTATTCGGCGCGGGCAGTCCCGGCGAATGGCTGGCTCGCCTGGCCCTGCTGACGGCAGGAGCCCTGCCGGCCACGCTGGCCTGGCTGGTCACGGCCTGCAGCCTTAAAAAGGCCCTGCAGCGCCTGAAGGAACCGCTGCAATACGCCGCCGGCGTGCTGCTGGGCATGCTGGCCGGCCTGTATGCCTGCGCCATGCTGGTGCTGGCCGGCACCGCTGCCGACAGCCCGCCGTGGCTGGCCTGCGCCGCCAGCGGCGCCCTGCTGTCGGCCCTGCTGGTCACCGCGCTGCGGTTGCGCGCCCGCGCCCGCACGCCGGCCGCCACCACGGCGCGCCTGACCGAGCTGCAGTCGCGCATCCGCCCGCATTTTTTGTTCAACACGCTGAACAGCGCCATCGCCCTGGTGCGCGACGAACCGGCCAAGGCCGAGGCGCTGCTGGAGGATTTGAGCGACCTGTTCCGCCATGCGCTGGTGGAACAAGGCGAATCGGCCACGCTGAGCGAGGAGATCGCGCTCGCCCAGCGCTATCTGGACATAGAGCAGGTGCGCTTTGGCGAGCGCCTGCGCGTGCAGTGGGTGCTGGATCCGCGTGCGGATGGCGCGTGCCTGCCGCCGCTCTTGCTGCAACCGCTGGTGGAGAACGCCGTCAAGCATGGCGTGGAACCCAGTGCCAACGGAGGCAAACTGCGCATCACCACCGAGCGGCGCGCCAGCCGCGTCGTGCTGACCATCACCAACACCCTGCCGCCCGAGACCGTGAGCGCCGAGCAGCGCCCGCGCGGCCACGGCATCGCCCAGGCCAATGTGCGCGACCGGCTGCGCCTGCTGCACGACGTGGACTGCGACTTCAGCGCCGGCGTGCACAACGGCCTGTACCAGGTGCGCATATCCCTTCCGGCCCCCTGAACCGCCATGCATATCCTGATCGTGGACGATGAAGCCCTCGCGCGCAGCCGCCTGCGCACCCTGCTGGCCGACTGCGACGGGCGCCATCAGGTGACCGAGGCCGCGCATGCCGGCGAGGCGCTGGCGCAGCTCCACATCAGCGGCGGCCGGGCCATCGACCTGGTGCTGCTGGACATCCACATGCCGGGCCAGGACGGGCTGGCGCTGGCGCAACAGATCAGACGCCTGCCGCACCCGCCGGCCATCGTCTTCGTCACCGCCCATGCCGACCATGCGCTGAGCGCCTTCGAGCTCGACGCCGTGGACTACCTCACCAAGCCGGTGCGCCTGCAGCGCCTGCAGCAGGCGCTGGCCAAGGCGCAGCGCGCCACGGGCCAGGCACCATCCATGCCAGCCGGCGCACCTGCAGAGGGCGATGCGCTATTGATCCAGGAGCGCGGTCGCACCGAGCGCGTGCCCCTGGCCGAGGTGCTCTATCTGCGCGCCGAGCAAAAGTACGTGACCGTGCGCACCCGCACGCGCAGCTACATCGTGGACGACGCGCTGACGGATCTGGAGACGCGCCACGGCGCACATTTTTTGCGCGTGCATCGCAGCACGCTGGTGGCGCGCCACGCCATGCGGGCGCTGGAAAAGCACTACGACGCCACCGAGGGCGAAGGCTGGGCCGTGCGCCTGCAGGGCCTGGCCGAGCCCCTGCCGGTCTCGCGCCGCCAGGTGGCGTCGGTGCGGGAGGCGTTGATGGAACGTTGAGCGTTGAGCGTTTTGCGGTATTCACACTCAACGCAAAACCTTCAACGCAAAACGCTCATCAATGCCCATGGTGCGCCAGGCTGCCCACCACCACGACCGCCACCATGCCTGCCGCCAGCCAGGCGATCTGCGCCAGCGTCTGCGCGGCCGTCAGGCGCTTTTGCAGCTGCGGAATCAGGTCTGCCAGGGCCACATAGATGAAGCTGCTGGCGGCAATGGCCAGGAAGTACGGCAGCGCCCCGTCCCACAGCCCCACCAGGTAGTAGCCCACCAGCCCGCCCAGGGCCGTCACGGCGCCGGCCAGCGACACCTTGAGCAGGGCCGCGCTGCGGTGCCGGCTGCTGTGGCGCAGCACCACCAGGTCGCCGATGTGGTGCGGCACCTCGTGCGCCAGCACCGACAGCGCGGCCACGAATCCTAAGCGCAGGTCGGCCACGAAGGCCGAGGCAATCAGCACGCCGTCGCCAAAACAGTGCACGCTGTCGCCGGTCAGCAGCGTCCAGCCGCCATGGCCGTGGTGATGGTGGTGCCCGTGCCCGTGGTCATGCCCGTCGTGCGCATGGCTGTGGCCGTGGCCGTGCAGTTGCCGTTCGGACGCGCTGTGCTCATGGCCGTGGTGCCACAGCTCGGCCTTGTCGAGCAGAAAGAAGAACACCAGCCCCACAAGCAGCGTGACGAAGAGATCATGCGCATCGACCGGCCCCTCGAACGCCTCGGGCAGGATGAGCGTGAAGGCTGTCGCCAGCAGCGCGCCGGCCGCCAGGCTCAGCAGATGCTGCGGGCCGACGCGCCCGTGGCTACCCAAGCCCACACGCAGCAGCGCCGCCGCCAGCCACACGCTGCCAATGCCTGCGGCCAGGGTGGCCAGAATGATTGCTACCAATGTCATAGCTTATTGCGCTCTACCCTATTGGGTTTGAGACCTATTTTTAAAAAATCACCATCAAAAAAAGCCCCGAGGGGCTTTGCTGCCGCCGCAGGTGCGGTGCTTCTCACGCGACGCCGTGCTGCCTGAACCAGGCCAGCATGCTGCGCCAGCCATCCTGCGCGGCCTCCTTGCGGTAGCTTGGGCGGTAGTCGGCGTAGAAGGCGTGCGGCGCGTCCGGGTAGACCACGAACTCCGCCCCCTCCGCCGCGGCAGACCCGTCGCCCAGAGCGATATTCATCTTACCAATCGTGTCAAGGGGCATGCCGCCATCTTTTTCACCATACAGGCCCAGCACCGGCGCCTTGAGGATGGGCGCGGCGTACAGCCGGGTGATGCACCCGCCCCAGCAGAAGCCGCTGATGGCCGGCTTTTGCAGGTCGCCACCGTTGGCGCCAGCCCATTGCACGGCGCCGTCCAGATCGGCCATGACCTGGCCGTCGGGCACGTTGGCGATGACCTCGCTCATGAAGGTACTCGTGCACACCGAGGATCTCGGCACACGATTGACGCCGCAGTTGCAGATGCCGCTTTCACCCAGCCGGCCGTGGCAGCTGCTGCAGCAGCCCCGGGGCTGAAGTGCAGGGGGGCGCACGGCGCCCCCGCCCCTCACGCTCACCAGCGCGGCTTGCGCTTTTCCACAAAGGCGGCAATGCCCTCGCGGGCCGAGTCCGTCATGGCCACGCTGCAAAAGCTGTCGGCCGCGGCCGCCACGGCCTGGCGGTAGCCGTTGTCGTTGGCCAGCACGAAGGCATTGCGGCCAAAGCGCACCACCTCGGGCGACTTTCCGCACAGCGTCTGCGCCAGCGCGCGGGCCCCTTCGAGCGCCTGGCCTGGCTCGGTCAGGCGCGAGATCAGGCCCAGCGACTGCGCCTCCTGCGCGTCGAAGGCGCGCCCGGTGAACAGCAGCTCGAAGGCGCGATGCTTGCCGACGATGCGTGGCAAATGGGTGAAGTGGATCGAAGGCAGCACGCCGGCGTCGATCTCCGGGTAGCCAAAGGTCGCGTCCGACGAGGCCACGATCATGTCGCAGGAGATGGCGATGGTCATGCCGCCGCCGCGCGCCGTGCCGCCCACTGCCGCTATCGTGGGCTTGCCCATCTGGAACTGCACCTCGGTCATGCGCACGTACAGGCGATCGAGCAGCGC
>JAFEER010000204.1 GCA_018240985.1 Pseudomonadota bacterium
CCCGAACTGGACGCAGGCGGCAAGTAACGCAGCATGAGCACGCGCGCAGCCCCAAGTCCAGCCGGCAAGATGCCGGCGCTCCCGGCAGGCCCATCAAAGCACGCGCCTGGGAGCGCCGGCGTCCCGCCGGCACAAGGGATAAGCGCAGCTCCGGCCCACAGGAAATCCCATGAGTGACTACACCCCTCCGCTGCAGGACATCCAGTTCGTGCTCAATGAACTGGCCGGCCTGCAAGACATCGCGGCCCTGCCCGGCTTTGGCGAGGCCACGCCCGACACCGCCCGTGCGGTGCTGGAAGAAGCCGGTGCGTTTGCCGCCGAGGTCATCGCACCGCTGAACCACTCCGGCGACATCGAGGGTGTCCGCCTTGAAGGTGGCCAGCCCCGCATGCCTGCGGGCTGGGCGCAGGCCTATGCGGGCTTCGTCGAGGCCGGTTGGCCGGCACTGTCTTCGCCTGAATCGCAGGGCGGACAGAACCTGCCTGGCGTGCTGGCCGCTCCGGTGGAAGAGATGGTGAACAGCGGCAGCATCGCCTTTGGCCTGCTGAGCCTGCTGTCACGCGGCGCGGTGCACGTGCTCAGCGCCGTTGGCACGCCCGAGCAGCAACGGCGTTACCTGCCGCGCCTCGTCAGTGGCGAGTGGACGGGCACCATGGTGCTGACCGAGCCGCAGGCGGGTTCAGACCTGTCGGCGGTGCGCACGCGCGCCACCCGCGCGGCGGATGGCAGCTATCGCTTGCAGGGCAGCAAGATTTTCATCACCTATGGCGACCATGACATGGCACCGAACGTGATCCATATGGTGTTGGCGCGCATCGAGGGCGCCCCTGCCGGCACCAAGGGCATCTCGCTGTTCGTCGTGCCCAAGCGCTTCGTGAACGGCGACGGCTCCCTGGGCGAGCACAACGACCTGCGCGCGGTGTCGATCGAACGCAAGCTCGGCCTGCACGCCACGCCGACCTGCGTCATGGCCTTTGGCGACGGCCCCGGAGCGGTCGCTTATCTGGTCGGCGAGGAGAACCGCGGGCTGGAGTACATGTTCATCATGATGAATTCGGCGCGCTTCTCCGTCGGCCTGGAGGCCATCGGCCTGGCTGAGCGCGCCTACCAGCAAGCCCGGGCGTATGCGCGCGAGCGTGTCCAGGGCGTGGAGCAGGGCGGCGCGAGCAACGACAAGGTGGCGATCATCCACCACCCCGACGTGCGCCGCACGCTGCTGAGCATGAAGTGCCGCATCGAGGCCATGCGCGCGCTGGCCGGCGTGATGGCGGCCAGCATGGATCACGCGGCGGCCAACCCCGATGCGCAGGTGCGCGAGGAGCACCAGGCGTTCGTCGAGCTGATGATGCCGATCGCCAAGGGCTGGTTCACCGAAGTCGGCCTGGACATCGCGTCCATGGGCATCCAGGTACATGGCGGCGTCGGCTTCATCGAGGAAACCGGTGCCGCCCAGTACCTGCGCGACGCGCGCATCACGACGATTTTCGAAGGCACGACCGGCATCCAGGCCATGGACTTGGTCGGGCGCAAGGTGGGGCGCGACGGCGGGCGGGTGATCGGCACGGTGATTCGCCGCATGCGCGAGGTAGAGGGCCAGTTGCAGGCCCATGCGCATGCCGAGTTGCAGGCCATCGGCGAGCGCTTGGATCAGGGCATAGCAGATCTCGAGGCCGCCGTCGAAGCGCTCGTCAAGTCCTGGGCGGGCGGCCCCAAGCCTGCCCTGGCGGGGTCGGTGCCGTTCCTGGAACTGCTGGGCATCGTCGCGGGTGGCTGGCAGATGGGGCGCGCCGCCTTGGCGGCCCAGCGGCTGCTCGCATCCAGTCCGGGCTCGGAATTCCTGACGCACAAGCTCCTCAGCAGCCGTTTCTATGCCGACCATGTTCTTTCCAAATCGGCCGGGCTGCGGCATGCCATCGTCTCTGGCTCGGGCGCCACGCTGGAGTTCTCTGAAACGGCGTTTTGAAGTAGCGCAGCGTCTCGATCCAGCCCACGCTGCTCTACGCAGTCGGGATTGGACGTCAGGCCGATGCTGTACGCATTGGCCAGACGGAGCGGACACCGGCGGCTTCCCCGCTGTCCCTTAGTGCTAGCCGTTGTCGCCGTGCCTGGGAGCGCGCGGCAGGTTCCACTTGTAGCGCAGCGACAGATAGCGCAGGGTGAAGCACACCCCCAAAGCAAGCCAGGTTCTGCCGCTCGAATCCCACCCCAGGCGTTCGCCAGCCACCTCGATGCCCGCGCCAACCAGCGCCGCCGACGCATAGATCTCGCGCTGCAAAATCACCGGCACCCGGTTGAGCAGCACGTCGCGCGCCACGCCGCCGCCTACGGCAGTAACTATGCCCAGCAGCACTGCCACTTCGGCGTTATGGCCGTAGATCATGGCCTTTTGTGCGCCTGTCACGGCGAACAATCCCAGGCCCAGGGAGTCGAAAAAAGTCACGGGATGAGTCAGGCGCGCGACCAGCCTACCGGCCGCAATCGTCATCCAGGCCGCGACCATCGCCACCGTCAGGTAGCGCCAATCGGTCAGCCCGGCGGGCGGCACCGCGCCGATGCAGAGGTCGCGCACCATCCCGCCGCCGCAGGCGACCGCAAAGGCTATGACCATGACACCGAACCAGTCGAGGCCGCGATTCCTTGCCGCCACGGCCCCGCTGATGGCAAAGGCAAACGTGCCCGCCAGATCGAGAAAGGTGAACAGGCGGTGGTCGTTCAGGCTGGCAAGGGCCAATTCTTGGACGTTCATGTGTCCGTTTCAGGCCGCAGTGCCGCTACACAGCCAGGCGCCGGCGGCGCTCAGCATGGCCTGCAGGCCGGTCTCCAGCGTCGGGTGGATCTGCGGCGCAAACTGCGGCGAGTGGTTGCTGGGAATCTTGTTCACGGTCTTGTCCTGCACGGCCTTGGCATACACCTTTGGGTCGGTGCCGCCGACGAACCAGAACACATAGGGCACGCCCCAGGTGCGGCCGAAGATGCTGAAGTCTTCGCTGGCCGATGCTGGAGAGGGCGCCAGCGCGGCCTTGTCGCCAAACTGCTGGCCGAAGGCCTTGGCCACCTTTTGCGTCGCCACCAGGTCGTTCTCGGTCAGCGGGTAGCTGTTGATGGTCGTGAACTCGGGCGGACGCTCGGCGCCCGAGGCGTCGCACTCGGCGCAGCAGATGCGGCGGATCGACTTGAGCATGTACTCGCGCGTGTCCTCGCTGTAGGTGCGCATGTTCAGCTTGATGGTGGCGTCGTCGGGGATGATGTTTTCCTTGGTGCCGGCCTGCAGCGAACCGATGGTGAGCACCGCCGGCTCGGTCGGCGCGATCTCGCGCGAGACGATGGTCTGCAGGCGCAGCGTGGTGGCGGCGGCCATGATCACCGGGTCGATGGAAGTCTGCGGCTGCGAGCCGTGCGAGCCGCGCCCGAACAGCGTGATCTTCAGGCTGTCGCCGGCCGACAGCGTCACGCCGGGGCGGTAGCTCACGGTGCCGGCCGCGCCGACCATCACATGCTGGCCCAGGATGATGTCGGGCTTGGGGAAGCGCCCCTGACCCTTCTGCTCCCAGTCCTTGACCATGGCGGACGCGCCCTCGGCGGTTTCCTCGCCCGGCTGGAACACGATCAGCAGCGTGCCCTGCCAGGCGCCGCGGTTGGCCGCCAGGATGCGCGCGGCGCCAAGCAGCCAGGTCACATGCATGTCATGGCCGCAGGAATGCGCCACGCCCACTTCCGCGCCGTCCGCCTCGCGTGCCGTCACGCTGCTGGCATAAGGCAGCCCGGTGTTCTCGGCCATCGGCAGCCCGTCCATGTCGGCGCGCAGCATCACGGTGGGGCCGGCGCCGTTTTTCAGCACGCAGACCACGCCAGTCACGCCCACCCCGCGCGTCACCTCGTAGCCCAGCTTGTCCATCGCGTCGGCCACGATCTTGGCGGTGCGCACCTCCTGCATGGACAGCTCGGGGTGCTGGTGCAGGTCTTTGTACAGCGCCTCCAGCTCGCTCAGCATGGCGGGATCGGCGGCGGCGAGGGCTTGGGTGAGGGCGTTCATGGCAGCTCCAGAAATGGCGAAGCAAGTGGAAGTGGGAAGGGAGCCTAATGTAAATCGTGCCGGGGGAAATGGTCGGTGCTGGGCATGAAAATTTGACTTCAATTTCCTGCCTTTGTCCCCTTGGGGACAGTCAGCATGATGGCCACGATGGCGAGCACGATCATGAAGCCCAGCGCAACCATGCAAGGCGGGCGCTTCAAGTTGTGCCTCTTGGCATTCCTGCTCAACACGTTTCCAATAGTTCTGTCCTGGGATGAGCCAAGCCAGATGCTGCTTGCCACCAGGCGAACCTATCCTTACGGCACCGACCTGGTCGGATCCTCATCAGTGAAGGAAGCACATGATTGATGCATTGATAGCTGGCAAGCTGTACGGGCAACCCGCCCAGCGCATGGACAAGGCGGGCAAGCCGTTTGCAGTGGCAAAGGTGCGCGCTGCGGCTGCGGATGGCGAAAGCCTTTTTGTGAACGTCATTGCCTTTGATGCCGGGCCATGTGATGCACTGTTGGCGCTGGCCGATGGCGACAGCGTGGCCCTTGCCGGGAGCATTACCCCCCGGATATGGACGGACAAGGAGGGCAACAGCCGCCCCAGCTTGGACATGGTGGCAACCCAGGTGCTGACCGCCTATCACGTAAAACGCAAGCGCGCCGCAATGGATGCAAGCAAACCACAGCCGCAGGCAGCGCCGCTTGCACATGAGTCGCTGGACTTTTAACCCCTGCTGTGCTGGCCGATGGGGAAGGTGTGACGGAAACCGGGGGGATAACGGGGCGGCTCCTCGGACTTTCACGCCCGCGAACAATGGAAGTTCATGCCACAGAGTGCCTGCAAGCCCCCACCCAGGCCCGCCGCGCGCGGGTTTTTGCGTTGCTGTGGCTCGGTGGCATTGCAGAAATCGTCTTGCAGCGTTCGCAAAAAGAAAACCCCACTATCGTTGAAATAGCGGGGTTTCCTTTACTGTCTTGGTGCCGGAGACATGAATCGAACACGCGACCTTCTCATTACGAATGAGC
>JAFEER010000205.1 GCA_018240985.1 Pseudomonadota bacterium
ATGGTGGTCACGGTCTGCTTGCCGGCGTTGATCAGGTCGGCATCCACTTTATCTTCGGTCGGGAACGGGCCGATGCCGAGCATGCCGTTTTCCGACTGCAGCCACACCTCCTTGTCGCCGGTATGGTTGGCTACCAGCGTGGGAATGCCGATGCCGAGGTTGACGTAGAAGCCGTCTTGCAGTTCTTGCGCCGCGCGTGCGGCCATCTGGTCTTGAGTCCAGGCCATGTCTGTCTCTCCTGTTGATTGCTTGGGGCGGGATTAAAAATCTGTCCCGCCAGTCACTTGGATTCGGTCAAGGTGCGCTTTTCGATGCGCTTCTCTGGATGGGCATTGAGCACGATGCGGTGCACATAGATGCCAGGCAGGTGGATGTCGTCGGGCGCCAGTTCGCCCACTTCGACGATCTTTTCCACCTCGACGATGCAGACCTTGCCCGCCATGGCCGCGGCCGGGTTGAAGTTGCGTGCCGTCAGGTTGAAGCGCAGGTTGCCGCTCTTGTCGGCCACCGCTGCGTTGACCAGGGACACATCGGGCACCAGCGAGCGCTCCATCAGGTACTTGTGCCCGTCGAATTCGCGCACCTCCTTGCCCTCGGCGACCAGGGTGCCGACCCCGGTGCGCGTGAAGAAGGCCGGAATGCCGGCGCCGCCGGCGCGCAGCTTCTCGGCCAGCGTGCCCTGGGGCGTGAACTCCAGCTCCAGCTCGCCGGCCAGGTACTGGCGCTCGAACTCCTTGTTCTCGCCCACGTAGCTGGCAATCATCTTCTTGATCTGGCGCGTCTCCAGCAGCTTGCCCAGGCCGAAGCCATCAACGCCGGCATTGTTGGACACGCAGGTGAGGTTCTGCACCTTGCTGTCGTGCAGCGCCTGGATCAAGGCCTCCGGGATGCCGCACAGGCCGAAGCCGCCGACGGCAATCATCTGGCCGTCCTTGACGACGCCCTTGAGCGCCTCATCTGCCGAGGGATAAATTTTGTTCACTATTGTGTCTCCTGAGGTACTAAGGTGGAAGCAAGAGGGTGCGTTACCATACTACGTATCGTATTACGTAGTTTTCCCTAAAGACTTATACCACCATGGACATTGCCGACTACCGCCTGGCCTTCGAGATGGCCCCTGTGGGCCTGGTGATTTCACGCAATCGCACCATGGTGGACTGCAATCGCCATGTCTGCGAGATGTTCGGCGCTTCGCGCGAACTGCTCATCGGCCAGTCCTTCCAGGTGCTCTACCCCAGCGTGGACGAATACGAGCGGCTGGGCGCACGCATGGCGCCCATTCTCAACGCTCGCGGCTATTACGCCGACAGCCGCATCATGAAGCGCGCCAATGGCGAGGCGTTCTGGTGCAATGTCTCGGGCCGTGCACTCAATCGCGAAGACCCGCATGCCTCGGGCATCTGGAGCTTTGAAGACCTGAGCGCCCAGCGCCCCGTGAAGGCCGAACTCACGGCGCGCGAACGCGAGGTGGCTGCCCGCCTGCTGGAGGGCATGACCTCCAAGGAGATCGGCCGCGCCCTGGGCATCAGCCACCGCACGGTGGAGATCTACCGCGCGCGCCTGATGCGCAAGTACAGCGCCTCCACGGCGGCAGATCTGGTGCAGAAACTGCTGCTTGGATAGACCGGCGCTGGCCCTGTCGGACACGGCGTTAGTGATTACTGACAATTGGCTACCCTTTCTATCAGGGTAAACACGTAAACTCTGACACTTCAGCCTTGCCTGGCTATTGCGCCGCGCCCGCGTCGGTCGCCGCGCACCTCTTCATTCATGACCCCAAGGAGCCGCGACACCCGGCCTGCACCGGGAGCTGGGCACAACTTTATCCATTGCGACAGACGGGAGGTGCTCCGTTTTGCACAACAAGACTCATCACGCGCGCGTCGCCGAACATGGCGCGCCCGCCCTTGCCCTGCCCTACAACCCGGCCCTCGACGGTTTGCGCGGCGTGGCCATCCTGCTCGTGATCCTGTCGCACGCCCACGCGCCGCTGTTTGACGGCGCCTTCTATGGCGTGGATCTGTTTTTCGTGCTCAGCGGCTATCTGATCACCACCTTGCTGCTACAAGAACTGCAGCAAAGCGGGCGTCTGGACTATTGGCGCTTCTACCGCCGCCGGCTGTGGAGGTTGATGCCTGCGTTGCTGCTGCTGCTGCTGGCCTACTGCATCTTCGCCCCCATGCTGTGGCCCGAGCTGAAGGACGTCTACGGCGACGCCCTGGTGTCGCTCCTGTACCTGGCCGACTACGGTATCGCCTTCTTCGACAGCCCGGGCACGCTGCTGCACATGTGGTCGCTGTCGGTGGAGGAGCATTTCTACCTGGTCTGGCCGCCACTGCTGGTGCTGCTGGCGCGCATGGCGCCGCGGGGCCGGCTGTGGCGCACGATAGCGGCGCTGCTGCTGCTGGCCTGGGCCTGGCGCGTGCTGTGGGTGCTGCTGGGCCAGCAGTTCTACGAGATCTTCTTCCGCTTCGACACCCGCGCCACGGGCCTGCTCACCGGTAGCCTGCTGGCAGCCCTTTTACTGGAGCAACCCGCCTGGTTCCAGGCCCTGCGCCAGCGCCTGACCCATTTCATGTGGCTGGTGCTGGCCGTGCCGCTGCTCATGGCCCAGGCCTGGGACGACATGAATGCCATGCTCTGGGGCATGACGGTGGTGGAATGCGCCACCGTGGTTCTGCTGTTGGCGCTGCTGCAGCGACAAGGCGCGGTATACGAGATGCTGAGCGCACGCGTACTGGTCGTGCTGGGCAGGCTGTCCTATGGCATTTACCTGTGGCATTACCCGGTGGTGCGCTACCTGCGCGCCGACCTGCCCTGGCCTGCCGTCGTGGCGCTGGGGCTGGCGATCTCCACGGCGCTGGCGGCACTGTCGTACTACACCGTCGAACGCTGGGCCCTGCGCCGGCGCGATGCCCGCCCCAAAGACCAGAACCGCCCGCGCCCCACGGCTGCGTCCGGCCGCCACCACCTGAAGGATCCAGTCCTCGGTTGATGGTGTTCCACCGTCCGCATCGCAGCCGCTTGCTGTACGGCGTGGATCCCCTCATTTCACCCCGATGACCATCGAGTCGGGCCCCACCAATGGCTCGACCCGCGTCTGCGCGAACCCGGCGTCGCGCATCCAGGCCTGGCATTCGGCTCCGGTGTAGTCCTTGCCGCCGCGGGTCTCGATCAGCATGTTCAGGCTCATCAGCAGGCCGAAGGCGTTCTGCCGCCGCTCGTCGTCGATGACCGCGTCATAGGCGATCAACGCGCCGCCCTTGGGCAGCGCAGCGTAGGCCTTCGCCACAAGCCTGCGCTTTTCCTCCAGGTTCCAGTCGTGCAGGATATGCCCCATGACGATCACGTCCACCTTGGGCAAATCGTCCCTGAAAAAGTCACCGGCCTGGAATTTGACACGATCGGAGACGCCGTTCTCGCCGACGAAATCCTCGAACACCGACTGCACCACCGGCAGGTCGAAGCCTATGCCCGTCAGGTGCCCATGGGCCCGGGCGAGCGTGACCGGCACCATGCCCTGGGCGGCGCCCACGTCGGCAAAGCTCTTGTAGTCGCTCCAGGGGAATTGCTGCGCAATGGCGTGCGCGGCGCCGGCGCTGATGGCAGTCATCGCGGCGAGAAAGCCGCGCAGCCTGTCCGGGTCGCGGTAGATCGCCGCGAATATCTCGCCACCCGTCCTGGCTTCGTTCTGCGGCTCGCCAGTCTTCAGCCCCTCGGTCAACGCACCCCAGAACGCATACAGACGGGCGTTGGCCATCTCCAGTAACCATCCCCCGGCAAAGCCGGGGGCTTTCGTTATGTGAGCCGCTCAAAGCGGCTAAACGGGGTCGCTAACGCGGCCCCTCGGGTTGGTGCCGCCTACTGGCGGCTCGTTCATCTCCACAG
>JAFEER010000206.1 GCA_018240985.1 Pseudomonadota bacterium
CCCACCCTCTCCCAGAGGGAGAGGGAGTAATACCGGCGCGCCCGATCGCCCTCGCCCCTTTGGGGAGAGGGAGGGGTGAGGGGCTTCTGCGGTATGTGCATAGTCAGGCCAATTTGCCCTGATTGGCATTCCTCAAATCACACTTATTCCGGCGAAAGCCGGAATCTACTGGAGTGATCAGTGCGTGGCGTCTGGATTCCGGCTTTCGCCGGAATAAGTGTGATTTGAGTTCACGCCTGAAACGCCGCCTCCCAGTTGCAACGGTCGCGCCCGCTGCTCTTGGCCTGGTGCAACACGCGCTCGGCACGCGCGTAGATCGACTGCGGGCGATCATCTGGCTGCAGCATGGCGCCGCCCACGCTCACCGTGACCACCTCGGCCACGGGTGAGGCGCCATGCGCCAGGGCACGCTGGCGCACGCCCGCCACCAGGCTTTGTCCCAGCGCGCGGGCATGCGCCGCGCTGCTGCCATAGAGCACCACGGCGAACTTCTCGCCGCCCACGCGCGCCACCATGTCCAGCGGCCGGCCAATGCAGGCCAGGCTCACCTGCGCCACCTGCTGCAGCACGGCATCGCCCTGCTCCTGGCCATGGCCGTCGTTGTAGGCCTTGAAGTAATCCACATCGGCCAGCAGCAGCACCAGCGGCTGGCCCTCGCGCCGCGCGTGCGCCATGACCTGATCCAGGTGGTGGTTGAACATGCGCCGGTTGTACAGGCCGGTGAGCGCATCGCGCATGGCCAGCCAGTGCGCGTCGCCGCGGTACAGGAACTGCTCGCGCCGCTGGTGTTCGCGCCAGTAGGCGGCAAAGCCGAACAGCAGCGCCGACAGCGCCAGCACCGCATCCAGGCGCAGCATCTCGGCGCGCACGCCGGGCAGCGGCGCGGCCCAGGCCAGCGCCGTGACACAGGCCAGGTAGAGCAGCACCACCAGGCCATGCCACCACAGGCTCATGGCAAACGGGGTGAACAGGCCCACCAGCACCAGCACCAGCAGCGCGCCCTCGTGCGGCACGCCCAGCAGCTTGTGGACGTAGATGACGAAGGCCGCACCGCAGGCGAGGACTAGGCCCGACAACAGCAGCGCCGCGTGCACCACGCGCAGCGGCGCGCGCCACAGGGCGCTGGCCAGCACCAGCACGATGGACGCGGCAACGCCCAGGCGCACGGCGCGCAGCCACTCCAGCAACGACTGCTCTGCGCTGGGCCGGCCCGCGGCGTCAACCACCCACAGATCCAGCACGGCAAAGCCCGCCCACAGCAGCAGGCACAGCCCGCTGAACCACAGCACGCGCGTGTACTCGTTGCCGCTGCAGTAGGCACGGTATTCGGCCTCCAGCGGGGCATCAAAACGCAGCCAGCGAAAGCCCTGGCGCAGCTGCAATGCGTACCTGGTGGTGGATGCCAGCAAAGGCGGCCTGATCTGAAACATGCGGCGTTGGTCTCCCGATAGGTAGCGTTTTACCACCACCGTTTAAGTTTCGCCTCAGTCTGGGCGGTCAAAGTGAGGCAAAACAAACGGGGCTCGATGTGACGAACGCTAAAACAGCCACCAAGGCACGCCTGCGCCGCGCGCTGGCCGTGGCGCCCCAGGCCTGGGCACTGGCCGCACCGTACTTTCGCTCCGAGCGCCGCTGGGTCGCAGGCGGCCTGCTCTGCGCCATCGTGGCGCTGAACCTGGCGGCCGTGTACATGCTGGTGCAGATCAACAGCTGGAACCGGTTGTTCTACGACGCGCTGCAGCAGCGCAACGCCACGGTGTTCTGGCAGCAGCTGGGGCACTTTGCCTGGCTGGCGCTGGCCTATGTGGTGATTGCGGTGTACCGCTTCTACCTCACGCAGCGCCTGCAGATCGACTGGCGGCGCTGGCTGACCGAGCACATGCTGGCGCGCTGGCTGGCGGGCAAGGCGTTCTACCGGCTGGAGCTGGCGCGCTTTCAGGACGGCAAGGACGGCCAGGAGGGCGCCACCGCCATGCCCGACAACCCGGATCAGCGGATTCAGGAGGACTTGAACCTGTTCACCGGCGCCAGCGTGGGCCTATCCATGGGCCTGCTCAACGCCGTGGTGACCCTCGTGAGTTTTGTCGGCATCCTGTGGGCCTTAAGTGCCGGCGTGGGCCTGCCGCTGCCCGAGCTACTCGGCGGGCCGCGCGAGTTTCCGGGCTTCATGGTCTGGATGGCGGTGCTGTACTGCGTGGCCGGCAGCGCCATCACCTTCTGGGTCGGGCGCCCGCAGATGCGGCTGAACTACCGCCAGCAGCGGCTGGAGGCCGATTTCCGCCACCGCATGGTGCGCGTGCGCGAGCACAGCGAGGCCATTGCGCTCGACGGCGGCGAGGGCGTGGAGGGGCGCCAGCTGGGCGGGCGCCTGGCCGACGTGCTGGCCAACTACCTGAACCTCGTCAAGGCGCAGAAGAACCTGGTCTGGTGCACCAGCTTCTTCGGCCAGGCGGCCGTGGTGTTCCCCTTCATCATCGCCGCGCCGCGCTTCTTGAGCGGCGCCATCCAGCTCGGCGAGCTGATGCAGATCGCCTCGGCCTTCGACCGCGTGCAGAGCTCGCTGTCGTGGATCGTGGACAACTACGCCGACCTGGCCGCCTGGCGCGCCACCACCGAACGTCTGGGCGGGTTCGAAGCCAGCCTGACGGCCCAGGCGCGCGCTGCCGGCCTGCAGCCCGAACCCGCTGCCGAGCTGGCCGTGCGCAACCTCAGCGTAGAGCTGCCCGATGGCCGGCCGCTGCTGCAACAGGCGACGCTGTCGGCCGCGCCGGGGCAGGCGGTGCTGATCAGCGGCCCCTCGGGCGCGGGCAAGTCCACGCTGTTGCGCGCCCTGGCGGGCATCTGGCCCTGGGCGCAGGGCAGCGTGCAGCTGCCGCAGGATGCCATGTTCATCCCGCAGAAGCCCTACTTCCCCGACGGCCCGCTGCGCGACGCCCTGGCCTACCCCGAGCACCCCGCCCGCTACGGCGACGCCGAGCTGCGCCGCGCGCTGTACGAGGCCCGGCTGCCGGCGCTGTGCAAGCGCCTGGACGAGGCCGGCGCCTGGAACGCCCAGCTCTCGGGCGGCGAACAGCAGCGCCTGGCGATTGCGCGCGTGCTGCTCAAGCACCCGGCCTGGGTGTTTGCCGACGAGGCCACGAGCGCCCTGGACGGCCCCACCGAGGGCCTGCTGTACCAGCGCCTGCGCGACCTGGTGCGCGGGCGTGGCGCTCTCGTATCAGTAGCACACCGGGACAGCGTGCAGCAGTTTCACGGCACACGCTGGCGGCTCGATCCGCAGGACGCGCAAATCCATGTGGAGCCGCTGGCCGCCGCGCCGGCGGCCGCCTAAGGCTTGCTCGACTAGCGACGAGTCGCAGATAGCTTGTCTTACTCCCTCCCCCTCTGGGGGAGGGCTGGGGTGGGGGCCAGCGACGCTCGTACCTTGATGCCGGCAAGATGCCGGCGCTCCAGCCTCCATCCCAACCTCGGTGCTGGCGGCGAGACGCCGCCGCTCTTCAGACCGTCCAGTTCCGCACCGGCGGAACTGGAGCCGCGGTCTTCAGCCCCAAAGGGGAAGAGTCTGAGACAGCTTGCCAATCAAGAAGGCTTGGGCGCCAGCGTGGACAGCGGCAGCGCGTGCAGCTCGGCCAGCAGCTGCGCCAGCGCCTGGCCCGCGGCCTGCACCACGGCGCGGCCGCGCTCGGCCGTGGCGGCGGCGGCGTTGCCCACGGCGCCGGCGCTGTGGTAGTCCTCGATCGCCCAGCCCATCTTGGCGCTCTTGCCGTTGCCCAGGATGGCGTGCTGCTCGGCCCTATCCTGCGAGGTGGAGCGCCAGTCGCGCGCATGTTCCATGTGCACGCTGCCGAGGGCCAGGTGCAGCATCATCGAGGTCTCGATCTCCCCGCCATGGATGCCGAAGCGGTGCTCGTGGGCGCTGAACTGGGCGCTCACGGCATCCGGCAGCGGCAGGCTGAACCAGCTGCTGCTGTAGACCAGCAGGCCGCAGCGCTGGCGCAGCTCGCGCGCCACGATGTCCATGGCGCTCACGTTGCCGCCATGGCCGTTGAACAGCAGCAGCTTCTTGACGCCGGCGCGCGCCACGCATTCGCCCAGCTCGCACCACAGCGCGATCAAGGTGGCCGGCGACAGCGTCAGCGTGCCGGGGTAGGAACGGTGCTCGGTGGACAGGCCCATGTTCTGCGCCGGCAAAAACAGCACCGGCAGATCGGCCGGCAAAAGCGGCAGCGCCGCATCGATCACGCCGTCCAGCAGCGTCGCATCCACGGCCAGCGGCAGGTGCGGCCCATGCTGCTCCACGGCGGCCACCGGCAGCACGGCCACGGTCTGCGCGGCCAGGCCCCAGTTGCGGGCCTCGGCAAAGTCACGCGTGGAAAGATCGGCCCAGAAGCGCGAGGGGTATGACATGGGCCAATGGTAGCCGTGTCAATGGAAGCCGTGCGCGGCGCCGACCGGCGCGGCCTGGGCGGCGGGCTGATCCGGCGCCAGCAGCTCCAGCCGGGCAGCGGGCATGGCGGGCTTGGCGCTGCTGCCTGGCTCGGGCAGCTGCACCCAGTCCGCCTGGCCGACGTCGCAGATCTGGCGCACCGGGAAGTACAGCGTGCCGGGCGCCTCGGGCAGCATGCCGCGCAGGCCGAACACGGCCTTGTCGTGGCCTTGCAGGGCGGCCTCGGGCGATTCGGCCGTCCAGCGCACCTCGCCGCCCGGCGTGCCGGCGGGCGGGGCGCTCAGCGTCCAGCCGGGGCGCGGCAGGGCCTGCTGCAGCCGAAAGCCGGGCGGCAGCTGCACGGCCAGCGCCGTCGTGGCCTGTGCGCCCTGGCAGGCATGGCCGACCGAGAAGGCCGCGTCATAGCTGCTGCCCGCCGGGGCGGTGCCGGCGCGCAGCGTGACATGGGCGCTGGCCGCCGCGGCGGCGCACAGTGCGGCCGTGGCGGCCAGTGATTGCAAAGCGAGCTTCATGGTGGGTTCCTCACAAAAAGGCATCAGAGATCCCAGCGCAGCGAGGCCTGGTAGGTGCGCTGCGGATAGGGGTGGAAGTTCCAGTACTGGTAGTTGTTGGCGTTGTCTATGCCAAACGCCGCCGACCACTGCCGCGTGAGCTGCAAGCGCACGCGCAGATCCACGGTGAAGTACTTGCTGGCGCCCATGTACACGAAGGCGTTCACGTCGCTGTTGTCCAGCGTGGAGTACTGGCGCCCGCTGTAGCGCGCTGCCACGGTGAAGGCCCAGCGCTCGTCGGGCTGGTAAGTGGCGTAGGCCGTGGCGCGCCAGCGCGGCACGCGCGGCTGGCGCTTGCCCACGCTGGCGGGGTTGGCGGCGTTGGCGACGATTTCCGAGTCGGCAAAGGTCAGGCTGCCGCCCAGGTCCAGGCCGCGCAGCCACGCCGGCTGGCCGCTGTAGGCCAGCTCCAGGCCCAGCGTGCGGATCTTGTCCACGTTCTGCACGCGCGAGACGATGGGGTTGGCGCTGCCCGGTATCGGCTGGCTGTAGAGCGCGTCGCGCGTGACCTCGTGGAACAGCGTGGCGCGCGCCAAGCCGTTGCCCAAGTCCTTCTCGGCCGACAGTTCGCCCGTCCATGACTTCTCCGGCTTGAGATGGGGGTCGTTGATGAAGGACAGCGCCCCGCCCGAGGTCGCGCCATACAGCTCTCCCACCGTGGGAAAGCGCAGCGCGCGCCCCAGCGAAGCCTTGAGCACGGTGTCGCTGCTCCATTGGTACGCCAGCGCCGCCTTGGGTGAGAAATGCGACTCGCTGCGCCGCGCGTAGCCCTGGCGGCTGCTGGCCGTGCTGGTGAAGCCGTCGTGCGCCACCCAGTCCTCCCAGCGCAGGCCCAGCACGGCCTTCCAGCGCGGCGCGAAGCGCCAGGCGTCCTGCGCCCACAGGTAGCGGGTCTCGCTGCGCCCGCCCACGTCGCTCACCGGTGCCTGCAGGTTGGCCGCGCCGTCGATCCAGCTGCCCAGCACGTTCAGCTTGGTGATGCCGAGCTTGTAGGCGTCGCGCCCCAGGCCGAAGTCCACGATATGCGCGCCCTGCATGCCGTCCGGGCGCCAGGTGCCCTTGGCGGCCAGGGTGTTCCAGCCCGTGCCGTCCTGGCTCTGCAGCGTGCCGGGCCCGCCGGCGGTGGCCTGCGGCAGGGCCGTGGTGGGCGCGCGCTGGCGGTCGCGGCCATAGTCGTAGAGGCTGGCGGCCAGCTCCCAGTCGAACCGGCCCTGGGTATGGCTCTTCAGCGACACGCCGTGCATGGTGTGCGTCTGGTCGTCGTTGCTCAGCGGGAAGGCCGTGGGCGCCAGGGTGTAGGCGCGCCCGGCGATGTTCACCGGGCCGCTGTACACGGGCTGGCCGTCCGGCCCGCTCAGAAAGCTCGCGGGCCGGCCCTCGGAGCGGTTTTGCCACCAGCCCAGGGTGTAGCTGGCGCGCAGGGTGGCGTTGATGTCATAGGCCAGCTTGAGCTTGGCGTGATCCTGCACCGTGTGGTACTGCGTGCCGCTGCCCAGGATGTACCAGGGCGTATTGGTGGTGTTCAGCCCCGCAACGGCGCCGGATACGGGTTTGCCCGCCGCGCCCGGCTGGCCCGCGGCCACGGGCACGGTGGTGAAGGTCTGCGGCTGGCCCTGGCTGTCGGTGCGGTGCAGGTTGATCCACCAGGACCAGTCGCCGCTCTTGCTGCCCAGCGAGGCGCTGGTTTGCCAGCTGTTGAAGCTGCGGTCGGTGCGGTACAGCTCGTTGGGCTGGGACGAATAGCCGGCGCTGACATGCGCTTCGAGCCGGGTCGGCATGCGCGTCACGTAGTCCACCACCGCGCCGGCCGAGTTGCCAGGGTAGGCGGCGGAGAACGGGCCGTACATCACGTCCACGCGCTCGATCTCCTCGGGCGTCACCAGGCCCCAGCGCGGCGCGTAATTGGTGCCGTTGGCGATGCCGTTGCCCAGGTAGTTGGACAGCAGGATGCCGTCGGCATACACGGCCGAGCGCGCGCTGTTGCCCGTGCCCGAGGCGCGCGTGGACAGGATGGCGTGGTTGTAGTCGCCGATGTAGCGCTTGCGCACCAGCAGGCTGGGCAGGTATTTCAGCGCGTCCTCGCTGTCGGTGGCGTTGATGCGCGTGGCGATCTCCTCGCGCGTCACGCCCTCGATGGTGGTGGGAATCTGCGTCGGCAGCGAGCTGGGCTGCCCGCCGCTGACGGTGACGACGCCGAGCGACTTGGCGCGCTCGGGCGCGGCATCAAGGGCCGGCGCCTCCTGCTGCGCCAACGCCGCGACGGCAAGCCAGGGCAATGCGCCGCCCAGCAGGAGCGGCGCCATGGACTTTTTCATGACAAAAACCTCTGCGGCGCCGGCACGGGCGCCGCCACTTGGCAACAAGACTTTGCGGCCCGCACCCAGGCTGGGCGGCGGTCGCAGCGGTATCAAGGAGGCAAGTCCAGAGGGAGGGCGGCCCGCGCGCGGGCAGCGGCGCGGCCGTGGCGGCGGCAATGTGTGCGGCGACGCTGGGCCGCAGCGCATAGGACAGCGGCGCGGGCGGCTCGCAAACCCCGGCCGCGGCGGGCGGCGGCGCCAGCAGCGGCATGCACATGGGGCAGTCGAGGTGGGCCGCGCCCCGCTCCTGCGCGCCGCCGTCGTCCCTGGCGATGAGCTTCATCACGCCGGAGCCGGAGCACACCAGCTCCAGCGACTGCGGGCTGACCAGCGGCGAGCCCACCGCCACGCCCAGCG
>JAFEER010000207.1 GCA_018240985.1 Pseudomonadota bacterium
CGTGCCGGCGGTGGACAGCGTGGCCATTTCGGCGGCGCCCAGCGTGGTGCCGCCGTTGATTGTCACGCTGCCGGCCAGCACCACGATCAGCGTGCTCCAGCCCTCGGGCTGGCTCACGTCAACGCCGTGGCCGGCGGTCAGGCGCATGTCCCACACGTTGAGGGGCGAGTAGGTGCTGGCGGGGCCCTGTGCACCGTCGAAGCGGCCGGCAATCACGCGCACGCGGCCGGCATCAGCGGGCAGGGCGACGGACGGGATCTGCGCATCGGTGATGCCCTGGTAATGCGCCGGCGTCATCTTGTCTTTTGCTGGCAGGTTGACCCACAGCTGCACCATCTCGAACGGCCCGCCGGTGCGGCTGTAGGCGTGGGAGTGGAATTCCTCGTGCAGGATGCCGCCGCCGGCGGTCATCCACTGCACGTCGCCCTTGCCGATGACGCCGCCGGCGCCGGTGGAGTCGCGGTGCTCCACCTCGCCGTCGTAGACGATGGTCACGGTCTCGAAGCCGCGGTGCGGGTGCTGGCCCACGCCGCGTCGATAGCCGGTGTTGGGGCCAAACTGCGTGGGCGCCGCGTAGTCCAGCAGCAAAAAGGGGCTGCGCCCGGCCACGCCCGCGCCGTTGTAGCCAAACATGCCGTGCACGGGAAAGCCGTCGCCCACCCAATGGCGGTCGGGTGCGCTGTGCGTGGACAGGACTTGCTTGGGGGTGGTCATGGATGATCTCCGGTTGCGTGGTGCACCGGCACTGTGCCAGGGCATGGCCTAAAGATGGGGGGCGGGGGACGGAAATCTACGGCTGGTTTGTTGGCCACACCGTCCTGCAAACGGAACAATCGCTTGCCAGTGGCAACTGCTTCCATGGTGCATGGCGCGGTGACTCGTTTGCGGAACGTCAAACACCAGTAATTCGACCAAATTGACCTTTTGATGTATAAATTCATCAATCTGGTCAAACGGAGTTGATGCCATGGCGAAGACCACATTCCACATGCTGCAAGGCGACGTGTTCACCGTGCAGCCCTACCGCGCCGACCGAGGGCATGGCCCGCGCGCCGGCAGGGCCTTTGTGCTCGAAGTGGCGGACGAAGCGGCGTCGAGCACCCTGCTGGCTTCGCTGCCGCTGCTGGATCGCCTGCTGGGCGAGAAGATCGCTGCGGTGCGCGAGCGTCGCATGGAGGAAATGGTGGACTTCATGGCGGCGCGCATGCTCGCCCCCAGCGTTGTCGAGCTGGAGATGGCGCAGCGGCTCGCCCAGCGCCACGCCAGCATCCTCAACGAGTTTGGCTTCTTCAGTGCCGAGCAACTGGCCGATGCCAACGGCTCCCAGGCCAGCAATCGCACGGCGCTGGCCGACAATTGGCGCAAGCGTCGCCAGGTGTTCGCCGTGCCGCACCCGGACAAGTCGGCGCGCGAGCGCGACGTCTATCCGGCCTTTCAATTCGAGAACGGCCGGCCGATCAAGGCGGTGCAGCAGGTATTGGAGGCATTTGGCGGGCGCAAGGCACCCTGGAAGTTGGCGCTGTGGTTCACCTCGAACAACGGCGGGCTGGCGGACAGCGCGCGCCCGGTCGATCTGCTGGCCAGCGATCCGGAAGCCGTTGTGCGGGCAGCGCTGCGTGACGCCGAGGGGAGCGCGGCTTGACTTGTCGTGCGCCGGTTCCGCCGCTTGCGCCCTTGTTTGATACCTGGGCGGCGGGCCGGTTGATCCATGTCATTCATGACACCGCGTTCGCACCTGAGAGTTTCAACCCCGGCGTGGATGACGCAGGGCGGCTGCGCAAGCCGACGCGCTTCGCGCCGATCCAGGATGCCAAGAGCAAGGTGGTTCCCTACCTGTACGGCGGTTCCACGCTGGACTGCTCGATCTTCGAGACCGTGTTCCATGACGTGCCCATCGATGCGCCCGACAAGTTTGTCGATCTCGACGAATTCGCGCAGCGCGGCTATGGTGAATTACTGCCCAGCCGCAACTTGAAGCTGGTGGATCTGACGAGCGAGGGCCTGCACCGTTTGAAGGTGCCCAAGGAGGAGCTGATCACCAACCCGTCGCGGGACTACCCGGCCACGGCGCGGTGGGCACTGGCGCTGCACCAGCAGTTTGCCGACGTGGATGGCTTGTTGTGGATGTCGCGCCAGCGGGATCGGGACTGTGCGCTGGTGCTGTTCGGGGATCGGTTGGCCGGCGTGCTGACGGGGCGACGCATTGGTGGCCCGCTCGCCCGCAACTCCGCCTTGCGCGATGCCGTACTGGCGGCGGCGCTGCGTGCCGGTATTGAAGCGGACTGAACAGCAGGCGTGATCCAAACGCCCACTATCCGGCCCCCACCTCACCCTGCAGCAGCGGCACCAGCCAATTGCCGAACGCCTGCACGCGCCGCGACAGGTGGCGCTGGTGCGGGTAGACGAGGTGCATGGGCATGGCGGGGGCGCGCCAGTTCTGCAGCACCTCAACCAGCTCGCCCGCTACCAAGTGCTCGCGCACGTCAAAGGCCGGCACCTGGATCAGGCCCAGGCCGGCCAGGCAGCAGGCGATGTAGGTCTCGGCGTTGTTCACGGTCACGCGGGAGGGCATGGTGCAGTGCTGCACCTCGCCGTCGTCCAGCCATTCCCAAGGGGCGACGCGGCCGCTGCCCGGTGCCATGTAGTTCACGGCCTGGTGGCTGGGCAGGTCGGCCGGGCTGCGCGGCTGGCCGTGGCGCGCTATGTATGCCGGGCTGGCGCAGTTGACCAGGGCCAGCTGCCCGACCGGCCGCGCCACCAGGCTGCTGGCCTGGGGCGTGCCCACGCGCAGGGCGCAGTCCACGCCTTCCTGCACCAGGTCGATCATGCGGTCGCTGCTGCCCAGGTCGATTTCGATCTCCGGGTGCAGGGCCAGGAATTGGGGCAGGGCGGGCGCCACCAGGCGGCGGGCGATGCGGCTGGGCATGTCCACGCGCAGGCGGCCACGCATCTGGGTGGTGTCGGGGCGAAACTGCTGCTCCAGCTCTTCCACGTCGGCCACCAGGGAGGGGGCGCGTTCCAGCAGCGATGCACCGTCCGGCGTCAGGCTGACCCGGCGCGTGGTGCGGTGCAGCAGGCGCGTGCCCAGGCGTGCCTCCAGCTGCCGCAGCGCCAGCGACACACTGGGGCGCGGCAGGCCGAGCTGATCGGCCGCCTGGGTGAAGCTGCCGCTTTGGGCAACACGGATGAAGATGCGCAGCTGCTCTATGCGATCCATGCGAGGGTATTGGTAGTGATTGTTGGATAGAGCATCTATTTTTCTGCATTTATTTCTTGTTTTCAAATCAATAGAGTGCTGGGTTCCATATATCTACAAGGAGCACTCCCCATGTCCCAGCACAGCATTCAAGGCAAGGTCGTCCTCATTGCCGGTGGCGCCAAGAACCTCGGCGGCCTGTTGGCGCGCGACCTGGCGGCGCACGGCGCCAAGGCCATCGCCATTCACTACAACAGCGCCGCGAGCAAGGCCGATGCCGACGCCACCGTGGCCGCGGTGCAGAAGGCCGGGGCCAAGGCCGTGGCCCTGCAGGCCGACCTGACCAGCGCTGCTGCGATGGAGAAGCTGTTTGCCGATGCCGTGGCCGCGGTGGGCCGGCCCGACATCGCCATCAACACCGTGGGCAAGGTGCTCAAGAAGCCCATCGCCGAGATCAGCGAAGCCGAATACGACGAGATGAGCGCGGTCAACGCCAAGACGGCCTTCTTCTTCTTGAAGGAGGCGGGCAAGCATGTCAACGACAACGGCAAGGTGTGCACGCTGGTCACCTCGCTGCTGGGCGCGTTCACGCCGTTTTATGCGTCCTACGCCGGCACCAAGGCGCCGGTGGAGCATTTCACGCGTGCGGCGGCCAAGGAGTTTGGCGCGCGCGGCATCTCGGTGACGGCCGTGGGC
>JAFEER010000208.1 GCA_018240985.1 Pseudomonadota bacterium
CTCGACGAACTGCGCACCCCCATGCGCCCCATCCTTGCGTCGCCCCTGCAACAGGCAGAACCACCCGTCGTGCCCAGCGTCGGGGCACCGCCTGTCCCCGACGATCTTACCGACGACGGCCATAGCCTGCAGGATGTGACCATCAACGCCATGGCACAGATGTTGCGGCTGCACAAGGGCAATGTGTCGGCAGCGGCCAAGGCGCTGGGGGTGTCACGCAACACCATTTACCGCAAGAAGAGCCTGCTGCCGCCCGATCTGATTGATTGAGCGACAGGGGGTTTTGTGCAACGCATCCGATACGACCGTTTTTCCGTCACCCTGCATTGGCTCATGGCCGCCCTCTTGCTCGGGCAGATTGCCCTGGGCATGTGGATGCTGGGCCTGCCCAAGGACAGCACGGGCCTGCGCGCCTCGTGGTTCAACGTGCACAAGTCCTGGGGCATGGTGCTGGGCCTGCTCATCGTGCTGCGCCTGGCCTGGGCGCTGCTGCGCCCGCGCGTGGCGGCGCTGCCGCAGGCCAGGACTATGCAGCAGCTGGCCGCTGCCGCCCACCGGCTGTTGTATGCGCTGATGTTCGTGGTGCCGCTGTCGGGCTTTCTGGGCTCGGTGTTCTCGGGCTACCCGATCCGGTTTTTCGGCATAGTGCTGCCGAAACTGGGCCAGCGCTGGGAAGCGGGCAAGGAGCTCATGAGTGCGCTACACCAAGGGTCGGCCGTGGCGCTGCTGCTGCTGATTGCCCTGCATGTAGCGGCATTCGTCTACCACCAGTTCGTGCTCAAGCATGCCTTGATACAGCGCATGCGCTGATGCCCCAGCCGCTTTGGGCACGGACTGCGCGCATGGCATGAAACTTGTGTGCTGCTGGTGCGCCAGGCAAGACTGTGTACCGCGGCCGCGCGGACGACTGTTCCACAACGCAACAGGGGGCGCGCACCGATGGCACAGGCAGGTTTTTGATAGCAACCCGGGAGACATTCTGATGACACGCATGGGCAGCATGAAACACTTATGGCGTCCTCTGGCCGCCCTGACGACCCTGGCGGCCATCCCCGCAGCATTTGCCGGCGCGGTACCGGACAGGGTCTATGTTTCTGTCGAAAAAGACCACAAGCTGCAGGTCTTCAACACGCGCGGCGATCGCGTGGGCGACATCGCGGTCTGCCAGCGCCCGCGCCACATGATGTTCCTGCCCGGTCATGGCCAGATCATCGTCAGCTGCGGCGACAGCGACCAGCTGGGCATCGTCGATGTGGCGGCGGGCAAGCAGGTGGCTACCGTGCCGGTTGGCGAGAGCCCGGAGATCTTCGACCTCAGCCCCGATGGCAAGACCGCCTATGTATCGATCGAGGACGACAACGTGCTGGCGGCCTACGACATCGCCAGCAAGAAGCCCCTGTTCCAGGTGCCCACCGGCAAGGAGCCCGAGGGCGTGCACGTCACGCTGGATGGCAAGTTCGCCTACGTCACCTCCGAAGCGGCGGACGCCGTGCACTACATCGATCTGGCGCAGCAGAAGGTGGTCAAGACCATCAAGACCGGCAAGCGCCCGCGCCGCCTGGTGCCGCTGGCCGCCGCCAACGAGCTGTGGGTGACGAACGAACTCGAAGCCTCCATCGCCGTCATCGACACCCATACCCAGCAGGTCAAGCTCAAGATCGCCCTGCCCGTGGAGGGCGTGCCCGCCAGCGACGTCACGCCCGTGGGCATGGCCGTGAGCCCCGATGGCGCCAACGTCTGGGTCGGCCTGGGCCGCGCCAACCGCGTGGCGCGCATCAACGCCGCCGACAAGACCATGGCGCAGCAGGTGCCCGTGGGCAGGCGCGCCTGGGGACTGGCCATGCACCCCAATGGCAAGACGCTGTATGTGGTCAACGGCCTGTCCGACGAGCTGACGCTGATCGACACCGCTGCGGCGAAGGCCTTGCGCACCGTGTCCACGGGGCGCACGCCCTCCGGCGTGCTGGTGCAACCATGAGGAAGCCGCTGCGCATCCTCGGGGTCTGCGCCGTCCTGCTGTGCCTGCCCCTGCAGGCCACCGCGGCGCGCCAGCTGACACTGACGGTGGTCTCCGTGGCCGACGATGCGCGCTATGCCAAGCGGCGCCTGGAGCTGGCCTACCCCGGCCACCCCCAGGGCCGCGCCGTACAGGGCGTGGAGCTGGCGGTGCAGGACTCGGCGCTGGAACTGCAGGATGTCGATGTCGAGCTCAGCGTGCAGGATCTGGTGCTGCCCTCGGCCTCAGACCTGCCCCAGGCGCTGCAGGAGCTGAAGGCCGCCAAGGTCGGGCATATCGTGGCCGACCTGCCCGAGCCCATGCTGCGCGAGCTGGTGCGCCAGGCGCCCGCGGCGCTCGGTGACGTGATGATCTTCAACACTGGCCTGGCCGACGACAGCCTGCGCGGCGCGGACTGCGCGCCTGCCTTGCTGCACACCCTGCCCAGCCAGCAAATGCAGGCCGATGCCCTGGCGCAGTTCCTGGCCTTGCGCCAGTGGCGCAAGCTGCTGGTGCTGCAGGGGCCGCAGGCGGGCGATGCGGCCGCCGGCCAGGCCCTGGCGCGGGCGGTGCAACGCCATGGCCTGGAGAG
>JAFEER010000209.1 GCA_018240985.1 Pseudomonadota bacterium
CGGTGCTCGACTGGCTGCGCGAAGCCGCGCGCAGCACCGGCACCAAGGAAGGCTGCAACGAGGGCGACTGCGGCGCCTGCACCGTGGTGCTGGGCGAACTCGATGCTGCGGGCACCCTGCAGCTGGCCAGCGTCAACGCCTGCATACAGTTTTTGCCCACACTGGACGGCAAGGCGCTGTTCACCGTGGAGGACTTGCAAGGCATGGCCCCGGCGGCCCAAGGCTGCAGCGGCGGCGCCCAAGGCCTGCACCCGGTGCAGCAGGCGCTGGTGGAGTGCCACGGCTCGCAATGCGGCTTCTGCACGCCCGGCATTGCCATGTCGCTGTGGAACAGCTACGAAGAGCACCAGCAGGCCGGCACCCGGCCCACGCGCCAGCAGCTGGCCGACGACCTGTCGGGCAACCTGTGCCGCTGCACCGGCTACCGTCCCATCCTGGACGCGGGCGAGCGCATGTTCGACCTGCCCACGGCCCTCCTTGACCGCGCCGCCGTCACGCAGGCGCTGCGAGAGCTGGCGCAGAACCCGCCCCTGTACTACAGAACGCACAACGGCCAGCGCACCGATCATTTCAACAGCCCGCGCACGCTGCAGGAACTGGCGGCCCTGCGCCTTGCAATGCCCCAGGCGCGGCTGCTGGCCGGCAGCACCGACATCGGCCTGTGGGTGAACAAGCAGTTCCGCGACGTGGGCGACCTGATCTACCTGGGCAATGTGGCCGAGCTGCGCACCGTGGAGGAACGCGGCCAGGAGCTGTGGATAGGCGCCGGCGCCACGCTCGAAGAGGCCTGGCGCGCGCTGGCCGCACGGGCGCCCACGCTCACCGATGTCTGGCTGCGCTTTGCCTCCCCGCCCATACGCCACAGCGGCACCATGGGCGGCAACGTGGCCAACGGCTCGCCGATTGGCGATTCGCCCCCCATCCTGATGGCGCTGGACGCCGCCATCGAGCTGCGCCGGGGCAGCACCGTGCGCCGCATGCCGCTGCCCGACTTTTATCTGGACTACATGCAGAACGCGCTGCAGGAGGGCGAATTCGTGCAGGCCATCGTGGTGCCGCTGGCGGCCTTTGCGCGCCAGGTGCGCGGCTACAAGATCAGCAAGCGCTTCGACTGCGACATCTCGGCGCTGTGCGCCGGCATGGCCATCACGCTCGATGGCGGCACCGTCGCCAGCGTGCGCCTGGCCTATGGCGGCATGGCCGCCACCGTCAAGCGCGCGGCGCTGGCCGAGGCCGCCCTGCTGGGCCAACCCTGGACCGAGGCCAGCGTGCGTGCCGCCCAGCAGGCGCTGGCGCAGGACTTCCAGCCCATGACCGACATGCGCGCCAGCAGCCAGTACCGCCTGCAGGTGGCGCAGAACCTGCTGCAGCGCCTGTGGCTGGAGACGCGCGCCAGCAACCCATTGGACGCCAGCGCCACCAGCGTCTTCAGCGTGATGCCGCACGCCGCAGCTTGAGGAGACTTCACCATGAACAAGCCCGTCCCCAGCACCTTGCTGCAGCGCCCCGCCGCCTTCGCCCCCTATCAGGACAACCAGCAGCTGCGCCTGGACTCGCACGCCGAGGCGCGCGCGCACCAGGCGGGCGCGCGCGTGGGCATCAGCCAGGCGCATGAATCGGCGCAGCTGCATGTCACCGGCGGCGCCACCTACACCGACGATATCCCAGAGCTGGCCGGCACGCTGCACTGCGCGCTGGGCCTGGCCCCGGTGGCCGCGGGCCGGCTGTTGTCGATAGACCTGGACGCGCTGCGCGCCATGCCGGGCGTGGTGCGGGTGTTCACGGCCGAGGACATTCCGGGTGCCAACGACTGGGGCTCCATCGTCCACGACGACCCCATCCTGTGCGTGGGCGACATCCGCTACCTGGGCCAGCCGGTGTTTGCCGTGGTGGCCGAGACGCGCGATCAGGCGCGCCGCGCCGCCGCCCTGGCCAGGCAGGTGCTGCGGGTCGAGTCCGCGCAGCCAGTTATCACTCCCCAGCAGGCCCATGCCAAGGGCCAGTACGTGGTCGATCCCATGCACCTGGTGCGCAGCAGCAGCGGCCTGGATGAGGCCGGCATACGCGCGCGCATCACGGCCGCGCCGCACCGCCTGCAGGGCCAGCTCGACGTGGGCGGGCAGGAACAGTTCTACCTGGAGGGGCAGATCAGCTACGCCACGCCGAAGGAAGGCGGAGCCATGCATGTGCACTGCTCCACCCAGCACCCTAGCGAGATGCAGCACCTGGTGGCGCATGCCCTGGGCGTGCAGGCGCATGCGGTGCAAGTGGAGTGCCGGCGCATGGGCGGCGGCTTTGGCGGCAAGGAATCGCAGTCCGGCCTGTTCGCCTGCATGGCCAGCGTGGCCGCGCGCCTGCTGGCGCGCCCGGTCAAGCTGCGCGTGGATCGCGATGACGACTTTCTCATCACCGGCCGGCGCCACTGCTTCTGGTACGAGTACGACGTGGGCTACGACGATGCCGGCCGCATCCTGGGCGCCGCTATCACCATGGTCTCGCGCGCCGGGCATTCGGCCGATCTGTCGGCCCCGGTGATGACACGCGCGCTGTGCCACTTCGACAACGCCTACTGGCTGCCCGAGGTGGCCATGCACGGCTACTGCGGCAAGACGAATACGCAGAGCAACACCGCGTTCCGCGGCTTTGGCGGGCCGCAGGGCGCGATTGCCATCGAATACATCCTGGACAGCATTGCGCGCGGGTTGCAGCAAGACCCGCTGGCCGTGCGCCGCGCCAACTTCTACGGCCGCGCCGAACACAACGTCACGCCCTACCTGCAGACAGTGCGCGACAACGTGATCCACGAACTGGTCGATCAGCTGGAGGAGCGCAGCGGCTACCAGGCGCGTCGTGCGGCCATAGCCTCCTACAACGCCACCAGCCCCGTGCTCAAGCGCGGCCTGGCGCTCACGCCCGTCAAGTTCGGCATCAGCTTCAACGTCAAGCATTTCAACCAGGCCGGCGCGCTGGTGCATGTGTACACCGACGGCTCCATCCTCGTGAACCATGGCGGCACCGAGATGGGCCAGGGCCTGAACACCAAGGTGGCCCAGGTGGTGGCGCATGAGCTGGGCGTGGCCTTCGAGCGCGTGCGCGTGACCGCCACGGACACGAGCAAGGTGGCCAACACCTCGGCCACGGCCGCCTCCACCGGCACCGACCTGAACGGCAAGGCCGCGCAGGACGCCGCGCGCCAGATCCGCGAGCACCTGGCGGCCTGCGCCGCGGCGCGCCACGGCGGCAAGGCAGACGACGTGCGCTTTGCCAACGACCAGGTGCAGGTCGGCGGCAAGCAGCTGTCGTTCGAGACCCTGGTGGGCCAGGCCTATACCGACCGCGTGCAGCTGTGGTCTGACGGCTTCTATGCCACGCCCGGCCTGTCCTGGGACAAGGACAAGATGCAGGGCAACCCCTTCTACTACTTCGCCTACGGCGCCGCCGTCAGCGAGGTGGTGGTGGACACGCTCACGGGCGAGTGGAAGCTGCTGCGTGCCGACCTGCTACACGACGTGGGACGATCCCTCAACCCGGCCGTGGACATAGGCCAGGTGGAGGGCGCCTTCATCCAGGGCATGGGCTGGCTGACCATGGAGGAGCTGGTCTGGCACCCCCAGAGCGGCCTGCTGCTGACGCACGCGCCCAGCACCTACAAGATCCCCACGGCCAACGACTGCCCGCCCGAGTTCAACGTGCAGCTGTTCGAGGGCGACAACGTGGAGGACTCCATCCACCGCAGCAAGGCCGTGGGCGAGCCGCCGCTGTTGCTGCCGTTCTCGGTGTTCTTCGCCATCCGCGACGCCGTGGCCGCCGCTGGCGGGCACCGCATCGTGCCGCCCCTGCAGGCACCCGCCACCAGCGAAGCCATCCTGCGCGCCATCAGCGCCGTGCAGGCCGGCTGAACACGGCCATGGACATGCCCACCACCCCGAACCCGCCCAAGGCGCCCGCAGGCCATGCGGACGACCGGGCCCTGTTCGACCGCATCGACCTGCACCTGATACGCGTGCTGCACCAGGTGTTGACCGAGCGCAGCGTCTCGCGCGCGGCGCTGCGACTGGGCATGCACCAGCCGGCGGTCTCCAGCGCCCTGAAGCGCCTGCGCGAGCTCTCAGGCGACCCGCTGCTGGTCAGGAGCGGCGCCCACATGGTGCCCACCGAGGCCGGCCAGCGCATGCTGGAGCCAGCGGCCAACGTGCTGCGCGCGGCCGAGACGCTGTTTACCGAGGCGCGCAGCTTCGACCCGCGCACCAGCTGCCAGACCTTCCACATCGCCGCCAGCGACTATCTCGACCCGCTGTTCCTGCCGCGCCTGGTGGCCGACATCCAGCGCCAGGCGCCGCTGGCCCGGGTGGAGATACACGCCCTCACGCGCGAGGCCGACTACCGCGCCCAGCTGGCCCTGGGCGAGATCGACCTGGTGATCGGCAACTGGCTGGAGCCGCCCGAGGATCTGCACCTGGCGCGGCTGTTCAGCGACGAGGTGGTGTCGCTAGTCAGCCGCCACCACCCGGCCGTGCGCCGCGGCTGGGACGAGGCCGCCTGGCTGGCCGCCGAGCACATCGCGCCCATGCCCACGCATCCGGGCGCGCGCGGCATCATCGACCAGGTGCTGGACGGCCTGGGGCTCAAGCGCCACATCGCCGCACGCAGCGCCTATTTCAGCCTGATCCCTGACATGGTCGCCGGCACGCGCCTGGTGCTGACCACGGGGCGGCGCTACTGTGAGCGCGTGGCCAGCCGCCTGCCCCTGGTGATATTGCCCTGCCCCATCGCCCTGCCGCCGCTGCAGTACTACCAGCTGTGGCATGCGCGCAGCCAGCATTCGAGCAGCGCGCGCTGGCTGCGCGAGCGCACGCGCGAGACCATCGCCGGCCTGCCAGCCCCAGCCATAGAGCCCGCGCCAGCACATTCCTGACCCCCAAGACAACACGCACGGAGACAAACACCATGAGCACCAACGACCTGAGCGGCGTTACGCCCACGGCGCCGCACCGCACATCCACGGGCCTGCTGGAGCGCCTGTTCAAGCTGCAGGAGCACGGCACCAGCGTCCGCACGGAGCTGATCGCGGGCCTGACGACCTTCCTGACGATGGCCTACATCATCTTCGTCAACCCCGCCATCCTGGGCGACGCCGGCATGCCCAAGGACGCCGTGTTCGTCGCCACCTGCATCATCGCGGCGCTGGGCACGGCGGTAATGGCGCTGTACGCCAATTACCCGATCGCGCTGGCGCCGGGCATGGGGCTGAACGCCTACTTCGCCTACGCCGTGGTGCTGCACATGGGCTTCACCTGGCAGGCGGCGCTGGGAGCGGTGTTCATCTCGGGCTGCCTGTTCCTGTTCGTCACCGTCACCGGCATCCGGGGCTTGATCATCAACGGCATACCGCAGTCATTGCGCCTGGCGATCACGGTGGGCATCGGGCTGTTCCTGGCGCTGATTGCGCTCAAGAGCGCCGGCATCGTGGTGGGGTCTGAAGCCACCCTGGTCACCCTGGGCGACCTGCACAAGCCCAGCGTGATCCTGGCGGTGCTCGGCTTCCTGCTCATGGTGACGCTGGACAAGCTGCGCGTGCCCGGCGCCATCCTGATCGGCATCATCGCCGTCACCGTCGCCTCGTTCTTCTTCGGCGGCAACCAGTTCCACGGCATCTTCGACGTGCCGCCCTCGATAGAACCGACGCTGCTGAAGCTCGACATCCACACCGCCGTGACCAAGGGCCTGCTGAACGTGGTGCTGGTGTTCTTCCTGGTCGAGCTGTTCGACGCCACCGGCACCCTGATGGGCGTGGCGCGCCGCGCCGGCCTGCTGGTGCCGGGCAAGATGGATCGCCTGAACAAGGCGCTGTTTGCCGACAGCGCCGCCATCTTCGCCGGCTCCATGCTCGGCACCTCCAGCACCACCGCCTATGTGGAAAGCGCGGCCGGCGTGCAGGCCGGCGGGCGCACCGGCCTGTCGGCGCTCACCGTATCGGTGCTGTTCCTGGCGGCGCTGTTCATCGCCCCGCTGGCGGGGGCCGTGCCGGCCTACGCCACGGCGCCGGCGCTGTTCTTCGTCGGCTGCCTGATGATGCGCGACCTGACCGAGCTGCCATGGGACGACTCCACCGAGGTGGTGCCGGCCGCCGTCACGGCGCTGATGATGCCCTTCACCTACTCCATCGCCAACGGCCTGGCGTTCGGCTTCATTGCCTACGCCGGCATCAAGCTGCTGACCGGCAGGGTCAAGGAGGTGCACTGGATGGTGTGGCTGATCGCCAGCGTCTTCCTGTTCAAGTTCTTCTACGTCGGGGGGCACTGAGCCATGGCCGCCACCACGCTGCAAGCCTGGCGCGCCCAGCTGCTGCGCTTTGACGCGCAAGGAACGCCGCTGTACGACAGCGACGGCCTGCTGGTAACGGCCGAAGGCGCGGACGGCCGGCGCCGTGTGGTGGACGCCGGCAGCCACGCCGCCGTGGCCGCGCGCCACCCCGGCGTGCCGGTGCAAGAGCTGCCGGGCCGGCTGATCGCGCCGGGATTCATCGACATGCATGTGCACTATCCGCAGACCGACATCATCGGCGCCCCGGCCGAAGGCCTGCTGCCCTGGCTGGAGCACTACACCTTCCCGGCCGAGGCGGCCTTTGCCGACCCCGCGCACGCGGCGGAGGTGGCGGGCTTCTTCTTCGACGAACTGCGGCGCAATGGCGTAACCACGGCGCTGACCTTCTGCACCTCGCACCCGGCGTCGGTCGATGCCTTCTTCCAGCAGGCGCAAGCACGCGGCCTGCGCATGATCGGCGGCAAGGTGCTGCAGGATCGCCACAGCCCCGACGGCGTGCGCGACCAAACCGAGCAAAGCCTGCTCGACACCGAGGCGCTGATAGCGCGCTGGCATGGCCAGGGGCGGCTGGGCTACGCCATCACGCCGCGCTTTGCGCCATCCTGCTCCGACGCGCAGCTGCAGGGCGCGGCCGAGCTCGCGCGCCGCCACCCTGACACCTGGATCCAGAGCCATGTGGCCGAGAACCAGGACGAGGTGCGCTGGGTGCGCGCGCTCTATCCACAGGCGCGCTCCTACCTCGACGTGTACCAGCGCTTCGGCCTGCTGCGCGAGCGCGCCGTGTACGCCCACTGCATCCATCTGGACGAGGCCGACCGGCGGCTGATGCACGAGACGCAAACCGCCGCCGCCGTGAGCCCGACGAGCAATCTGTTCCTGGGCAGCGGCTTCTTCGACTACTACGCCGCCGCGCGGGCCCACATGCTGCACGGCCTGGCCAGCGACGTCGGCGGTGGCACCAGCTTTTCGCCCTTCCACACCATGCTGGCGGCCTATTTCGTGGGGCGCGAGGGACAAAGCAAGTTGGGCCTGAGCTTGAAGCCGTCCGAACTCTGGTGGCAGCACACGGGCGGCGCCGCGCAGGCGCTAGGCCTCGCGGGCGTGGTTGGCACGCTGCAGCCGGGCAGCGAGGCCGACTTCATCGTGCTCAACCCGAAGGCCACGCCGCTGCTGACGCGCAAGACCGAACGCGCGCAAAACCTGGAAGAGCTGCTGTTCGCCCTCATCGTGCTGGGCGACGACCGCGTGGTGGAGCGCACGGTGATTGCGTGAGCGCCCCCACTCACCACTCACCACTCACCACTCACCCCTTCCGCCCCGCCCTCCACGCCCCAAAAATAGCAATCATCCCCGGCACCAGGATCAGACCCCAGATGATCTTCTCCAGGTGCTGGCGCACCCAGGGCAGGTTGCCGAAGAAGTAGCCGGCCGTGGCAATGCCCAGCACCCAGACCAGGGCCCCCGCCACGTTGTAGGCCGTGAACTTGGCCCGCCCCATGGCCGCAACGCCGCCCACGAAGGGGGCGAAGGTGCGAATGAAGGGCATGAAGCGCGCCAGCACGATGGTGATGCCGCCATAGCGCTCGTAGAAGGCGTGCGCCTGGTCAAAGGCCCGCTTGTTGAACCAGCGCGAATCCTCCCACTGGAACACCTTGGGCCCGAAATAGCGGCCGATGGAATAGTTGCACTGGTCGCCCAGAATGGCAGCGGCCAGCAGGATGGCGCAGGCCAGCGGAAAGTTGAGCAGCCCCGCGCCGCTCAGTGCGCCAACGATGAACAGCAGCGAGTCGCCGGGCAGGAAGGGCATGACCACGACGCCCGTTTCCACGAACACTATCAGGAACAGGAGCGCATACACCCAGGCGCCGTAGCTGGCGACAAAAGCCTCCAGGTGCTTGTCCACATGCAGGATGAAGTCGATCAGAAACGCAATGATGTCCACGAGGCAGGCCTTTGGTTTTACGGCGCGAAATGTGGCGCGTAATGTACCCGCGCCGGGGCGGCGACGGCCGCGCAACCCGGCACCTACAATCGCCGCGTGACCGCCCTGCCGCCCGAATCCCCCGCCCCGTCCGCCCCGCGCCGCGCCATACGCGACCTGCCCGACGAGCTGATCAGCCAGATTGCCGCCGGCGAAGTAGTGGAGCGCCCCGCATCCGCCGTGCGCGAGCTGGTGGACAACGCGCTGGACGCCGGCGCCACTCAAGTCACCGTGCGGCTTCTGGCCGGCGGCGTGCGCCTGATTGCCGTGGAGGATGACGGCGCCGGCATCCCCCGGGACGAGTTGCCCGTGGCCCTGCGCCGCCACGCCACGAGCAAGATCACCAATCTGCACGACCTGGAATCGGTCGCCACCATGGGCTTTCGCGGCGAGGCGCTGGCGGCCATCGCCTCGGTGTCGGAGCTGGCGCTGCTCTCGCGCACGGCAGAGCAGCCCAGCGCCGTCCTGCTCGATGCGCGCAGCGGCGAGCTGCGCCCGGCGGCGCGCAGCCAGGGCACGACCGTGGAGGTCAAGGAGCTGTTCTTCTCCACCCCGGCGCGGCGCAAGTTCTTGAAGAGTGACGCCACCGAGCTGGCCCACTGCGTGGAGGCCGTGCGCCGCCACGCCCTGGCGCGACCCGACGTGGGCTTTGCCATCTGGCACGAGGGCAAGCTGGTCGAACAGTGGCGCGCCACCCTTAGCGCCGGCGATGGCGACGCGCAGGCGGCCCTGCAACAACGCCTGGCCGACGTGCTCGGCGAGGACTTCATCCGCGAATCCGTGCCCGTGCAGCTGCGCTCAGGCGCCGTCACCGTCACCGGCCGCGCCGGCCTGCCCGATGCCGCGCGCTCGCGTGCCGACCAGCAGTTCTGCTACGTCAACGGCCGCTTCGTGCGCGACAAGGTGCTGACGCACGCCGCGCGCAGCGCCTACGAGGACGTGCTGCACGGCCACAGGCAGCCGGTGTATGCGCTCTATGTGCAGATCGACCCGCTGCGCGTGGACGTGAACGTGCACCCGACCAAGATCGAGGTGCGCTTTCGCGACAGCCGCGAGGTGCACCAGGCCGTGCGCCACGCCGTGGAAAACGCCCTGGCCGTGCCGCGCGCGCAGGCGCTTGCATCAAATTCAGTAGCGGCTACCGCTGAATTCACCGCACATTCAAAGGTAACTAATCCTTTAACGCCCAATTGGCAAGCGCAAGCAGCTATCAGATTTGATGAACGCCCAGGCCACAAGGTCTCCGACCTGCAGGCGCTATGGGGCACGCCGGCGACCGCCTCGCCCCCCATATCCGCCATCGCACCGGCCGCAGCAGCGCCAGCGGCTGCGCCCCCACCCCAGTCTCTGGCCGTGCCCGCCCCCGCCAATGCCGAACCTAGCTGGCCCCTGGGCCGCGCCCTGGCGCAGCTGCAAGGCGTCTACATCCTGGCCGAAAACGCCCAGGGCCTGGTGCTGGTGGACATGCATGCCGCGCACGAGCGCATCGTCTACGAGCGCCTCAAGTCCCAGGCCGACCAAAGCGCGCGCATCGCCAGCCAGCCCCTGTTGATCCCCGCCACCTTTGCCGCCACGCCCGAAGAGGTCGCCACGGCCGAGGCCCATGCCGACACCCTGGCCCTGCTGGGGCTGGAGGTGGCGCCGTTCTCGCCGCGCACCCTGGCCGTGCGCGCCGTGCCCACGCAGCTGGCCCAGGGCAACCCGGTGGAGCTGGCGCGCAGCGTGCTGGCGGAACTGGCCGAGCACGAGGCCAGCACCGTGCTGCAGCGCGCGCGCAACGAGATCCTGGCCACCATGGCCTGCCACGGCGCGGTGCGCGCCAACCGCAGGTTGACGTTGGACGAGATGCATGCCCTGCTGCGCCAGATGGAGGCCACCGAACGCTCCGACCAGTGCAACCACGGCCGCCCGACCTGGCGCCAGCTATCCATGAAGGAGCTGGACGCGCTGTTCCTGCGCGGTCGCTGATGCGCGGGTAGATCAGGCCCGCCAGGATGGAATTGGGGCCGGATTCCGAGGTTCCCCCCACACCGGCTTCGCACCATTGGTCAATCTTTGACAAAGCCCCGAAAAAAAGGGCCTGCTCCGTCGCTGGCGCTCTCGTAAACTGCGCTCGCCTTGCGCAAACAAGGTGGCACCCACCCTGGAAGCCTGTCATTCACGCAACGCTGTTACCTTTAATTCTGTACACGGTTCAGGGTATCGGCGATGATGGGCGCGTTTCTTTTTATCCCACTTGAATAAACTGGTTACATGGCTACCGTAGACAGCGCACAGAAAGCCGCCCAGCCTGTTGCCCTGCCTGGCCTGGCACGGGCATTGATGTCTGTGGACAAGTTGACGCAAAAAACTGCGGAAGAAATTTACAAAAAGTCACTTTCAGGGCGCTCCAGCTTCATCGCCGAGTTGTTGGGTGCCAACGTCATCACCGCCACTGACCTGGCGCACACCCTGTCATCCGTCTTTGGAGCGCCGCTGCTCGACGTCCAGGCGCTGAGCCGCGAGCGCCTGCCGCAGGACTTGCTGGACTTGAAGCTGTGCCAGGCCTACCGGGTGGTGGTGCTGAGCAAGCGCAACAACCGCCTGACCGTGGCCACGGCGGATCCGACGAACCAGGAAGCCGCCGAGAAGATCAAGTTCACCACGCAAATGGGCGTGGACTGGATCGTTGCCGAATACGACAAGCTGATCCAGCTGGTGGACGCCACCTCCAAGAGCAGCAGCGAGGCCCTGGACAGCCTGGTCAACAGTGGCGACTTCGAATTTGGCGACATTTCCGTCGAAGAGGCTACAGAAGACAACTCGGACGCCGCGCCAAATGAGGTCGAGGACGCGCCGGTCGTCCGGTTCTTGCACAAGATGCTGCTGGATGCGTTCAACATGCGTGCATCTGACCTGCATTTCGAGCCTTATGAGCACAATTACCGCGTGCGCTTTCGCATCGACGGTGAACTGCGCGAGATTGCCTCGCCCCCGATTGCCATCAAGGACAAGCTGGCATCGCGCATCAAGGTGATATCGCGCCTGGACATCTCCGAGAAGCGCGTGCCGCAGGACGGACGCATGAAGCTCAAGGTCGGACCAGACCGGGTCATCGACTTCCGGGTGAGCACGCTGCCGACCCTGTTTGGCGAAAAGATCGTGATCCGTATCCTGGACCCGAGCAGCGCCAAGCTGGGCATTGACGCGCTCGGCTACGAGCCCGAGGAAAAGGAGCGCCTGCTGCAGGCCATTGGCCGCCCCTACGGCATGATTTTGGTAACAGGCCCCACGGGCTCGGGCAAGACCGTCTCGCTGTATACCTGCCTGAACCTGCTCAACAAGCCGGGGGTGAACATCGCCACGGCGGAGGATCCGTCGGAAATCAACCTGCCGGGCGTGAACCAGGTCAACGTCAACGAAAAGGCGGGGTTGACCTTTGCCGTCGCGCTGAAGTCCTTCCTGCGCCAGGATCCGGACATCATCATGGTGGGCGAAATTCGCGATCTGGAGACGGCCGATATCTCCATCAAGGCCGCACAGACGGGCCACCTGGTGCTATCGACTTTGCACACCAACGATGCGCCGACCACGCTCACGCGCATGCGCAACATGGGTATTGCGCCCTTCAACATCGCCTCCAGCGTGATCCTGATCACGGCCCAGCGCCTGGCGCGCCGGCTGTGCCCGCAGTGCAAGGAGCCGGCCGACATACCGCATGAGACCCTGGTGCAGGCCGGCTACCGCGAGGAAGAGATCGACGGCTCCTGGGTCACCTACCGGCCGGTGGGCTGCTCCGCCTGCAACAACGGCTACAAGGGCCGGGTCGGTATCTACCAGGTGATGCCGATATCGGAAGAGATCCAGCGCATCATCCTGCGCGACGGCAGTGCCCTGGACATAGCCGAGCAGGCGCGCAGTGAAGGCGTGCGCAGCCTGCGTGAAGCCGGCCTGCACAAGGCCAAGGTTGGCCTGACCTCGCTGGAAGAGGTTCTGGCCGTAACCAACGAATAAACGATTCAGAGAGATAGCACCATGGCGACCATTGCAGCGAAAGGGATCAAGGACTTCGTCTTTGAGTGGGAAGGCAAGGATCGCACCGGCAAGATCGTGCGCGGCGAGGTTCGCGCGGCGGGTGAAAACCAGGTACAGGCGACCCTGCGACGCCAGGGCGTGCTGCCGACCAAGATCAAGAAGCGCCGCATGAGCGCGGGCAAGAAGATCAAGCCCAAGGACATTGCCCTGTTCACGCGCCAGATGGCCACGATGATGAAGGCCGGCGTGCCGCTGCTCCAGTCGTTCGACATCGTGGGCCGCGGCAACACCAATCCCAGCGTGACCAAGCTGCTCAACGACATCCGCTCCGACGTGGAAACCGGCACCTCGCTGAATGCCGCGTTCCGCAAGTACCCGATGTACTTCGACAGCCTGTACTGCAACCTGGTGGAGGCGGGCGAGGCGGCCGGTATCCTGGAGGCGCTGCTCGACCGCCTGGCCATGTACATGGAGAAGACCGAGGCCATCAAGTCCAAGATCCGTTCGGCTTTGATGTACCCGATCTCGGTGCTCGTCGTGGCCTTCGTGGTGGTGACCGTGATCATGATCTTCGTGATCCCGGCCTTCAAGGAAGTCTTCACTTCCTTCGGCGCCGACCTGCCGGCGCCCACCCTGGTGGTGATGGCCATCAGCGAATTCTTCGTGTCCTACTGGTGGCTGATTTTTGGCGCGATCGGCGGCGGTTTTTATTTCTTCATGCAGGCCTGGAAGCGTAGCGAAAAAATGCAACAGGCCATGGATCGCTTCCTGCTCAAGATGCCCATCTTTGGTGCCTTGATCGACAAGTCCTGCGTGGCGCGCTGGACGCGCACGCTGTCCACCATGTTCGCCGCCGGCGTGCCGCTGGTGGAGGCGCTGGACTCCGTCGGCGGCGCCTCGGGCAACTCGGTGTACGCCATGGCCACGGACAGGATCCAGCAGGAGGTCTCCACCGGCACCAGCCTGACGACCGCCATGGGCAACGCCAATGTGTTTCCGTCCATGGTGCTGCAGATGTGCGCCATCGGGGAAGAATCCGGCTCCATTGACCACATGCTGAGCAAGGCGGCCGACTTCTACGAGGCCGAGGTTGACGAGATGGTGGCCGGCCTGTCCAGCCTGATGGAGCCCATCATCATCGTGTTCCTGGGCACGCTCATCGGCGGCATCGTGGTCTCCATGTACCTACCCATCTTCAAGTTGGGGCAAGTGGTCTGATGACGGGTTCTCTGGTTGCGGATGCCGCGTTCGTCGGCGTCCTGGGGTTGTTGATCGGCAGCTTTTTGAATGTGGTGATCCACCGCCTGCCACGCATGATGGAGCGGCAATGGGCGGCGGAATGCGCGCAGTACACCCAGGATGCGGGCCTGCTGCCACCCGATACGCCGGCTGCCGCAGCGCCCGAGACCTTCAATCTCCTGACGCCGCGCTCGCGCTGCCCCGCCTGTGGCCACGAAGTGCGCTGGTACGAAAACATTCCCGTGCTGAGCTACCTGGGCTTGCGCGGACGCTGCTCGGGCTGTGGCACGCGCATCAGTGCACGTTATCCGCTGGTGGAACTGGCCACGGCGGCCCTGTTCTACGCCTGCGCCATGCACTGGGGCTGGTCGTTCACCACGTTGGCCTGGTGCGGCTTTTCTGCCGCGCTGGTGGCGCTGACCCTGATCGACTGGGACACCACGCTGCTGCCCGACGACATCACCCTGCCGCTGCTGTGGGCCGGTCTGCTGGCTGCCGTGTTGCGCTGGACGGCCGTGCAGCCTGTGGATGCCGTCATCGGCGCGGCCGCGGGTTATCTCTCTCTCTGGCTCGTCTACTGGGGCTTCAAGCTCGCAACAGGCAAGGAAGGCATGGGCTATGGCGACTTCAAGCTGTTTGCGGCGCTGGGTGCCTGGTTTGGCTGGCAGGCCCTGGTGCCCATCATCCTCATGGCCTCGGTGATCGGCGCCATCGTCGGCATAGGCATGAAGCTGGCCAGCAACTTGCGCGAGGGCAAATATGTGCCGTTCGGCCCGTTTCTGGCGGGCGGCGGCCTGGCGGCCATGCTCTGGGGGCCGGGGCGCATCATGCAGGCCATCTTTTCCACCCTGGGGCTGTAGATGACAACGCTGCCAGTTGGCGCTGACATGCAACGCCCCGCAAGGCTGGGCGTGACCGGCGGCATAGGCAGCGGCAAGAGCACCTTTGCCGCCATGCTGGGCGACTGCGGCGCAGCCGTCATCGACGCCGACGCGATTGCGCGCTCGGTCACAGACAGCGGCGGCACGGCCATCGGCGCCATACGCAGTGCGTTTGGTGCCGAGTACATCGACGACAAGGGGGCGCTGGATCGCGCCCGCATGCGTGCGCTGGTGTTTGCCGACGCACAGGCCAAGGAGCGCTTGGAGACCATAGTCCACCCGCTGGTGGGCAGCGCCGTTGCACAGGCGGCAGAACATGCCATGCAAGCGGGCAATCGACTCATCGTTTTCGACATTCCCCTGCTCACCGAGTCGCCGCGCTGGGCGCGCCAGCTCGACGCGGTGCTGGTGGTGGACTGCTCCGAAAGCACGCAGGTCATGCGCGTGCAGGCACGCAGCGGACTCACCGAGGATACAGTGCGGGCCATCATGGCCGCGCAAAGCAGCCGCAGCACGCGCCGCGCGGCAGCGGATTTCGTGGTCTACAACGACGGCCTGAGCTTGTCAGATCTGCAAACAATAGCGCGCCGGATAGCTTCCATGTTCGGGCTATGATGCGTATGCACTCAGAAAACCCGCAGCGTGATCCTTTACGAATACCCTTTTAATGAACGCCTGAGAACCTATCTGCGGCTGGAGCAGCTGTTTCGCCGCCTGGGCGAACTCATTGCGCGCACGCACCCACTGGATCACCACTACGCGCTGGTGACCATGTTCGAGGTGATGGACGTGGCGGCGCGTGCCGACCTCAAGTCCGATGTGCTCAAGGATCTGGAGAAGCACAAGCACCAGTTCGAGAGCTACCGCGGCAATCCCTCGATCTCGGAGGGCGCGCTCGATGGCGTCATCAACCAGCTGGATCAATGCTTTACCGCGCTGAACACCCAGACCGGCAAGGCCGGCCAGTCGCTGACCGAAAACGACTGGCTGATGAGCATACGCAGCCGCATCGGCATTCCCGGTGGCACCTGCGGTTTTGATCTGCCGGCGTATTACACCTGGCAGCACAACGCACCACATGAGCGCCAGAACGATTTGCACCACTGGGCGGCCACCCTGGCCCCGCTGGCTGAATCGGTGTATCTGCTGCTGCGCCTGTTGCGCGATTCGGGCCTGCCGCAAAAGGTGGCGGCCGAACGCGGGCAATTCCAGCAGAACCTGCCGCCTGGCCGCACCTTCCAGCTGCTGCGCCTGCGCATAGACCCGGCCCTGCAGTTGATACCGGAGATCAGCGGCAACCGCCTCATCGTGTCGGTGCGGCTGATGCGCCAGGAAGAGGGCGGCAAGCTGGTGGCGAGCAATGAAGACGCTGCCTTCGAACTGACGCTGTGCGCCTGAGAGGGTGAGAGGCAATTGCCCATGCCCGCTTTGTGCGCCAAAACGCCCCCACTCTTCGTTGCAAATACTCGCCATAGCCCGAGCTATGGCTGCGTTTTGCGCCTCGATTGGGGGCGTTTTTACGCACCCTTCGGGCACGGGCAATTTCCTCTCACCCTCTGAGCCCCATGGCTACTGCCCCACAGCCAACCAGGGCCAGGCAGGTTCCCTGCCCCACCTGCGGCGGCCCCAGCCTGTTCACCCCGGCCAACCGCTACCGGCCCTTCTGTAGCGAGCGTTGCAAGCAGATCGACCTGGGCGCCTGGGCCGCGGAAGACTTTCGCGTGCCAGCCGAAGCGCCGCCCGAAGATGGTGAATTTGGCGACCCCAAGCGTCTGCCGTGACTCGAAGCCAATGTGGCGCTGTTCATGAATGGTAGGCCGTGTTGGACTTGAACCAACGACCAAAGGATTCAGGTTGGCGTAGGTTTCCCCACTCCCTGGACTATCTCATCACCCTCGCCGCGGATTGCTACGCGCGTTAGGGTGCCGGGCGCTCTCGGGGTGCTTATCGGATTGGCTCCTCACACCCTAGTCTCTGCACCTTCTCGCCTACCGGTTCTTCAACCTGCCTTCGGCGAGCTTGGCTCAGGATTGCCGGGCCATTGACTGACTGACGGTTTCCCTGAGTTCACCCGGTTTTTCCATTGCCGCTTTCGCGGCAAGGTCACCATTTCGATGAGTCCTCTGCTCTAACCAACTGAGCTAACGGCCCATTCATAAAACTACTTAACCCGACCAACCGAGCCAAGGCTCCTTGGTGCACAAGGCACAAGCGCGCATTGTAATTGCTACTTATGGTGGCTCAGGGCGTTGGACACGAGTTTGGAGGTGATGTCCACGATCTGGATCATGCGGTCATAGGCCATGCGTGTGGGGCCGATGACGCCCAGCGTGCCCACCACCTGGCCATCAACCTCATAGGGCGCGCTGACCACAGACAGCTCCTCAAACGGCACGACCTGGCTTTCGCCGCCGATAAAGATGCGCACGCCTTCGGCGCGGCTGGAGATGTCGAGCAGGCGCAGAATCTGCGTCTTTTGCTCGAACAGGTCGAAGGCGCGGCGCAGGTGGCCCATGTCGCCAGAGAAATCGCTCACCGCCAGCAGGTTGCGCTCGCCCGAGAAGACCACCTCGTCCTGCGACTCCGACAGGGCCTGCGAGCCCACGTTCACCGCCGCCTGCATCAGCGTGGCAATCTCGCCGCGCAGCTTGTCCACCTCGCTCTTCAGCCGCTCGCGCACCTGCTCCATGGTCAGACCTGCGTAGTGCGCGTTGAGGAAGTTGGCTGTCTCCACCAGCTGCGACTGGGTGTAGTCGGCCTCGGTGAAAATGACGCGGTTTTGCACGTCGCCGTCGGGCGAGACGATGATCACCAGCACGCGCCGCTCGGACAGGCGCAGAAACTCGATATGGTGGAACACCGAGGCGCGCCGCGGCGCCATCACCACGCCCACGAATTGCGACAGGTTGGACAGCAGCTGCGCCGCGTTCGCTATCACCTTCTGCGGCTGCTCGGGCATGAGCTGCAGGGCCGGCAGCTGCTCTTGCTGCACCGTGAGCATGGTGTCGACAAACAGGCGATAGCCCTTGGCCGTGGGAATGCGGCCGGCGGAGGTGTGGGGGCTGGCAATCAGGCCCAGTTCCTCCAGATCTGCCATCACATTGCGTATGGTGGCAGGCGACAATTCAAGGCCCGACGCCCGCGACAAGGTTCTGGAGCCCACTGGCTGCCCTTCGGCGATGTAGCGTTCCACCAGCGCCTTGAGTAACAACTTGGAGCGGTCATCAAGCATCGACTCATTTTAATGATGTAATTTCCGCATGAAGCCCATCTTCCACCGCGTAGCAGTCATAGGCAAATACCGGGAGCCCGCTGCCAGCGTGCCGCCAGAGGGCTCGCGGCAGATCATCGAGGGCATTGCGCGCCTGATCATCGAGCAGGGGGGCGAGCCCACGCTGGAGGCCGAGACCGCTGCGACCCTCGGGATCTCGGAGTATCCCCGGCTCGATGTGGACGCCATTGGCGGGCATTGCGACCTGTGCGTGGTGGTGGGTGGCGACGGAACCATGCTGGGCGTGGGCCGCAGGCTGGCCGCCTATGGCACGCCGCTGGTCGGCATCAACATGGGCCGCCTGGGCTTTATTACCGACATACCGCTGCAAAATTACGAGGCCGCCCTCAGCGCCATACTGCACGGCGAATACGAGGAGGACGTGCGCCCCTTGATGCAGGCGCGCGTGATGCGTGGCGACGAGTGCGTGTTCGAGGCGCTGGCGCTCAACGACGTGGTGGTCAACCGCGGCTCCACCGCCGGCATGGCGGAGCTGCGCATTGAGGTCGATGGCATATTCGTCGCCAACCAGCGCGCCGACGGTCTCATCGTGGCCTCGCCCACGGGCTCCACGGCCTATTCGCTGTCCGCCGGCGGGCCCATACTGCACCCCTCTATTCCGGGCTGGGTGCTGGTGCCGATTGCGCCGCACACGCTGTCGAACCGCCCCATCGTGCTGTCGGACGCCTCCGAGATCGCCATCGAGATCGCCGGCGGGCGCGGCATCAGTGCCAATTTCGACATGCAGTCGCTGGCCTCGCTGCAGCTCGGCGATCGCGTGCTGGTGCGCCGATCGGCCCATCGCGTGTGCTTTTTGCACCCGCGTGGCTGGAGCTACTTTTCCACCCTGCGCAAGAAACTGCGCTGGAACGAGGGAGGATCCTGAACATGGCCTTGAGGCGCATCGCGCTGCGCGACTTCGTCATCGTGCAGGAGCTGGATCTGGACTTGCAAGCGGGCTTCACGGTGTTGACCGGCGAAACCGGGGCCGGCAAGTCCATACTGATCGACGCACTGCAGCTGCTGCTGGGCGCGCGCGCCGACAGCGGCGTGATCCGCGAGGGTGCGGCGCGCACCGACATCTGCGCCGAATTCGACGCCGGCCCGTCCGCGCTGGGCGACTGGCTGGATGAGGCCGGCTTTGCGCGTGACGAGCTGTTGCTGCTGCGCCGCACCATCGACCTGCAGGGCAAGAGCCGCGCCTGGATCAACGGCATTCCGGCCACGGCCACGCAGATGCGCGCGCTGGGCGAGCATCTCTTGGACATCCACGGCCAGCACGCCTGGCAAAGCCTGACGCGGCCCGATGCCGTGCGCGGCCTGCTGGACGCCTACGCAGGTGTGCAGACTCAAAACCTGACCGCCTTGTGGATCAGTTGGCGCGAGGCGCAAAAGGCGCTGCAGCATGCCCGCAGCGCGCAGGACAGCCTGCAGCAGGAACGCGAGCGCCTGCAATGGCAGATCGGCGAGGTGGACAAGCTGGCGCCACGCGAGGATGAATGGGACGAGCTCAACGCCCGGCACGCGCGCCTGTCCAACGCCCAGGCGCTGCTGGACAACGCCCAGGGCGCTTTAAGCGCGCTGCAGGGTGACGATGCCGGCGGCGCCCTGAGCCTGCTCACACAGGCCCAGCATCTGCTGCAGGACTACGCGCATGTGGACGAGTCCTTCCGCACCTTCGAAGAGGTGCTGGCCGAATGCCTGGCCCAGGCCGGCGATGTGGCCCACTCGCTGCAGGCCTATCTGCGCCACGCCGAGCCAGACCCCGAGCAGCTGGCGCAGCTGGACGCGCGCCTGTCGCAGTGGATGCAGCTGGCGCGCCGCTACAAGCGCCAGCCGCCCGAGCTGCCGGCGCTGCTGGCCGGCTGGCGGGACGCGCTGCGCCAGCTCGACAGCGCCGCCGACCTGGCCGCGCTGGAGGCGGCCGAACAGACGCAAGCCGCGGCCTACCAGAAGGCGGCACGCGCGCTGTCGCAACAGCGCGCCAAGGCCGCGCCGCAACTGGCCCAGGCCATCACCCAGGCCATGCAGGGCCTGGGCATGACGGGCGGGCGCTTCGAAGTGCAGGTGGACAAGGCGGCGGAGCCCGGCCCGCAAGGCCTGGATCAGGTGGCGTTTCTGGTCGCCAGCCACCCGGGCATGACGCCGCGCCCCGTAGGCAAGGTGGCCTCGGGCGGCGAGCTGTCGCGCATTGCGCTGGCCATCTCGGTCACCACCAGCGAGCTGGGCGAGGCGCCCACGCTGATCTTCGACGAGGTCGATTCCGGCGTCGGCGGCGCCGTGGCCGAGACCGTGGGCCGGCTGATGCAGCAGCTGGGCCATGCGCGCCAGGTGCTGGCCGTGACCCACCTGCCCCAGGTGGCGGCCTGCGCCGATCACCACCTGGTGGTCTCCAAGCAGCGCAGCAGCCAGGGCACCAGCAGCGCCGTCACAAGCGCAGACGCCGCAGCGCGCGTCGCCGAGATCGCCCGCATGCTGGGCGGGCAGCAGCAGTCCGCCACCACCATGGCGCACGCCCGCGAGATGCTGGCCGGCGCCACCACCCCCACCACGACAGGTTGAACCATGGCCCTGGAAGTCGTCGTCATCACCGGCATGTCCGGCTCGGGCAAATCACTGGCGCTGCGCGCGCTGGAAGATTCCGGCTACTACTGCGTGGACAACCTGCCGCCCGAGCTGCTGGCCTCCTTCGTGGCGCTGGAGCAGGCGCACCATGGGCAGCGCGTTGCCGTGGCCATGGATGTGCGCAGCGCCACGGCCCTGCCGCTGGTACCGCCGCTGCTCACCAGGCTGCGCGAAGAAGGCATGCAGGTGCGCTCGCTGTTTCTCGATGCCAGCACCGGCACCCTGGTGCGGCGCTTTTCCGAGACCCGCCGGCGCCATCCGCTGTCGCAGGACGAGCTGCTCGAGACCCGCCGCGCACTGGTGCAGACCATAGAACTCGAGCGCCAGTTGCTGGCCGAGCTGCGCGAGCAGTCCTACGTCATCGACACCAGCGTGCTGCGCCCGGCGCAGCTGCTGACCTATGTGAAGGAACTGCTGGCGGTGAAGCCGGATCAGCTCACGCTGGTGTTCGAGTCCTTCGCCTTCAAGCATGGCGTGCCGTTCGACTCGGACTATGTGTTTGACGTGCGCATGCTGCCCAATCCGCATTACGAACCCACGCTGCGCGAACTCACGGGCAGGGATGTACCCGTGATCGAGTTCCTGCGCCATCAACCCGAGGTGGAGCGCATGCAGACCCACATTGCCCAGTTTCTGGAGCATTGGCTGGAAGCGCTGGCGGAAAATCACCGCAGCTACGTCACCGTCGCCATTGGCTGCACGGGCGGGCAGCACCGATCCGTGTACCTGGCGGAACAGCTCACCGCATACTTTGCCAGGCACTGGAGCACGCTGTGCCGGCACCGCGAGCTGGATCGCCGCTGACATACCACTTCAAAATTCATAGCTTGATGCGCTTGCCATACAACGCAATTGGCTAAAAAAGATTCTGTATTGACCGTCCTAAAGGCGCTGGCAGCTATCATTTTTTGACGACCGGCGCCGTCATAACGCATCCAGCAGCTTGCGCACCGGCGCCGGCAGGCCCAACGCCTGCCACTGCTCGCGCGTGAACCAACCCGCGGCGGATGGCTCGGCGCAATGCGCGCCCGCTGCGGCGGCGCTGCCACGCAGCAGCACCGGGTGCAGGTGCAGGTCGCGGTGCGTGAGCACATGGGTGAAGGCTGGCAGATCCTGCGCCATGGCAACCGCCGGCGCGGCCAGCGCGGCGTCCAACTCATGCCGGCTGGCATAGACGGGAGGGCAGTACAGAGCGGCCCAAATGCCGGCGGGCGCGCGCCGCTCCAGCCACAGGCGGCCCGCATCGTCCTGGCGCAGCAGCAGCCACCAGGCCTGGGCGCTGCGCCGGAGCTTACGTGTGCGCACCGGATAACGCTCGGGGGCGCCTTCACGTCTCGCCACGCAGACCCGCTGCAGGGGGCAGAGCATGCAACTGGGGCTTCTGGGCAGGCAGATGCCGGCGCCCAGATCCATCAGGCCCTGGGTGTAGCGCGGCATGGCACTCTGCAGATCGTCCTCGGGCAACAGCGCCTCGGCCAGGACCCACAGGCTGCGCTCGTTCCTGGCCTCGGCCAGGTCGGCCGCAAAGCCCAGCACGCGCGTGAGTACGCGCCGCACGTTGGCGTCCAGAATCGGCGCGCGCACGCCAAAGCAGAAGGCGGCAATCGCGCCGGCCGTGGAGCGGCCAATGCCCGGCAACTCGGCCAGCTCGGCCACGGTGCGCGGGAACTGCCCGCCATGCTGGCTCACCACGATCTGCGCGCAGCGGTGCAGGTTGCGCGCGCGGCTGTAGTAGCCCAGGCCGCTCCACAGCGCCAGCACCTCGTCCTGCGGCGCGGCGGCCAGCTGCTGCACATCGGGAAAGCGCGCCAGGAAGCGCGCGTAGTACTCCAGCACGGTGACCACCTGGGTCTGCTGCAGCATGATCTCGGACAGCCAGACGCGGTAGGCATCGCGCGTGTTCTGCCAGGGCAGCTGGTTGCGGCCATGCTCTGCCTGCCAGCGCACGACCTGCGCGGCGATTGTCATCGGCACTGCGCTCATGCCGTTGCCAGGCGTATCAAGGACTGCGGTTGCGTCGGCGCCATATCGGGCGCCGCCATGCCGTCGTCGGCGGGCGCTTGCGGCACAAGTTGGGCGGTGAACTCAAGCAGGCGCTGCTCCAGCTCGTTCAGCCTGCGCTCGGCATCTTCAATCTCTGCAATGCGCTCCATCAGGCCGCTGGCCGCATCGTGGATGCGGTTCACGGCCTCGATGCGCCGCACAAAACTGCTCCGGCGCTCGCGCAGCTGGGCATCGAGCTGCGCCGTGGCGACATTGCTCCACTGCTCCAGCTCATTGGCCGCAGCCTCGAACACGCTGCGCAGGCGCACACTCAAGGCGTGCAGCACGCGCTGCGCATGCTCAGGCTGCGCCAGGCGCAGCCGGTTGGCCATACCGACATACTGCAGGTGGCGTTGTTCTATGGCGGTGATTTCATGCGTGCAGCTCGCCAGTGACGGCGCCGGCGCCACCTGCAGCGAAAAGCCATAGTCGGTATTGAGCTGGCGAAAGGTGCCGCCCAGCATGGCCTGGATTTCAGCGCCAGTGGCCTGCGCAGCCTCCATCGCATGGCGCAGCCGATCAAAGCTGTCGTCATACGCCTTGCGCACGCCCAGCTTGAGTCCGGCGCCCTGCAATGCCTCGGCGAGCTCGGCCAGGTGCACCCTGAGCCCGCGCGGCCCGAGCCTTTGGTACAGGTCACGCAGCATCTTCATGTGTACCGCGCGCACCGCCTGAATCTTGATCGCACTGGCTTCGAATTCCTGCTGCTCGACCTCGATGCGCCCGCGCATGGCGTCGATCACCGCCGTGTTCTTGCCGCGCAGGCTGCGCAGCTCCAGCATCTGCTCATCGAGGTCGCGGCGGCGAAAGCCGAGCACGCGCTGTATCTCGTTTTGCAAACTTTGCACGCCATTGGCCACCGTGGCGCGCAGGATCGCCTGGCGCCGGCCCATGATGCCCGTGCCCAGCAGCACCTCCAGCTGCGGCAGGCCACTGGCCTGCAACAACTCATCGTCGCAGCGAATCTTGGCCAGCAGGCCTTTTTGCGCCGATACCGCCACAACCTGATCGAGCGCGACGCCCAGGCTGTCGGCCGAGGCACGGCGTTGGCGCTCGATCTGCGCCTGCACCTCCTCGGGCGTGTTCAACTGATCCCACAAGGTATCGATCTTGTTGAGCACTACCAGCCGCGCGTCCAACGCGTCCTCGGCGGCGCCCAGGTGGTCGCGCCAAATCGTCAGGTCGGAGCGCGTCACGCCCGTGTCCAGCCCCAGCATGAACACCACGGCATGCGCCTGCGGGATCAGGTTGATGGTGAGTTCAGGCTCGGCGCCCACGGCGTTCAGGCCCGGCGTATCCAGAACCACCAGGCCCTGCTTGAGCAAGGGGTGCGGCAGATTGATGATGGCGTGGCGCCACTTGGGCACCTGCACCATGCCGTTGGCATCGGGCACGCTGGCTGCGTCGTCCGCCGCGTCGGTTGCCAGACCCAGGGCCCGCGCCTCGGCCACCGGCACGCTGCGCATCTCGGTAACCTGCTCGAGCGTCTTGGCGATCTGCTCCGGGTCGTCCATGTTCAGGGGCAGCCGAACCCAGCTGCCGGGCTTGAGCCGCCACTCAGCCACCCCGAACGCCTGCCGGCGCGTCTCTATGGGCAGCAGCCGCAGGCAGGCCTCCATGCCGCTTTCGTAGCTCAGCTCGCAAGGGCACATGGTGGTGCGCCCGGCACTGGCCGGCATGATGCGGCGCCCGTATCCGGCAAAGAAGATGGCATTGATGAGCTCGGACTTGCCGCGCGAGAACTCGCCCACGAAGGCAACCGTCACCTTGTCGCTGCGTACCTGCTGCTCCAGGCGTTGCAGGCGCTCCTGCAGCGTGGCGTCCATGAGCTCGTGCGCACCCATCCACTGGCCAAGCAACTCCAGCTGGTGCGCAAAGCTGCGCCGCCAGGTACCGTGCTGGTCAAAGCGTTGGTTGAATGAGAACCCCACGTTGCTCCCGGGTATCAATGCGTCAATGCAAGCGCCCACACGGGGGCGGGTAAGAGCGTGTTTACGATCCAAGTGCAATATAGCACCGCCCCCATCACCACAGCCTGTTAGCTCCCGGTCAGGAGCGCTGGCAATGCGGGCAGAAGTAGCTGCTGCGCTGCCCCTGGCGCAGCACGCGCACGGGGGTGCCGCACAACCTGCAAGGCTGCCCATCGCGCCCATAGACATTGGCGTGCAGCTGGAAATGCCCGGCGCTGCCATCGGTGCTGGCAAAGTCGCGCAACGTGCTGCCGCCCTGCCGCACGGCCTGGGCCAGCACCTCACGGATCGCAGCATGCAGGCGCTGCGCACGCTGCTGGCCAATGCGGCTGGCGCGAGTCGTGGGACGGATGCCGGCCAGGAACAGCACCTCGGAGGCGTAGATGTTGCCCACGCCAACGACCAGCCTGCCCGCCAGCAGCAACTGCTTGATGGAAGTGCGGCTGGCACGCAGGCCGGCGTGAAAGGCGGCAAAGCCGAACTCCTCCCCCAAGGGTTCCACGCCCAGGCCGGCGAGCAGCTTGCTTGCGCGCGGATCGTCCTCGCCCTCGGCCCAGACCAGGGCGCCAAAGCGGCGCGGGTCATGCAGCCTCAGCGTGCCGCGATCGGTCTGCAGGTCAAAGTGGTCATGCGGCCCAGGCGGCGGCAGATCCCGGCCAAAACGCAGGCTGCCCGACATGCCCAGGTGAACCAGCAGCAGGCCCTGCGCCAGGTCGATCAGCAGGTACTTGCCACGCCGGCGCACGGCCAGCACGCGCTGCCCAGCCAATGCCTGCGGCGCCACGCCCAGGGGCCAGCGCAAGGGCTTGCCCAGCACCAGCGCCAGTATGGTCGCGCCCGCAATCGCGTCGGCGAAGCTGCGCCGCGTAACCTCAACCTCTGGCAACTCAGGCATGCGTGTTGGTAATCAAAAGTGTGTAAGCCATCGATTATTATGGGCCGATGCAGCTACTACAGCGTTTCAGGTTCGCAGCCTTGATCTGCGTGATCGCGGCCGCCGCATTGCCAACCCAGGCCAAGACCAAGGCGCCCGCCCCCCCCGCAGCGTCGGAGTCCGAGGAGCAGGACAGCGACGTCAACGCCGCGCTCACCGCCGAGCTGTTTTACGAGCTGCTGGTGGGCGAAATGACGGCCAGCTCAGGTGACCCCGGCACGGGCTACAACCTGATACTGGATGCCGCCCGGCGCAGCGGCGATGGCCAGCTGTACCGACGCGCCACCGAGATCGCGCTGCAGGCGCGCTCGGGCGACGCCGCCCTGGCCGCGGCGCGCGCCTGGCAACAGGCCCTGCCACAGTCGCGCGATGCCAACCGCTACCTGCTGCGCATTCTGGTCGCGCTCAACCGCATCGGCGAAAGCGCCGAGCCGCTGCGCCACGAGCTGGCCAACGCCTCCACGCGCGACAAAATATCCAACATCCGCGCCCTGCCGCTCTTGTATGCACGCGCCAGCGACAAGGCACTGGCCGCGCGCGTGGTGCGCCAGGCGCTGGAGGATGAGCTGAACCACCCGGCGGTCGGCCCCGTTGCCTGGCTCACGCTAGGGCGCATGTACTTCGCGGCGGACGACAAGGCGCACACGCTGGAGGCCGTCGGCAATACCCTGGCACAGGATCCAGGCGACGAGGGTGCCGCCATGCTGGCACTGCAGCTGATGGACTCCGGAGTCGTAGAAGCCGAGCCGCTGCTCTCGCACTACCTGGCAGGCAAGCCCGCGCCCGAGGTTCGCATGGCCTATGCGCGTGTGCTGCTCGAATCGCAGCGCCTGAATGACGCCCAGACACAGTTGCAGGCGGTCACGCACGAACACCCCGACATCGCCGAAGCCTGGCTCATCCAGGCGATGCTCGACTTGCAGGTCGGCCGCCTCGATGAGGCCGAAGCGGCCCTGCAGAACGTTACCCGCCTGCAGGACAAGCTGCCCGCGGGCGAGCAGCGCAAGGGTCTATTGGCGCAGGCCTATCTGCTGCAGGCACAAATAGCGGAAAAGCGCGGCAACTATGCGCAGGCCGAGAGCTGGCTGAGCCGCATCGATGATGCCGCAGAACTGTTGGCGGTGCAGAGCCGGCGCGCCTCGCTGCTGGCGCGCCAGGGCCGCCTGGCCGAAGCGCGCGCCCTGATCCGCGCCACCCCCGCCAAGAGCGCCGAAGACGAACGCCTGAAGCTGCAGGCCGAGGTGCAGCTGCTGCGCGAAGCGGGCCAATACCAGCAAGCCTATGAGATGCAGGGCAAGGTGGTGGCGATGGCGCCGCAAGACAACGACCTGGTCTACGACCTGGCCATGCTGGCCGACAAGGCCGGCAAACCCGAGGAGATGGAGCGGCTGCTGCGCAGCATCATCGCGCGCAAGCCAGACTATCACCACGCATTGAACGCCCTGGGTTTCTCGCTGGCCGACCGCGGCGTGCGCCTGCAAGAGGCCAAGGCACTGATCACCAAGGCCCTGGAATCCGCACCCGAAGACCCTTTCATCACCGACAGCCTGGGCTGGGTGGAATTCCGCCTGGGCAACCGCAAGGAGGCCTTGGCGATCCTCGAGCGCGCCTTCACGACGCAGCAGGACGTGGAAATCGCCGCGCACCTGGGTGAGGTGCTGTGGAGCCTGGGCCAGCGTGACCGCGCCCTCGACATCTGGCGCCAGGGCCTGCGCATCAACAAGGACAACGCCACGCTCAAAGAGACCATCAAGCGCCTGGGGGCGCGCCCTTGATTCTGCAACCCGCCATCGGCACCTCCCGCCCGCAACGCCGCCGCCTGGTGCTCGCAGCGCTGGCCACGGCGCTTCTCGGCGCATGCGCCCAGCCGCCACGCTTGGCCAGCGGCGCCACCGACCATTGGAGTGGGCGCCTGTCCCTGCAGGTCGAAGATGCAAGCGCACAATCATTCAGCGCAGGTTTCGAGCTCCAGGGCAACCCTGACGCAGGCGCATTGACCCTGTTCAACCCTCTGGGCAATATCGTCGCCGAGCTGCAATGGACGCCCGGCAGCGCCACCCTGAACAACGGATCCGAGCACAGGCAGTCCCCGTCCCTGCAGACCCTGGTGCGCGAGCTCACGGGCAGCGAGCTGCCCATCGCCGCACTGTTTGCCTGGCTCAAGGGCGAACAGGTGCAGGCCACGGGCTGGCAGGCAGACCTGAGCGGGCTTGACGCTGGACGCCTCATGGCCACGCGCCACCAGCCTCTGCCACAAACGGTGCTGCGCATCATTCTGACCCCTTGAACCCGCATGCAAGCCCTGTACGACGTACCGGCACCGGCCAAGCTCAACCTGTTTTTGCACGTCACGGGACGGCGCACTGACGGCTACCACCTGCTGCAGTCGGTGTTCATGCTCATCGACTGGTGCGACACCCTGCATTTCGAGCTGCGCCAGGACGGCATCGTCACGCGCGAAGACCTGACGCTGCCCCTGCCTCCCGATGACCTGGTGCTGCGTGCGGCGCGCGCATTGCAGACTGCCACCGGCTGCAGCCTGGGTGCGCACATCGGCGTGCACAAGCGCGTGCCGGCGCAGGCGGGGCTGGGCGGCGGTTCGTCGGATGCAGCCAGCACGCTGCTGGCGCTGAACCGCCTGTGGCGGCTGCAGTTGACGCGCCAGCAGCTGCAGGCGATCGGGCTGGCGTTGGGCGCGGATATACCCTTCTTCCTATCGGGCGGCAACGCCTGGGTGGAGGGTATCGGCGACGTCATCCGCCCCCTTGCGTTGGAGCACGCATTGCCAGACGCAAGTTTTGCCGTCGTCAAGCCCGAAGCCGGATTGGACACGAAAGCCATTTTTTCGCACCCTCTCCTCAAACGCGATTCAGGCTACGCTATAATTCAAGGCTTTGCTGCAGCGCCCTACCAGTACGGCAGGAATGATCTGCAGCCGGTTGCACAAACCTTGTGCCCAGGTGTCGGCGAAGCCATTGCATGGCTGGCATCCAAGGGGCTGCAAGCGCGCATGACCGGTTCAGGCAGCGCAGTGTTTGCACAGGCCGCCAAGGCGGTTGATTTGCACGATGCACCAGCGGCATGGCAAGTCAAAATGTGCGATAATTTGAGGCTTCATCCGATGGCGGAATGGGCTTCAGATGGAGAGATAAAGGGTTGATTGCTCTACAGCAATCGACCTGTGTAGGGGAGTAGCCAAGTTGGTAAAGGCACCGGATTTTGATTCCGGCATGCGAGGGTTCGAATCCTTCCTCCCCTGCCAAAACCCATTGCCCGCGCTGGATATCAACTCAGACTGCTGAGTCACTCATGCAAACCAATCCTCAAGATTTCGTGGTGTTCACGGGCAACGCCAATTCCGCTCTGGCTGCCGAAATAGCCCAGAATCTGGGTACCCACCTCGGCGCCATTGACGTAGGCCGTTTCTCCGACGGCGAGGTGACGGTAGAAATCAAGCAAAGCGTGCGCGCACGCGATGTTTTCGTGGTGCAGCCGACCTGCGCGCCGACCAACGAAAACTTGATGGAATTGCTGATCATGGTCGATGCGCTCAAGCGTGCCTCGGCCGAGCGCATCACCGCCGTCATCCCCTACTTCGGCTACGCCCGCCAGGATCGCCGTCCGCGCTCCACGCGCGTGCCGATTTCCGCCAAGGTGGTGGCCGACATGCTGCAGGCCGTCGGCGTGGCACGCGTGCTGACCATGGACTTGCACGCCGACCAGATCCAGGGCTTCTTCGACATCCCGGTGGACAACATCTACGCCTCGCCGGTACTGTTGGGTGACTTGAACCAGAAGAAATACGAGAACCTGGTGGTGGTCAGCCCCGACGTGGGCGGCGTGGTGCGCGCGCGCGCGCTGGCCAAGCAGCTGGGTTGCGACCTGGCCATCATCGACAAGCGGCGTCCCAAGGCCAATGTGTCCGAGGTGATGCATGTCATCGGCGACATCGAGGGCCGCAACTGCGTCATCATGGACGACATGATCGACACCGCCGGCACCTTGATCAAGGCCGCCGAGGTACTCAAGGAGCGTGGTGCGAACAGCGTTTACGCGTATTGCACGCACCCGATCTTCTCCGGCCCTGCCATCGAGCGCATCACCAATGGCGCGGCGCTGGACGAAGTGGTCGTCACCAACACCATTCCCTTGAGCGACACCGCCAAGGGCTGCAGCAAGATTCGCCAGCTCTCCGTGGCGCCGCTGATCGCCGAGACGATACAGCGCATTTCCACGGGCGAGTCGGTATCGAGCCTGTTCTCGGAGTAAACCGCCGGGGACATCACGCAGACCTCGGGCCAAGAGTGGCTTGGGGTCTTTTTCAACAGTGGGCCAGCTGGTCGCGGCCGGCCCCATCAGGAGTTAGTTATGCAATTCGTCGCTTTTGAGCGCGCCAAGCAAGGTACGGGTGCGAGCCGCCGTCTGCGCATTACGGGCAAGGCCCCCGGCATCGTCTATGGCGGTTCCGCCGAACCCCAGCTGATCGAGCTCGATCACAACGCCCTGTGGCACGCCCTGAAAAAGGAAGCCTTCCACTCCAGCATTCTGGACATGGAACTGAACGGCCAGACATCCAAGGTGCTGCTGCGCGATGTGCAGTACCACCCCTTCAAGCAGCAGGTGCTGCACGTGGACTTCCAGCGTGTGGACGACAAGACCCGCGTGCACCTGAAGGTGCCGCTGCACTTCGAAGGCCTGGAAAATTCGCCTGCCGTGAAGGGTGAAGGCTGCACCGTGACCCCCGTGATCCACGAAGTGGACGTGATGTGCATGCCCTCGCAGCTGCCCGAGTTCATCACCGTGGATCTGAGCGGCCTGACCTCCAAGTCCGCGCTGGGCCTGCAGTCGCTGACGATTCCCCATGGCGTGCAGCTGGTGGTGCGCGGTTCCAACAAGAACCCCGCCCTGGTGTCGATCAAGCTGCCCGAAGTGGTGGTCGAAGCCGGCGCGGAAGCTGCTCCCGCCGCCGCCCCAGCCAAGAAGGGCAAGAAGTAATCTCTTCTTTTGTGCCGCCCCTGTGGGGTGGACTGCCTGCATAACGGCCCACCTTTGCGTGGGCCGTTGGCGTTTCCGGGCCACGGATAATCGCAGCCATGATCAAACTGTTTGTGGGCCTGGGCAATCCCGGCCCGGAATACGAGGCCACGCGCCACAACGCCGGCTTCTGGTGGATAGACGAACTGGCGCGGGAGCTGAAAGTTTCGCTCATGCCCGAGCGTGCCTACCACGGCCTGATGGCGCGCACCAGCATCGCCGGCCACAGCGTCTGGCTGCTGCAGCCGCAGACCTTCATGAACCTGTCGGGCAAGTCGGTGGCGGCGCTGGCGCGCTTCTTCAAGATCCTGCCCGAGGAAATCCTGGTCGTGCACGATGAACTGGATTTGCCCCCCGGCCAGGCCAAGCTCAAGCGCGGCGGCAGCCACGCCGGCCACAACGGCCTGCGCGACATCCACGCACAGCTGGGCAGCAGCGACTACTGGCGCCTGCGCATCGGCATAGGCCACCCCGGCGCCAAGGGCGAGGTGATCCACTGGGTGCTGAAAAAGCCCGCGCCAGACCAGCGCCAGCTGATCGAGGACAGCATCGCCCATTCGCTCAAGGCCTACCCCGCCATGCTGGCCGGCGACATGGACAAGGCCACCATGCTGGTGCACACCACCAAGCCGCCACGCCCCAAGCCGCCCAGGCCGGCTGCCGCTCCCGATGGCACGGTGTAACTATTACTTTACTAGCTGCAAGCGCTTTATCCACAGGCCTTTCAGCCATATTTCATGAGTCCGTTGCACGACCTATCCGCCGCCGAGCTGCTCGCGGCCTACCGCAGCCGCAGCCTCTCGCCCGTGGAGGTGGTGCGCGATGTGCTGGCGCATATCGAGCGCTGGGAGCCGCACCTGCACGCCACCTGGCTGCTGCGTCCCGAGGCGGCCCTGAGCCAGGCCCGCGCGAGCGAGGCGCGCTGGCTGCGCGGCGCACCCGCCGGGCCGTTGGACGGCGTGCCGGTGACCATCAAGGACAACATCGCTACCCAGGGCGACCCCACGCCGCTCGGCACCGCCGCCCTGCCCCTGGTGCCGGCCCCAGCCGACGCCCCGCCCGCCGCGCGCCTGCGCGAGGCCGGCGCCGTGCTGATAGCCAAAACCACCATGCCGGACTACGGCATGCTGTCCTCAGGCCTGTCGAGCTTTCACCCCCTGGCGCGCAACCCGTGGGATCTAAGCAAAGGCCCGGGCGGCTCCAGCGCCGGTGCGGCCGCAGCCGCAGCCGCAGGCTACGGGCCGCTGCACATAGGTACCGACATCGGCGGCTCGATCCGCCTGCCGGCGAGCTGGTGCGGCATCTTTGGCCTGAAGCCCAGCCTGGGCCGCGTGCCCATCGACCCGCCCTACGCCGGCCGCGCCGCCGGCCCCATGACGCGCACGGTGGGCGACGCGGCGCTGATGATGCAGGTGCTGTCCCGGCCCGACGCGCGCGACAGCATGAGCCTGCCGGCGCAGGACATTGCCTGGGATCGATTCGACACCGGCACGGAACGCCTGCGCGGCCTGCGCCTGGGCCTGCTGCTGGATGCGGGCTGTGGCCTGCCGGTAGACCCCGAGGTGCGCGGCGCCGTCGAAGCCGCGGCGCGCCTGTTCCAGCAGGCCGGCGCCCACGTCGAACTCATGCGCCCCTTCCTCACCCACACCATGCTCGACGGCATGGATCATTTCTGGCGCATGCGCTCGCTCATGGATCTGCGCACGCTCACGCCTACCGGGCGGGGCAAGGTGCTGCCCTTCATCCGCCACTGGGCCGAAAGCGCGGCCACGCTGGATGGCGCCCAGGTCTTTGCGGCCAGCCAGCAATTCCACGCAACGCGCCTGGCCACCGTGCGCGCCTGCGCGCCGTTCGACTACGTGCTCTCGCCCGTCGCTCCCATCACCGCCTTTGCCGCCGAGCTGCCCGCGCCCACGGGCGACCCGCTGCGGCCGCTGGAACACATCGCCTTCACCGTGCCGTTCAATATGTCTGAGCAGCCAGCGGCGTCCATCAACTGCGGCTACAGCAGCACCGGCCTACCGATTGGCCTGCAGATCGCCGGGCAGCGCTTTGATGACCTGGGCGTGCTGCAAATCGCCCATGCCTTCGAGCAGCTGCGTGGGCCGCGGCAGCCTTGGCCCCGAGCGCCCTTGGCCTGAATTTGTTCAAGCACCTGGACTTGAATTCGCCATGGCGTTGCGGCCGAAATCCAC
>JAFEER010000020.1 GCA_018240985.1 Pseudomonadota bacterium
AGTAGTCCACGCGCTTGCCCAGCAGGTTCTGGCGGAAGCGGCCGCTCTTGCCCTTGATCATGTCGGCCAGGGACTTGAGCGCGCGCTTGTTGGCGCCCGTCATCGCCTTGCCGCGGCGGCCGTTGTCCAGCAGGCTGTCCACGGCCTCCTGCAGCATGCGCTTTTCATTGCGCGCGATGATTTCTGGCGCCTTCAGCTCCAGCAGGCGACGCAGACGGCTGTTGCGGTTGATGACGCGGCGGTACAGGTCGTTCAGGTCCGACGTGGCAAAGCGCCCGCCGTCCAGCGGCACCAGCGGACGCAGGTCCGGCGGCAGCACGGGCAGCACCTCCAGCACCATCCACTCGGGCTTGATGCCGGACTTCTTGAAGGCCTCCAGCACCTTCAGGCGCTTGGCGTTCTTCTTGACCTTGACCTCGGAGCCGGTCAGGTCGCCGCGCAGGCGCTCGATCTCGGTCTCGATATCGATGCCTTCCAGCAGGTCCTTGATGCCCTCGGCGCCCATCTTGGCCTGGAATTCATCGCCGTATTCCTTGACCTTGGCGTCGTAGTCGTCCTCGCTCATGATGCTGAACTTCTTCAGCGGCGTCATGCCGGGGTCGGTAACCACATAGGCCTCGAAGTACAGCACGCGTTCGATGTCGCGCAGCGTCATGTCCAACACCAGGCCCAGGCGCGAAGGCAGGCTCTTGAGGAACCAGATGTGGGCGCAGGGCGCGGCCAGGTCGATGTGGCCCATGCGGTCGCGGCGCACCTTGGTCTGCGTGACTTCAACGCCGCACTTCTCGCAGATCACGCCGCGGTGCTTGAGGCGCTTGTACTTGCCGCACAGGCACTCGTAGTCCTTGATGGGCCCGAAAATCTTGGCGCAGAACAGGCCGTCGCGTTCGGGCTTGAAGGTGCGGTAGTTGATGGTCTCGGGCTTCTTCACCTCACCAAAAGACCACGAACGGATCTTCTCGGGCGAGGCCATGCCGATCTTGATGGCATCGAAGTGCTCATCCGGCGTGAATTGCTTGAACAGGTCGAGTAGCGATTTCATATGACTCTTTCCCTTGCATCAAAAATCGTAGCTGCCAGCGCTTGATTGACGGTTAATTTCAACCAAAATGACATTGAAGTCATTGATAAACCAGCGTCAGCAGCTCACTTTTTCTATTAAATCGGCCCCGATCAGGAGCGTTCCAACTCGATGTCCAGGCCCAGGGAACGGATTTCCTTGACCAACACATTGAACGACTCGGGCATGCCTGCCTCGATGGTGTGCTCGCCCTTGACGATGGACTCGTACACCTTGGTACGGCCCTGCACGTCGTCGGACTTCACCGTCAGCATTTCCTGCAGCACGTAGGCGGCGCCGTAGGCTTCCAGTGCCCACACTTCCATCTCACCGAAACGCTGGCCACCGAACTGGGCCTTGCCGCCCAGCGGCTGCTGCGTGACCAGCGAGTACGGGCCGGTGGAACGCGCATGCATCTTGTCGTCCACCAGGTGGTGCAGCTTCAGGTAGTGCATGTAGCCGATGGTCGTCGGGCGCTCGAAGCGCTCGCCGGTGCGGCCGTCATACAGGAAGGCCTGGGTGCGCGTATCGGTCAGGCCCTTGGCCTTGGCGATGTCGTCCGGATAGGCCAGCTTGAGCATGTCCTTGATCTCGGCCTCGGAGGCGCCGTCGAACACCGGCGAGGCAAAGGGCACGCCGGTGGTCAGCTCGCGCGCCATGGCCATGACCTCGTCGTCGCTCAGCTGCGACAGCTCTTCCTTGCGGCCGCGCGAGTTGTAGATCTCTTCCAGGAACTTGCGCAGCTCGGCCGCCTTGGCCTCTGCCTGCAGCATGTTGCCGATGCGCTGGCCCATGCCCTTGCCGGCCCAGCCCAGGTGCACCTCGAGCACCTGGCCGATGTTCATGCGCGAGGGCACGCCCAGCGGGTTCAGCACGATGTCGGCGGGCGTGCCGTCGGCCATGTAGGGCATGTCCTCGATCGGCACGATCTTGGAGACCACGCCCTTGTTGCCGTGGCGCCCGGCCATCTTGTCGCCGGGCTGCAGGCGGCGCTTGACGGCCAGGTAGACCTTGACCATCTTCAGCACGCCCGCCGGCAGCTCGTCGCCCTGCGTGAGCTTCTTGCGCTTTTCCTCAAATGCCAGGTCGAAGCTGTGGCGCGTCTGCTCCATGGCGTTCTTCATGGATTCGAGCTGCGCGGCGACGGCCTCGTCGGCCGGCCGAATGTCGAACCAGTGGAATTTCTCCACACCATCAAGGTATTGCTTGTCGATGGTCGTGCCCTTGGCGAGCTTGTGCGGGCCGCCATTGGCCACCTTGCCGACGAGCAGCTTCTCGATACGGTCGAAGGCATCGGCCTCGACGATGCGCAGCTGGTCGTTCAGGTCCAGGCGGAAGCGCTTGAGCTCATCGTCGATGATCTGCTGCGCGCGCTTGTCGCGCTGGATGCCTTCGCGGGTGAACACCTGCACGTCGATCACCGTGCCCTGCGATCCCTGATCCACGCGCAGGGACGTATCCTTCACGTCGGAAGCCTTCTCGCCAAAGATGGCGCGCAACAGCTTCTCTTCGGGCGTCAGCGTGGTCTCGCCCTTCGGCGTGACCTTGCCCACCAGCGTGTCGCCGGGCTGCACCTCGGCACCCACATAGATGATGCCGGACTCGTCCAGCCGGTTCAGCTGCTGCTCGGACAGGTTGGGGATGTCGCGCGTGATTTCTTCGGCACCCAGCTTGGTGTCGCGGGCCATCACGACGAGTTCTTCGATGTGGATCGAGGTGTAGCGGTCTTCGGCCACCACGCGCTCGCTGATCAAAATCGAGTCCTCGAAGTTGTAGCCGTTCCAGGGCATGAAGGCGATCAGCATGTTCTGGCCGATCGCGATCTCGCCCAGGTCGGTCGATGCGCCGTCGGCGATCACGTCGCCCTTGGCCAGCACATCGCCCTTCGTGACGATGGGGCGTTGGTGGATGTTGGTGTTCTGGTTGGAACGCTGGTACTTGATCAGGTTGTAGATGTCCACACCCACCTCACCGGCGACGGCCTCGGCATCATGAACGCGAACCACGATGCGGGTCGCGTCCACGTAATCGACCACGCCGCCACGGCGCGCCGTGACCACGGTGCCCGAGTCCACCGCCGCCACGCGCTCGATGCCGGTGCCGACCATGGGCTTTTCCGGGCGCAGCACGGGCACGGCCTGGCGCGACATGTTGGCGCCCATCAACGCGCGGTTGGCGTCGTCGTGCTCCAGGAAGGGCACCAGCGATGCGGCCACCGAGACGATCTGCGCCGGCGACACGTCCATGTATTCCACGCGCTCGGCCGACACCAGGGTGGATTCACCCTTCTCGCGCGCCGACACCAGGTCGCCGGTGAGCTTGCCATCCTTGTCCAGCGTGGCGTTGGCCTGGGCGATGATGTACTTGCCTTCCTCGATGGCCGACAGGTAGTCGATCTCCATCGTCACCTTGCCGTCCACCACGCGGCGGTAGGGCGTCTCGATGAAACCGTATTCGTTCAGGCGCGCGTAGAGGGCCAGGGAGTTGATCAGGCCGATGTTCGGGCCTTCCGGCGTTTCGATAGGGCACACGCGGCCGTAGTGCGTGACGTGCACGTCGCGCACTTCGAAGCCGGCGCGCTCACGCGTCAAGCCGCCCGGGCCAAGGGCCGAGACGCGGCGCTTGTGCGTGATCTCGGCCAGCGGATTCGTCTGATCCATGAACTGCGACAGCTGCGAGGCGCCGAAAAACTCCTTCAAGGCCGCGGAAATCGGCTTGCTGTTGATCAGGTCGTGCGGCATCAGCGGCTCTTGCTCGGCCTGGCCCAGGCGTTCCTTCACGGCCTTTTCGATACGCGCCAAACCAGTGCGGTACTGGTTTTCAGCCAGCTCGCCGACGCAGCGCACGCGGCGGTTGCCCAGGTGGTCGATGTCGTCCACCTCACCCTTGCCGTTGCGCAGATCGACCAGGATCTTGACCACGGCCAGGATGTCGTCGTTGGACAGCACCATGGGGCCGGTGGCTTCGCTGTTGCCGACCTTGGCATTGAACTTCATGCGGCCCACGCGCGACAGGTCGTAGGTATCGGGGTTGTAGAACAGGCGCTGGAACAGGGCCTGCACGGCGTCCTCGGTCGGCGGCTCGCCGGGGCGCATCATGCGGTAGATGGCGACGCGGGCGGCAAACTCATCAGCCGTCTCGTCGATACGCAGGGTCTGGGAGATGTAGGCGCCCTGGTCGAGTTCGTTGGTGTAGATGGCCTGTAGCTCCTGCACGCCGGCCGAGCGCAGCTTTTTCAGCAGCGCCTCGGTCAGTTCCTCGTTGGCCTTGGCCAGGATTTCGCCCGTGTCCGGGTCAACGATGTTGCGTGCCACCACGCGGCCGATCAGGAAATCTTCCGGCACGCTGATGTGGGTCGTGCCGGATTGCTCCAGCTCGCGCGTGTGGCGTGCCGTGACGCGCTTGTCCTTGGCCACGATGACCTTGCCCGACTTGTCGGTGATGTCAAAGCGTGCGACCTCGCCACGCAGGCGATCGGACACGAACTCCAGCTGCGCGCCGCTGTCCATGAGGCGGAAGTTGTCGTTGACGAAGAAGTTCGCCAGGATGGATTCCGGGTTCAGGCCAATGGCCTTGAGCAGGATGGTGACCGGCATCTTGCGGCGACGATCCACGCGGAAATACAGGATGTCCTTGGGGTCGAATTCGAAGTCCAGCCAGGAACCGCGGTAGGGGATGATGCGCGCCGAGAACAGCAGCTTGCCCGAGCTGTGGGTCTTGCCCTTGTCATGCTCGAAGAACACGCCAGGCGAGCGGTGCAGCTGGGAGACGATGACGCGCTCGGTGCCGTTGATGATGAACGAGCCCTTGTCGGTCATCAGGGGCACCTCGCCCATGTAGACCTCCTGTTCCTTGACCTCCTTGACTACCTTGTTCTGCGAGGTGGAAGACTCACGGTCGTAGATGATGAGCTGCACCTTGGCACGCACGGCCGAGGCAAAGGTCAGGCCGCGGGTCTGGCATTCGCGCACGTCGAAGGCCGGCTTGGCCAGGTTGTATTCGACGAACTTCATCTCCACGAAACCGTTGTGCGAGACGATGGGGAAGGCGGAGTTGAATGCCGCCTGCAGGCCTTCAATGCTGCGCTTTTGCGCAGCCTTGTCGGCTTGCAGGAAGGCGGTGTAGGCATCGCGCTGCATCTGCAGCAGGTAAGGGACTTCGAGCACGCTGTCACGGCTACCGAAGCTCTTGCGGATGCGCTTGCGTTCGGTGTAGCTGTACGTGGATGTTTGGGCCATGAGATCTCCGGGCAAAGACATGACAATGGGGTCTTCGAC
>JAFEER010000210.1 GCA_018240985.1 Pseudomonadota bacterium
AAGGGCCTAGCAAGGGCCTAGCAAGGGCCTAGCAAGGGCCTAGCAAGGGCCTAGCAAGGGCCTAGCAAGGGCCTAGCAAGGGCCTAGCAAGGGCCTAGCAACGTCCGTTCACGGTGCGTTCACGGTGCGTTCACGGTGCGTTCACGGTGCGTTCACGGTGCGTGCACGGTGCTTGTCTGGTGTGTGCATGGTGTGAGCCGTGGCCATCAAGCGCAGGAAGGCTATTTGGGAGGCACTGCATCCGGTGGAGACAGGTGGAAAAACCGTTTCCACCTGTCTTTCGGATGGCCGTAGGGCTGAGCCGGTGAAGGTGGCTGCGGTTGAAGCGGACAGCGCTGTAATTCAGGTGGCGCAAGTTGACCCACCTGAATTTGATCGCAAGGTGGGCTGGTGCTTGCATGGGGCTCCGAGTTGACCGCTGCCCAGCGTGCGCAGGCCATCAAGCGCAGGAAGGCGATTTGGGAAGCGTTGCATCCAGAGGGTGGGCGGATTTCGCCCACCCCTGGCGGGGATCAGAAGATCTGGTTCGCAGCCGACACCGGTGCCGTGACCGGGGAGTCCAAGCGCCGCATCAACGAGCACCTGGCCCGCGCCGAAGCCCTGGGCGACGACCTCCAGAAAGTGGAGGGCACCAGCCTTGATAAGGGTGTGCTCCAGTGCACTGCTGGCGTTGCATGGCTGGATTGCCCAGCTTGCCAACCGCTCAAAAAAAGCAAAAGTGCCTACAGATTGCCTACAAGCAGCAGAAAAGAAAAAACCCCGCTACCGTTTAAATAGCAGGGTTTCTTTATGAGGCTTTGGTAGGACGTACAAGATTCGAACTTGTGACCAACGGATTAAAAGTCCGCTGCTCTACCAACTGAGCTAACGTCCCACTCTCCACTGCCGTATTGCAGTAAAGCATTAAATTATAGCGTGACTTTTTACTCACCCGTCGAAATTCGATCCAGCACCCAGCCGGCCGCGCATTGGCCAAAGGTGGCGGTGACCGCCACACTGGAGCCGTAACCGTGGCAGTTCAAAGAGCCATCCGCCTCGTCGATGGCGCAGGAGGCATGCGGCGGGGCCACGGATTCGCGGCTGAAGACGCAGGCGATGGCTATGGGCTTGCCGTCGCGCGCGGCGCCATGTTCGCGGCGCAGGCGGTAGCGCAGTTGGGCCAGCAACGGGTCGTGCGTGGTTCTGGCGAGGTCGTCCACGTCCACCTTGTGCGCCAGGCGCTTGCCGCCGGCAGCGCCCACGGTGATGAAGGGCGTACCTGTCTGGATGGCCCAGGCGGCCATGGCCGTCTTGGCGCGCACCTGGTCGCAGGCGTCGATGACGGCATCCACCGGCTGCGGCACGATGGCCGGCCAGTTGGCTGGCTCCACGAATTCTTCTATGCCATCGACCCGGCATTCGGGGTTGATGAGCGCAATACGCTCCGCCATGGCCTGCACCTTGGCCTGGCCCAAAGTGGTGCTGAGGGCGTGGATCTGACGGTTGACGTTGGACTCGGCCACATGATCCAGGTCGATCAGCGTAAGGCGCCCGACGCCCGAGCGGGCCAGCGCTTCCGCGGCCCAGGAACCCACGCCGCCAATGCCGATGACGGCCACATGGGCGGCGCGGATGCGCTCGGCACCATCGATGCCGTACAGACGCTGCAGGCCACCGAAGCGGCGCTGCAGATCGGCCGATGGATTTGCTGCCACGTCCACGTTCACTTCAGGCGCGCCAGGCGTTCCTTGGCGGCCGCGGCGGCTTCGGACTGCGGGTAGACGCGCAGCAGGTCTTCCAGGGTCTTGCGCGCGGCGCGGGTGTCCTTGAGCTCGATCTGGCAGTTGGCAATCGACAGCGCTGCTTCGGGCGCGCGCGCATGGTCGGGCGCGGCGGCCAGCAGGCTCTTGAAGTTGGCGATGGCCTCCTTGTAGTCGCGCGTGGCGTATTGCGCATTGCCCAGCCAGAAGCGTGCCGACGGCACATAGCCCGATTGCGGGTACTGGCGCACGAAGCTGCCGAAGGCCGTTACCGCCTCGGGGAACTTGCCCGAACGGAACGTGGCCAGGGCGGCCTCGAAATCGCGCTTTTCTGCCGGATCGGCACGGAATTCGCGCCCATCGACCGTCACGGCCGCGGGTTCGAACTTGCGCAGCCGCTCGTCCACGCCCTGGGCGATGTCCTTTTGCCGGCGCTGCAGCTCGGCCACGTCGCGCTGCAACTGCTCGTTTTGGCCGCGCAAGTTGGCTTGCTCGGTGCGCAGCGCCTCGATTTGCGTTTGCAGATCCAGCAGGCTGCGGCGCAGCTGCGAGACCTCTTCGCCAGAGCGCTGGCTGGACTGCTGCATGGCATCGAAACGCTGGCGCAGCTCCAGGATGGCGCGGCGTGCCTCATCGTCGTCAAATAGCGCGTAGCTGGGCAAGGCCCAGGTGGCGACGGCAGCGAACAGCGCCACCGTCAGGGCGCGCGATCGCTGCGGAACAGAGATGCGTGCGGCCATCAGCGGTACGACAATTCAACGCGGCGGTTTTGTGCAAACGCGCTTTCGTTGTTGCCCTGCGCTGCGGGCTTTTCCTTGCCAAAGCTCACGGCCTCCATCTGTTGGTCGGATACGCCCAGCAGGGCCAATGCGCGGCGCACGGCCTCGGCACGCTTCTGGCCCAGGGCCAGGTTGTATTCACGGCCGCCGCGCTCGTCGGTGTGGCCTTCCAGCATCACCTTGCGAGCGGACGAGGCCTTCAGGTAGCGTGCATGGGCTTCGAGCAGGGACTGGAACTCGGGCTTGACGGAGTAGCTGTCAAAGTCGAAGTAGATGATGCGCGCCACGCCCACCGGGCCGCCGGCATCACGGCCGGACTGGGTCAGGTCAACCGGAGCCACGCCGCTCTGGCCGGCTGCGCCGCTGCCGGCACCACCCGTGGTGGAGGTGGCGCCCTTGTCTTCGACCGGCACGTCGTCGAGCTTGACGCCGGAGCTGCAGCCGACCATGAGTGCGGCAATGGTGAGGGCGATGGAGATACGTTTGAACTGAGGTGACTTCATGATGTGGTGCTTCAAATCAAGCAGGTGTGTGAAAAACTGGGATGGGTTTATTTCTGGAACGGGCCCCAATCGGGCTCGCGGATGTCGCCGCCCTGCCCCGCCAGGCGGGCCTTGATCTTGCCGTCCAGGGTGGTGGTCATCAGCGCCTCGCGGCCCTGCTGCTGGGTGGCATACAGGATCAGGCGGCTGTTGGGCGCGAAGCTCGGGCTTTCGTCGGCAGAGGTGTCGGTGATCGAGCTAACCGTGCCCGACTTCAGATCCATGACCTGCAGCTTGAAGGCACCGCCGACGCGCGAGATATAGGCCAGCCACTGCCCGTCGGGGCTGATGGCGGGCGAGATGTTGTAGGAGCCGTTGAAGGTCACGCGCTCGGCATTGCCGCCGCCGACGCCCACGCGGTAGATCTGCGGCGCGCCGCCACGGTCGCTGACGAAGTAGATGCTGCGCCCGTCGCTGGAAAACATGGGCTCGGTATCGATGCCACTGCTTTGCATCAGGCGGCGCGGCTCGCCACCGTTGGCGTCTATGGTGTAGAGCTGCGAGCCGCCATCGCGGCTGAGCGTCACGGCCAGGGTGCGGCCGTCGGGCGACCAGGCCGGCGCACTGTTGGAACCGCGGAAGTTGGCAATCAGGCGGCGCTTGCCGCTGGCCACGTCGTGCACGTAGACCACAGGCTTGCGCGACTCGAACGAGACGTAGGCCAGCTGCGTGCCCGTGGGCGACCAGGCCGGCGAGATGATGGGTTCGGGGCTGGACAGCGCCGACTGCGCATTCTCGCCATCGGCATCGGCCACCCACAGGCTGTAGCGCGCGCCCACCTTGGTGACGTAGGCGATGCGCGTGGAGAAGATGCCGCGCTCGCCGGTGAGTTTCTCGTAGATGAAGTCGGCGATGCGGTGCGCCACCAGGCGCAGGTCGGCCTGGGTGACGACGAAGCTCTGCCCGCCCAGGTCTGAGCCCTTGACCACGTCCCAGAGGCGAAAGCGCACGTCGAAGCGCCCATCGGCCAGGCGCGTGACGCTGCCGGTGCTCAAAGCGTCGGCCTTGCGCTGACGCCACTGCGATAGATCCGGGCGCGAGGTTTCATCAAGCGCAGCATCCGCCGCATCGATGCCGACGAAGCGACCGCTGCGCTCCAGATCGGCCTGCACGATGGCGGAGATTTTCTGCGGCGACTGCGCCTCGCCACGCAGCGGTGCGATGGCAATGGGCAGCTGCGTCAGGCCCACGCCGGAGATTTCGACGCGAAACTGTGCAAGCGCTGGAAGACTGGAACCTGCTGCCAGGGCTGCGACAGCCTGGCGGCGCGAGACAAGCGGCATGGCCGCATGAAGGGATGAAGATGCAAAGGTGCGGTCGATAGTCATTGGCAACCGTTGGGAATAACCGTCAAAAAAACCGTTGAATGCTGGTCAGCAAAGCCTGTGATGTTACACATCGCGTAGCGCGTCATGTGACAAGCTGTGCTGACAGGACATGCTCAAAACGTAGAATCCGCCCCTCATGCAAGACTCGAATCATAGCGCGCGCCAGACCGCACCGCCGCCCCAGCTCCCGCTCATGGCCCGGTTGCGGCGCCTGCACGCCTACTTTGGCTACCAGCGCCTGGCGTGGACTATGGCCCTGCTGGCCACCGTGGTGGCGGCCATCACCGAGCCCCTGATCCCCGCGCTGCTCAAGCCCTTGCTCGATCAAGGCTTCACAGAGGGATCACTGCAGCTGTGGATGGTTCCCGTGGCCATCATCGGCGTGTTCCTGATCCGTGGCGCGGCCCAGTTCACCAGTCAATACGCGCTGAGCCGCATTGCCAACGAGGGCATGCTGCGGCTGCGCACCGCATTGTTCGAGCGCCTGCTGGCGGCCGACATGGGGCTGTTTCGCCACCAGTCGGCCAGCACCCTGTCCAACACCGTGGTGTACGAGGTGCAGACCGGCTTCACCTCGCTGGTGCATGCGCTCATCGGCCTGTCGCGCGACGGCTTCACGCTGGTTGCCCTGCTGGGCTACCTGATCTACCTGAACTGGCAGCTCACGCTGATCGTGGCCGTGATGGTGCCGGGCGTGGGCTGGATCATGAAGACGCTGTCGCGGCGCCTGTACAAAATCACCAAGAGCAGCCAGCAGGCCACCGACGACCTGGCCTATGTGGTGGAAGAAAACGTGCTGGCCCACCGCATGGTGCGCCTGCATGGCGCGCAGGCCGAACAGGGCCAGCGCTTTGACGCGCTGAGCCGGCGCCTGCGCCAACTGGCCATCAAATCCACCGTGGCCTCCGCCGCCATGACGCCCACCACGCAGCTGCTGGCCGCGGGCGCGCTGTCGGCCGTGATCTGCATCGCCCTGTGGCAAAGCCATGGCCAAGGCGCCAGGGATGTGACGGTGGGCGGCTTTGCCTCGTTCATTGCCGCCATGCTGATGTTGATCGCACCGATACGCCGCCTGGCCGACGTGGCCAACCCCATCACGCGGGGCGTGGCGGCGCTGGAGCGCGGCCTGCTGCTGCTGAGCGGCACGCCGGCCGAGACTGGCGGCACCCATGCCGTGGCCCATGCCCAGGGCGCCATCAGCCTGCAGGGCGTGAGCGTGTCCTTCGACAGCGAGCATGCCCCGGCCCTGAATGGCGTGAGCCTGGACATTCGCCCCGGCGAGATCGTGGCCCTGGTCGGCCCCTCGGGCGCGGGCAAGACCACGTTGGTGAACCTGCTGCCGCGCTTCGTTGCCGCCACCAGCGGCCGCGTGCTGATCGACGGCGTGCCCGCAGAGGATTGGGACTTGCAGTCGCTGCGCAGCCAGTTCGCCATGGTGAGCCAGGACGTGGTGATGTTCAACGACAGCATCGCCGCCAACGTGGCCCTGGGCGCGCCCATGGACGAGCAGCGCGTGCAGCATTGCCTGGCGGCCGCCAACCTGGCCCAGCATGTGGCCGCCCTGCCCCAGGGCCTGCACACCGTCGTGGGGCACAACGCCACGCAGCTCTCGGGCGGCCAGCGCCAGCGCCTGGCGATTGCGCGCGCGCTGTACAAGGACGCGCCCATCCTGATTTTGGACGAGGCGACATCCGCCCTGGACACCGAATCGGAACGCCTAGTGCAGGACGCCCTGCAACGCCTGATGCGCGGGCGCACCACCCTGGTGATTGCGCACCGCCTGTCCACCATCGAGCATGCCGACCGCGTGGTGGTCATGGAGCGCGGGCGCATTGCCGAGCAAGGCACGCATGCCGAGCTGGTGGCGGCGGGCGGCTTGTTTGCGCGCCTGCAGGCGCATACCTCTTGATACAAAACCGATAGCTGCTGGCGCTTGTTGTGTAAGCGCTGGCGGCAAAAAAGTTCTGTGCCGCGGAAGCCCCTCACCCCTCCCGGGGGCTGCAGCAAGATGCTGCGCACTTCAGGCTGTCCAGTTGCGCGCAGGCGCAACTGGAGCCGCAGCCTTCAGCCCCAAAGGGGCGAGGGCGATCGGTCGCGCCGGTTTTACTCCCTCTCCCTCTGGGAGAGGGCGGGGGTGAGGGCCTGTGTCGATCAAACAATGCGCGCGATGCAGGCGCCTGCCGCCTGGTAGCTGCCCGCCTCTGCCTGCAGCGCAATACGGCCGGCGCGCTGCGCCGTGACCTGCATCTCCATCTTCATCGCCTCCATCACGGCAATCACGTCGCCGGCCTGCACCACGTCGCCGTCCTGCACCTTCCAGGCGTGCAGGTTGCCGGAGATGGGGGCTGTGACGGCCGCTTCATCCGCTGGGGCCGGCGCCTGCGGCGTGGCAGAGACGGCGCCGCCTGCGCCCGCCAGGCCCTGCAGCAGCAGCGCCGGCAGGCCCAGCTGCACACGGCGGCCATCGATCTCGACGGCGCAGCGCACCAGGCTGGAGTCGGGCTGCGGCTCGGCGCGCATGGCGGCGGCCAGGTCGTTGGCAAAGGCTGTCTCGATCCAGCGCGTGTGCACCTTGAAGCCGTCGGCACCGACGAAGTCGGCATGCTGCATCACGGCGCGGTGAAACGGCAGCACGCTGGCCACGCCCTCGATCTCGAACTCGGCCAGCGCCCGGCGCGCGCGCGCCACGGCCTGCTCGCGCGTGCTGCCGGTGACGATGAGCTTGGCCATGAGTGAATCGAATGTGCCCGGCACCGTGGAGCCCGCGCGCACGCCGCTGTCCACGCGCACCCCCGGCCCGCTGGGCGCGTCAAAGCGCGTCACCGGCCCGGGCGTGGGTAGAAAGCCGCGGCCCACGTCCTCGGCGTTGATGCGGAACTCGATGGCATGGCCCAGCGGCGCGGGTGTGGCGTGGATGGACAAGGGCAGGCCGTCGGCCACGCGCAGCTGCTCGACGACCAGATCCAGGCCCGTGGTCTGCTCGGTCACCGGGTGCTCGACCTGCAGGCGCGTGTTCACCTCCAGGAAGGAAATCGTGCCGTTGCCCGAGAGCAGAAACTCCACCGTGCCCGCGCCCTCGTAGCCCACCTCGGCGCAGATGTCGTGCGCGGCCTGGTGGATGCGCTGGCGCTGCGCGTCGCTCAGGTACGGCGCCGGAGCCTCTTCCACCAGCTTCTGGTTGCGCCGCTGCAGCGAGCAGTCGCGCGTGCCCAGCACCACCACCTCGCCATGCTTGTCGCCAATGACCTGGGCCTCGATGTGGCGCGGCTTGTCCAAAAACTGCTCGACAAAGCACTCACCACGCCCGAAGGCCGCCAGGGCCTCGCGCACGGCCGACGCATACAGCTCGGCCACCTCGTCCATGCGCCAGGCGATCTTCATGCCGCGCCCGCCGCCGCCAAAGGCCGCCTTGATGATGATGGGCAGGCCATGCTGCTCTGCAAACTGCAGCACCTCGGCCGCGTCTTTCGCCGGCTCCGACGTGCCCTGCACCAAGGGCGCGCCCACCTTCAGGGCAATCTTGCGCGCCTCCAGCTTGTCGCCCAGGCGCGCAATGGCCTGGGGCGACGGGCCGATCCAGGCCAGGCCCGCATCGATCACGGCCTGGGCAAAGGCCGCGCTCTCGGACAGAAAGCCGTAGCCGGGGTGCACGGCATCGGCGCCGCTCTGCTTCGCAATGGCGAGCAGCTTCTCGATGTGCAGATAGGTGTCGGCCGGGCGGTCGCCATCCAGCCCATAGGCCTCGTCGGCCATGCGCGCATGCAGGGCATCGATGTCGGCATTGGCGTAGACGGCGACGGACTGCACGCCGTAGTCGCGGCAGGCGCGAATGATGCGGACGGCGATCTCGCCTCGGTTTGCGATAAGAACTTTTTTCATGGCATTCAAGGACGGTTGATGGCCTCAAACGGCCGGATGGGGTTGAAACGCACCCAGGCGTTCACCGGGATCTGGCCCGCGCGATCCAGGTGGTGCGGTGCGACGCAGGCAATGACCGGATAGCCGCCGGTGAGCGGGTGGTCGGCCAGGAACAGCACCGGCTGGCCGCTGGCGGGCACCTGGATGGCGCCGCTGACGGTGCCTTCGCTCGGCAGCTCCTGGGTGATGGCGCGGCTGAGCGGTTCGTCGCCCGCCAGGCGCAGGCCGACGCGGTTGGATTGGGGCGTGACACGCCAGCGCTGGCGCGCGAGCAGCTCCACCGCCTCGGGCGTGAACCAGTCGGTGCGCGGGCCGGGTACCACGTCGAGCACCACGTCCGCGTGCACGCTGGGCAGGTCGCCCGGCGGCAACTCGGCATCGCCCGTGATGGCGCCGTGGGCGACGGCGTGCAGGGCCAGCCGCTCGCCTGCGGCCAGCGCGGGCGGGCCGACATGGGCCAGGGTGTCGGTGGACAGGCTGCCCAGCACTGGCGCCACATCGAAGCCACCGCGTGCGGCAACGTAGCAGCGCGTGCCGGCGACCGGCTCGCCCATCGCCAGCACATCGCCATGTACCAGGGCCAGGGCCTGGTAGCGCGGAACGGCGTAGCGCATGCCGCTGGCGGTGGTCAGCGTCAGGGGCGCATCGGCACCCGTGACGGCGACCACGGTGTCGCCATGGCTCATGAGCTGCAGGCCGCCGCCCACGGTTTCCAGGCAGGCGATGTTGGATGGATTGCCCACCAGCCGGTTGGCCGTGCGGCAGGCGCTTTGATCCAGCGCGCCCGATGCCGACACGCCCTGCCCCGCCAGGCCGGGCCGGCCGCCATCCTGCAGCAGCGCCTGCAAGCCGGGCGAGCGCACCTCAAGCGCCGGGCCTGTCGCGGGCGCGGGCGTCATCGAATTCAAGGTTTTTTTGGCCATAGCGTCCGCCAATGCTGCGCGAGCAGCTATAGACAACGTAGCAATATCGACGAAGCGCACGGAGAAACCCGGCTGCAGCAGTGCGGGCACCTCACGCTCAATGTCCCACATGGCCAGGGGCGTGCGGCCGATGATCTGCCAGCCGCCGGGGCTGGCCTGCGGATACACGCCGCTGAAGCGCCCCGCCAGCCCCACGGCCCCCGCCGGAATGCGCGTGCGCGGCGTGGTGCGGCGCGGCACGTCCAGGCTCTCGTGCCCGCCCGAGAGGTAGGCAAAACCCGGCGCGAAGCCGACGAAGGCCACGGCGTAGTCGCTGCCGGTATGGCGGCGCACCAGTTCGTCGGGGGTGATGCCCAAGAGCTGCGCCATCTCGGCCAGGTCTTCGCCGTCGTAGTGCACGGGGATTTCGACGCGCTGGCTGCCGCGCTCCACCCGCTGCGACAGGTCGCGTGCGGCAATGGCGTCGATCAATGTAGCAACGCTGGTCGCAGAGGGCCGGAACTGCACGAGGATGGTGCGCGCGGCCGGCACCAGCTCCTCCACGCCGGCCAGCGGCGTGCGCTGCAGCGAGGCCAGCAGCGCCAGGGTCTGATCCAGATCGGCGAGCTCGACCAGCAAGGCGTTCAATGAGACAGGGAGGAATCGCATGTGGGCCTCGGTCTCTCAAACGTGGTAGCTGCTGTCCGGCACGTCGGTGATGAACATGTGGCCCGGCGCATGCGTCACCGCAAACGGCACGCCCGAGGCCATCACGGCCGCCTGGGGCGTCACGCCGCAGGCCCAGAACACGGGCAACTCGCCGGGCTCGATGCGCACCGGGTCGCCAAAGTCGGGCCTGGTCACATCGGCAATGCCCAGCAGCGCCGGGTCGCCCACATGCACGGGCGCGCCGTGCACGGCCGGGAAGCGCCCCGAGACCATCACCGCATCGGCCACGCGGTGCGCGGGAATGGGCCGCATGGACACCACCAGCTCGCCATGCAGGCGCCCGGCCGGGCGGCATTGGCGATTGGTGCGGTACATGGGCACGTTGCAACCCTGGGTGATGTGGCGCACCTCGATGCCGGCCTCCTGCAGCGGGGTCTCGAAGGTGAAGCTGCAGCCGATCAGGAAGGTGACCAAATCCGGATGCTCGGCCCACAGGGCCTTGGCGTCGGCCACCTCCTCGGCCAGCTTGCCGCCCCGCCAGACGCGGTACAAAGGGATGTCGGTGCGGACATCGGCGCCGGGCGCCAGCACGGTCTCATGCGCGCCGGCCTCGATCACGTCCAGCACCGGGCAGGGCTTGGGGTTGCGCTGGGCGTAGAGCAGAAAATCCCAGGCCCAGTCGCGCGGCAGGGCGATCATGTTGGCCTGCGTCATGCCGGGTGCCACGCCGGCCGTGGGCTGAATGGCTCCGGCACGGTATTGGGCACGGGCCCGGCGCGCGGCTTCGACGGCCGCGGCCTGGGCTTGCTTGAGTGGGTTGGCTTGCATGGGTTGCCTCCAGACGAATCAAATGAACGAGCGCACGGCAATGCCGTCGCCCTCCAGCGCCGCACGCACGGTGCGCGCCATCTCCACGGCACCGGGGCTGTCGCCGTGCACGCAGATGGACTGGGCATCGACGCGCGCCAGGCTGCCGTCCATGGCCTCGACCACGCCCTCATGCACCAGGCGCAGCATGCGCCGGGCCACCAGGGCGCTGTCGTGCAGCACCGCGCCTTGTTCGCGCCGCGACACCAGCGTGCCCTGGGGCGTGTAGGCGCGGTCGGCAAAGGCCTCGGCAATCACGCGCAGGCCGGCGTTCTGCGCCCAGCGCACCAGGGGCGATCCGGCCAGCGCCACCAGGGCCAGGCTGGCATCGACAGCGCGGATGGCTGCGATCACATCGCGGGCCTGGCGCTCGTCGTGGGCAATGGTGTTGTAGAGCGCGCCATGGGGTTTGACGTAATGGATGCGCGTGCCCGCAGCCTGCGCCAGGCCCTGCAGGGCGCCGATCTGGTAGATCACGTCGGCCACCAGGTCGCTGCTCGCCACATCCATGTTGCGCCGGCCAAAGCCGACCAGATCCGGGTAGGCCACATGCGCGCCCACGGCGACGCCGCGCGCCTGCGCTGCCTTCAGTGTGGCCAGGATGCCGGCCGGGTCGCCGGCATGAAAGCCGCAGGCCACGTTGGCGCTGCTCACGATGTCCAGCATCGCGGCGTCGTCGCCCATGCTCCAGGCGCCCAGGCTCTCGCCCAGGTCGCTGTTCAGGTCAATCGTCGTCATGGTTCTCGCTCCTCGCTCAGGCCTGGCTCGGCGCGTGGCTCAGGTCGCGGCCCTGGGTTTCGGGCAGCACCAGGCAGGCGATCACCACCAGTGCATAGGCCCCCGCCGCCATGTAGCCGATGGCCACGCCCAGCGACATGCTATTGCTCATATAGCCCACCATGGCCGGGCAGATCGATCCTACGGCGCGGCCGAAGTTGTAGCAAAAGCCCTGGCCCGAGCCGCGGATGTGGCTGGGGAACAGCTCGGTCAGGTAGGCGCCCATGCCCGAGAAGATGCCCGACAGGAAGAAGCCCAGCGGAAAGCCCAGCACCATCATGGCGGCATCGGTGATCGGCAACTGGGTGTAGAGGGTCACCAGGACGCCCGCACACACGGCGAACAGCATGAAGCAGCGGCGCCGGCCCAGGCGATCGGACAGCCAGGCGCTGGTGAGGTAGCCGGCAAACGAGCCCAGGATCAGCACCAGCAGATAGCCGCTGGTGCCCAGCACCGAGAGGTGGCGCTCGGTCTTCAAATAGGTGGGCAGCCAGGTGGTGACCGAGTAGTACGCGCCCTGCATGCCGGTGGCCAGCAGGCTGGCCCAAACGGTGGTGCGCAGCACGCCGGGCGAGAAGATCAGCATGAAGTTGCTGCTCTCGCCGGTTTTGGCCAGGCGTTCCTTGGTGGCGCGGAACACCTCGGGGTCGCTGATGTGGCGGCGGATATAGAGGATGAGCAGCGCCGGCAGCACGCCCAGCCAGAACAGCACGCGCCAGGCGGTATGTTCATCCACCAGCGCATACACGGCCCAGAAGGCGATGGCCGACAGGCCCCAGCCCACGGCCCAGGCGCTTTGCACCAGGCCCACGGCCTTGCCGCGGTGCTGCGCGCGGATCATCTCGGCAATCAGCACCGAGCCCACCGACCACTCGCCGCCAAAGCCCAGGCCCTGCAGCGCGCGCGTGACGAAGAGCTGCTCGGGCGACTGCGTGAAGCCGCTCAGGAAGGTGAAGAAGCTGAACCACAGCACCGTGAGCTGCAGGATGCGCACGCGGCCGTACTTGTCGGCCAATATGCCGGCCAGCCAGCCGCCGATGGCCGAGCTGACCAGCGCGCCGGTGGCGATGTAGCCGGCCTCCACCTTGGTCATGCCCCACACCACGATCAGCGTGGGGATCATGAAGGTGTAGATCATGTAGTCGAAGGCATCGACGCCATAGCCGACGAAGGCGGCAAACAGCGTCTTGCGCTCTTCCTGGTTGGTTTCCTTGAGCCACATGGGGTGTGCCTTTCTCGGTGGGTCAGCTGGGCGGGTGCGACTGGGTGAAACGGATTCGTTGATTGACCAATAAACGCATTCATGTAGATCAATAAATAAATCATTGATCAATCAACTTGAATTTATTGTTGAACAATTTATCGGTTGTCGAATCGGTGAATACCCGTAGCGGCAGCCGATCCAGCGCGCTCCAATCCCTGCCGCGGCAGGCGCGCCAAGGCCGGGGCTCGCTACACTCAGGAGCCAAGAGCGCAAGCCCCATTCCGCCCCGCCGCCCATGCCCCCACCCTCCGAAGCACCGCAAAACCTGACCGACCGCGTGAGCGAGCAAATCCGCCGCAAGCTCATCGATGGTGAACTCACGCCCGGCCAGCGCCTGTCGGAAGCGGCCTTGAGCGACAGCCTGGAAATATCGCGCAACACGCTGCGCGAGGCGTTTCGCGTGCTCACCAAGGAGGGGCTGCTCCGGCACGAACCCAACCGCGGCGTGTCGGTGGCCGTGCCCAGCATCGCCGCCATCATCGACATCTACCGCGTGCGCCGCCTCATCGAATGCCAGGCGCTGGCCCAGGCTTACCCGCGCCACCCTGCCGGCAAGCACCTGCGCCAGGCAGTGGATCAGGCGCGCCGCTGCCGCGACGCCGGCGACTGGCGCGGCGTGGGCACGGCGAACATGCAAGTCCACCAGGCCATCGTCGAGCTGGCCGACAGCGAGCGGCTCAATGAGATGTTCGCCCACCTGCTGGCCGAGCTGCGCCTGGCCTTCGGGCTGCTGGACGACCCGGAGTTCCTGCATGCGCCCTATGTGGACGGCAATGTGAAGATCGTGGAGCTGTTCGAGGCCGGCAAGCCGCAGGAGGCGGCCGCCGCGCTGGGCGACTACCTGGTGCACTCCGAGCGCACTGTGCTGGCGGCCTATGCGCGGCGCATTGCTGATACCGGCGTCGGGCAGTAACCATCCCCCGGCAAAGCCGGGGGCTTTCGTTATGTGAGCCGCTCAAAGCGGCTAAACGGGGTCGCTAACGCGGCCCCTCGGGTTGGTGCCGCCTACTGGCGGCTCGTTCATCTCCACAG
>JAFEER010000211.1 GCA_018240985.1 Pseudomonadota bacterium
GATGGCGTAGAAGTGGTCTGCGCCGATGCGGAACACGGCCACGTGGCGGCCCTGGACGCGGGCGCACACGCCGGTATTCGGCACGATGTCCTGCGCCTGGCAGACGGCGATCCAGGATCTGGTCTTGGTGAGCATCGCGGCCTCCTTCAGGCGGTGGTGGGTTCGGGGCGTTCCGCGGCGCGCGCCGGGCGGATCTGCCCGCGTTCGGGCATGAAGACGATGTGCTCGTCCGGCGCATCGCTGTTCACGAAGCTCTTGAAGCGCTGGCGCACGGCGGGCGTGGTCACGGCGGTCTTCCACTCACACTGGTAGGTTTTCACCACATGCTGCATCTGAGCCTCCAGCTCGGCGCCCAGGCCCAGGCTGTCGTTGACCACCACGTCCTTGAGGTAGTCAAGTCCGCCTTCGAGCGACTCGCGCCAGGTGCTGGTGCGCTGCAGCCGCTCTGCGGTGCGCACGTAGAACATCAGGAAGCGGTCGATGAGCTGCACCAGCCGCTCCTGCGTCAGGTCGCTCGCCAGCAGCTCGGCATGGCGCGGCTTCATGCCGCCGTTGCCGCACACGTACAGGTTCCAGCCGCGTTCGGTGGCGATCACGCCCACGTCCTTGCCCTGGGCCTCGGCGCATTCGCGCGTGCAGCCGGAGACGCCGAACTTGATCTTGTGCGGCGCGCGCAGGCCCTTGTAGCGGTGCTCCAGCGCTACCGCCAGGCCCACCGAGTCCTGCACGCCGTAGCGGCACCAGGTGCTGCCCACGCAGCTCTTCACGGTGCGCAGGCTTTTGCCATAGGCGTGGCCGCTCTCGAAGCCGGCGGCGATAAGTTCCTCCCAGATCAGCGGCAGCTGCTCCAGCCTGGCGCCGAACATGTCCACCCGCGCGCCGCCCGTCAGCTTGGTGTACAGGCCGTACTTCTTGGCGATCTGGCCGACGGCGATCAGCCCGTCGGGCGTGACCTCGCCGCCGGGCATGCGCGGCACGACGGAGTAGCTGCCGTCCTTCTGGATGTTGCCCAGGAAATAGTCGTTGCTGTCCTGCAGCTGGGCCAGTTGCGGCTGCAGCACGAACTCGTTCCACACCGAGGCCAGCACGCTCGCCGCCACGGGCTTGCAGATATCGCAGCCCAGGCCCCGGCCGTGCCGGGCGAGCAGTTCGTCCCAGGTCTTGATGTGCTCCACGCGCACCAGGTGGTAGATCTCCTGGCGCGAATGCGCGAAGTGCTCGCACAGGTGGTTGTTCACCGTCAGGCCGCGCTTGGCCATCTCGGACTTCATGATCTGCGTGACCAGGGGCACGCAGCCGCCGCAGCTGGCGCCGGCCTTCGTGCAGGCCTTGAGCTCGCCGATGGTGCAGGCGCCTTCGCTCACTGCGGCGCAGATCGCGCCCTTGCTCACGTTGTTGCAGGAGCAGATTTGCGCCTTGTCGGGCAGCGCGTCCGCACCCAGGCCTGGCCTGGCCTTGCCGTCGCTGCAGGGCAGGATGAGGAACTCGGGCTCCTCGGGCAGCGCGATGCCATTGAGTTTCATCTGCAGCAGCGTGCCGTACTCGTCGGCATTGCCCACCAGCACCGCACCCAGGAGGCTGCGTCCGTCCTCGCTTACCACGAGCTTTTTGTAGACCTGCTTGCGCTCGTCGATGTAGCGGTAGCTGCGGCAGTGCGGCGTCTTGCCCTGTGCGTCGCCGATGCTGGCCACGTCCACGCCCATGAGCTTCAGCTTGGTGCTCAGGTCGGCGCCGGCGAAGGCGGCCGGCTTGCCGTTCGTGGTGTGGCCCGCGATGTGCCGCGCCGCCACGCGCGCCATCTCGTAGCCGGGTGCGACCAGGCCGTAGAGCTGATCGTTCCAGGACGCGCATTCGCCGATGGCATAGACGTTGCGGTCACTGGTGCGGCAGTGGTCGTCGATGGCCGCGCCGCCGCGCGGCCCCACCGCCAGCGCGCACTGGCGCACCAGGTCGTCGCGCGGGCGGATGCCGGCGGAAAACACGATCATGTCCGTCTCCAGCCAGGTGCCGTCGGCAAACACCATGCGGTGGCGGGCGCGCGCGCCGTCGGTGATCTCCACCGTGTTGCGGCCCGTGTGCACCTGCACGCCCAGCGCCTCGATCTTGCCGCGCAGCACGCCCGCGCCGCCCTCATCGACCTGCACCGCCATGAGGCGCGGGGCGAACTCCACCACATGCGTCTCAAGGCCCATGCCGCGCAGCGCCTTGGCGCATTCCAGGCCCAGCAGGCCGCCGCCCACCACCACGCCGGACTGCGACTTGGCGCCCGCCACCTGCATCGCCTTCAGATCCTCGATGGTGCGGTAGACGAAGCAGCCCGGCCGCTCGCGCCCCGGCAGCAGCGGCACGAAGGGCAGGGAGCCCGTGGCCAGCACCAGCTTGTCGTAGGGCAGCACTTCGCCATCGGCCGTGGTGACCTGGTTGTGGCGCCGCTCCACGGCCACGGCGCGCGCCGCCAGGCGCAGGCGAAAGCCGGTGCTGTCGAAGAAGTCGGGCGGCACCAGCGAGAGCTCTTGCGCCGTCTTGCCGGCGAAGAATTCGGACAGGTGCACCCGGTCGTAGGCCGGCCGCGGTTCTTCGCACAGCACAGTCACCTCCGCGCCCGGCACGCCCAGTCCATGGAGCTCTTCGAGAAATTTGTGGCCCACCATGCCGTGGCCAATCACAACGATTTTCATCTCACACTCCTGCTGCTGCGCGCGATCCGCGGGCGGATGCGCGGGGTTGGAAGTACGGCCTGCCATGGTTGTGCCAGGGTGCCGGCCAGTGACGCCGCCACCATCAGCGGAGCCAAGCTTCCGCGGGCGACGCTACCGGCGGATACGCCAAGGTATAAGCAAGCCCCGTGCCTGTTGGCATGCAGGCTTGGGGATGGGCCCTGCTCAGCAGCATCAGCAGCACCAACGCGCTGCAGGCAGGCCCGTTGCACCAGTGCCTGCACCATCCTGGGGCGCTGCCCTCGAATGAATCTGGGATGATCCAGCCCATGACCACCCCTGCCTCCACGACCTCTACACCCCGTCTCACCTCCCTGTCCCACGGCGGCGGCTGCGGCTGCAAGATTGCGCCCGGCGTGCTGTCGCAGATCCTGCAGCAAAGCGGCGCCGGCGCCGTCATGCCGCCCGAGCTGCTGGTGGGCATAGAGACGGCCGACGACGCCGCCGTCTACCGCCTGAACGACGCCCAGGCGCTGGTGGCCACCACCGACTTCTTCATGCCCATCGTGGACGACCCGTATGAGTTCGGCCGCATCGCCGCCACCAATGCGCTGAGCGATGTGTACGCCATGGGCGGCAAGCCCATCATGGCGCTGGCCCTCGTGGCCATGCCGATCAACGTGCTGCCGCTCGATGTCATCGGCGCCATCATCCGCGGCGGCCAGGATGTCTGCCGCGCCGCCGGCATACCGATTGCGGGCGGCCACACCATCGACTCGGTCGAGCCCATCTACGGCCTGGTGGCCATGGGCCTGGTGCACCCGGATCGCGTGCGCCGCAATGCCGGTGCGCAGGCCGGCGACCTGCTGGTGCTGGGCAAACCGCTGGGCGTGGGCGTGTACTCGGCGGCGCTCAAGAAGGAGCAGCTCAGCGACGCGCATTACCGCGAAATGATCGCGAACACCACGCGGCTCAACACCCCCGGCCCGCTGCTGGCCGACCTGCCGGGCGTGCACGCCATCACCGACGTGACGGGCTTCGGCCTGGCCGGCCATGGCCTGGAGATGGCGCGCGGCGCAGGTCTTACCGTCGCCATCGACTGGGCGCGGGTGCCGCTCCTGCCCGGTGTGGCGGAACTGGCGGCGGCCGGCCATGTGACCGGCGCCAGCGGCCGCAACTGGGCCGGTTATGGCGCCGACGTGGGCCTGGGCGCTGGCCTGCCGGCTACGGCGCAGGCCCTGGTGACCGACCCGCAGACCTCGGGCGGCCTGCTCGTGGCCTGCGCGCCGGAGAGCGTGCAGGACGTGCTGGCCATCTTCGAGCGCGAGGGCTTTGCCCAGGCAGCCGTCATCGGCGCCGTGCAGTCCGGGCCGGCGCGGCTGGAGCTGCGTTGAGCGCACTGCCGGCGGCGGCGCCGGGCGGGCTGCGCGAACTCTCGCCGGCCTACTTCGGCCTGGTCATGGCCACGGGCATCGTGTCGCTGGCGGCGGACATGCTGGGCTGGCCCCTCTTGGCGCGCGCGCTGCTGGCCCTTAATGCCGTGCAGTACCCGGTGCTGTGGGTGCTGTATGGGCTGCGCGCCTGGCGCTACCCGCGGCGCTTTTTTGGCGACATGGTGGATCACGCGCGCGGCACCGGCTACTTCACCCTGGTGGCGGCCACGGGCATCATGGCCAGCCAATGCATCGTGTTGCTGGGTGACGTGACGCTGGGCTTTGCTCTGTGGGCGCTGGCGGCGCTCTTGTGGCTGCTCCTGACCTACACCATCCTCATGGCCTTCACCATCCGCCGCGACAAGCCGGCGCTGGATCAGGGCATCAGCGGCGCCTGGCTGCTGGCGGTGGTGTCCACCCAGGCGCTGGCCGTGTCCAGCGCGCTGCTGGCGGCGCGCATCGGCCAGCCGCTGCGGCTGGAGCTGAACCTGCTGGCGCTGTCGATGTGGCTGTGGGGCGGCATGCTCTACATCTGGATGATGGCGCTGATCTTCTACCGCTACCTGTTCTTTCCGTTCTCGCCCGGCGACCTGTCGCCGCCGTACTGGATCAACATGGGGGCCATGGCGATTTCCACGCTCGCCGGCTCGCTGTTGATCCTGAACGCGCCGCAGGCGCCGTTCCTGGTGTCGCTGCTCCCATTTTTGAAGGGCTTCACGGTGTTCTACTGGGCCTCGGGCACCTGGTGGATTCCCATGCTGGTGCTGCTGGGCATCTGGCGC
>JAFEER010000212.1 GCA_018240985.1 Pseudomonadota bacterium
CGCGGCGTGGCCGGCACGGGTGGCGTGGCCGCGGGGTTGCCGGCGGCGTTGGGCGCGCGCGCATCCAGGTTGAAGGCTGCCTTGATGGTGCCGGTACTCTTGGCCGGAATCGGCGTGCCGGAGGGAAACACCAGCGGCTGCGGGGTGCTGGCGGTACGGGCTCTGGTGATCGGATCCATGGGATAGCCCAGCAGCTTGCCGGCGTTGTTGGTGACCACATTGCCCTTGTCGTCGAGCTTGAAGTCGCCGGCGCGGGTGTAGGCCGAGCTGCCGTCGGACTGCTGGATCTTGAAGAAACCGTTGCCGTTGATGGCCACGTCCAGGTTGTTGCCCGTCACGGTGATGTTGCCCTGCGTGAACTGCTGGGCCACCGCGCCCACCTGCACGCCGATGCCGGAATTGCCCGAGCCCGCCGTGCCGATGGCGTTGGCCACCATGGAGGCAAACTCGGTGCGCGAGGCCTTGAAGCCGACGGTGCCCGAGTTGGCGACGTTGTGGCCGATCACGTCCAGGTTCTTGCTGGAGGCGTTCAGGCCCGAGAGGCCTTGCTGGAATCCCATGGTGTTCTCCTAGTTGGTGCGGGTTTGCTGGCGGCTTTCAGAGCACGCCCATGACGTTGGCGTAGTTGACCGTGCTGCCGTTGTCCAGCGTCAGGGTCAGCGCGCCGGCCTTGGTGCCGGTGGCCAGCACCTGCGACTGGGTCAGGGGCGTGGCCTTGACGGTGGTCTCGCCGCCATTGCTGGCCGTGACGCGAAAGCGCAGCTCGGCCTTGTTGCCCTGGTATTTGCCGGCATCCCATTCGAAGCTGCGGCGCCCGCTCTCCTGCGCGCCCATGTCGATGCTGTCCACCACCGTGCCGCCGGGCGTGACGATCTCCACCTTCACGTCCTTGGCGGCCGCGGCCAGGTCGAACATGCCCTTGCCGGTCTTGTCGGCAAAGCTCATGCGGTCGCCCTCCGACAGCACCGAGCGGCCGATCAGCGAGATGCCCTGGATCTGCTGCATGGTGGAGAACTGCTCGGCCATGGACTGCATGGTCAGATTCAGCGTCTGCAGGCCGGTCACGGTGTTGATCTGCGCCATCTGCGTCGTCATCTGCGCGTTGTCCAGGGGGTTCATCGGATCCTGGTTGTTCAGCTGGGCGACGAGCAGCTTGAGGAAGCGGTCCTGCATTGCGCTCGGGTCGGTTGACGAGTCGCGCGTCTTGGCGGTGGTGGTGGCGCCCTTGTCGAGTGCGCTGGTGTCTATGGGGGTAATGGACATGTTGTGCTCCTGGGTTTACTGGCCCATCTGCAGGGTCTTGAGCAGCAGCGACTTCGCCGTGTTCATGACCTCCACGTTGTTCTGGTACGAGCGCGAGGCCGAGATCATGTTCACCATCTCCTCCACCGCGTTCACGTTGGCGTGGTGCACATAGCCCTCGGCATCGGCCAGGGGGTTGGCCGGGTCGTGCACGCGCCGGCCTGGGGCGTCGCTCTCCTGGATGGTGGAGACGCGCACGCCGGCGGCGCCCTCGGGGCCCATGGGCGCGGTCAGGAACACCACCTGGCGCGCCTTGTAGGCCTGGCCGTCGGGGCCGGCCACGGCGTCCACGTTGGCCAGGTTGCTGGCGACTACGTTCAGGCGCTGCGACTGCGCGCTGATGGCGCTGCCCGAGACGTTGAAGATGGAGAACATGGACATGGGCGATCTCCTTATTGGCCCTGGATGGCGCTCAGCATGGTCTTGGCGTTGCCGTTGATGAAGCGCAGCGTGGCCTCGTAGCGCACGGCGTTGTCGACGAAGGCGGCGCGCTCGCGATCCATGTCCACGCTGTTGTTGTCCAGGCTGGGCTGGGTCTGCAGGCTGTAGCCCAGCGCGCCGTCCGAGCTGCCGCTCTTGGCGGCCGGCAGCGGTATGTGGCGCGCGTCGCTTACGCTTTGCTGGCGCATGCCGGCGCTGGCCTGCAGGTTTTGCGCCGCGTGCATGGCGTCGGCAAACTTGAAGTCGCGCGCCACGTAGCCGGGGGTGTCGGCATTGGCGATGTTGCTCGCGATGACGCGCTGGCGCTCGGCACGCAGCAGCAGCGCATTGCCGTGGAAGTCCAGTCGCTGGGTCAGCTTGTCGAGCATGGGGGCCTTCAGTGCTAGTGATGAATGGCGTGACTGCCACGGCCCGGGGGGCTTGATGGCGTGCGTCGATTATGGAAATGCCCCTGCTTTTCTAAAGCGCGAAGAACGCAGGGTTTGGCGCGCTGTTTGCTGCTTAGTGCGCACTGGAGGCGGCCTACAGTGACGGCTGAGAAACGGCGCCCCTGCCTACCGGAGTCTTGCCATGCCGCCCTTGTTGTCCCGTTGCCTGCACCCTGCCGCCCGCTGGCGCACGCTGTGCCTGGCCCTGGCCCTGGCGGTCGCTGCGGGCCTGCCGGCCCAGGCGCAGCCTGACCAGACGCCCGAGCTGGGCGCCATCACCCAGCGCTGGCTGGATGGGGCGCTGGCGCAGACCCAGGGCGGCGCCTTGCCGCTGCGCCTGGAGGTAAGCGTCGGCCAGCTGGACTCGCGCCTGCGCCTGGCCGCCTGCGCCCGTGTCGAACCCTACCTGCCCGCCGGCGCCAGCCTGTGGGGGCGCACGCGCCTGGGGCTGCGCTGCACCGATGGGCCGGTGCGCTGGAACGTGTTTTTGCCCATCACCGTCAAGGCCTGGGGGCCGGCCTGGGTGCTGGCCGGCAATGTGGCCGCGGGCGTGGTGCTCACGCCGCAGGACGCCGCCGAGGCCGAGGTGGACTGGGCCGCCGAGCCGGCCGCCATCGTCGCCAACCCGCAGGCCTGGGTGGGCCTGATTGCCGCGCGGCCGCTGCTGGCCGGCCAGGCGCTGCGCCAGAACATGGTGCGCGCGCCCGAGCTGTTCAAGTCCGGCGCCCCGGTGCGCGTGGTGGTGCAGGGGGCGGGTTATGCCGTCACCTCATCGGGCCAGGCCATGAGCGCCGGCGCCGAAGGGCAGAATGTACGTGTCCGCATGCCTAATGGCCGTCTGATTGCCGGCACCGTGCTTGCGGATGGGACAATAGAGGCCAATTTTTGAGCAGGCAAGGCGCATAAAGCGCTAAAGTCCGCTCTCCATTGGCCGAAAACATCACTACGCCCCGCGGCCGAGCGGGGTGGTGGAGAGTGTGATGAAGATAGGAAACAACCCGGATAGCGCGAATCTCTTGTCGCAGGCCGCAGCCGCCAGGCAGCAGGCCAAGGCGGCTGCGCCCGCTCCGGCCGCCGAGGCTGCAGCCCAGGGCGCGTCACGCGCAGCGGCAGGGGTTCCCGTCACGCTGTCGTCGGCGGCCCGTGGCGTGGACGCCGGCCGCAGCCAGGCGGACTTCGACGCCGGCAAGGTCAAGGCCGTCAAGGCGGCCATTGAAAACGGCACGTTCAAGGTCAATGCCGAGGCCGTGGCCGACAAGCTGCTGGCCAACGCCGAGGAAACCCTGTCGCGCTCTCGCGGCTGACCTCGGTGACCATTCGGCGAGCTGACTCAACTCGCCCCATGTCTTTGGACGCCACCCTCACCCACATTGAAGCGCAGCTGCAGGACATGCAGGCTGCGCTTTTGTCTTCCGACCCGCAGGCGCTGGAGCACACCGCAAACCAGCTGCGCCAGGCGGCCGCCAGTCTCGCCCAGGCCCTGGGTGCGGGCTCTCCCGCTGCCGTGGCCGAACGTGTGCAGGCCATTGCCACGCAGCTGAACCTGGTGCGCAACCAGCTGGCGCGTGTGCTGGCACTGACCGAGCGGCAGGCGGCGTCGCTGCTGCCGCCCGTGGAAGGGCTGACCTATGGCCCCTCCTCCGGGGCGCGCGGCGCGCGCATTTATCGCGCGCCGGGCTAACCCGCCCGTTGCAGCGTCAGATCCAGCCGTCGGGGCCGGGACTGGTCTGGATGGTGAATTCGGGCGTGCCGCCGAGCACGAAGGCGCCCAGCACCAGACTCAGCAGCGACATGAAGATGCTGGCCCAGAAGGCCGTCCAGAAGCCATCCAGATGAAAGCCGCTGACCAGCTTGGCCACCAGCATCAACACCAGTGCATTGATCACCAGCAAAAACAGGCCGAAGGTGAGCAGGGTCAGCGGCAGCGTCAGCACCACCAGCAGCGGCCGCACCACCGCGTTGGCCAGCCCCAGCAGCAGCGCGGCCACGATCAGCGCGCCGGCGCTGTCGAAGCGCAGGCGCCTGAAGACATGGCTGGCCACCCACAGGGCGAACGCGGTGATGGCCCAGTGCAGCAAGAAGGGGGTGAGGTTGGCGAGCATGGGGCGGTAACTGCGGTGCAGAAAGTAAGGTTTGCATTCTGCACCGTCGCCACCGTGTTGCGGCCGCAGCACGCGGGTGCGTCCCAAGCACCGCCCGAACAAGCTGGGCCTTTCAGGCCGCCTGCTCGCGTTCGTCCGCCGCAAACTCGGGCAGGCCGTGCAGGCGTGCGTACAGCGGCTCGAAGTCCTGCGCCGTCAATTCGAAAAGCTGCTCGAAGCTGTCGATGACGAAATAGGTCTGCTGGTAGCTGTCGATCTTGTAGCGCGTGCGCATGGTGCGCTCCAGCTGCAGCGGCAGGCGCTGCGGCGCGGGGCTTTGCACGCTGTAGGGCAGCTCGCCGTGCGAGCTCAAAATGCCCGCACCGTAGGCGCGCAGGCCGGCGCTTTCGCGAATCAGGCCGAACTCGATGGTGTACCAGTACAGGCGCGCCAGCATCTCGCAGGCGCCCAGGCGCGCGGCCTTCAGGCCGCCCTCGCCGTAGCGCTGCATGTAGTCGGCCAGCATGGGGTTGAACAACAGCGGCACATGGCCGAACAGGTCGTGGAACACGTCCGGCTCGACGATGTACTCGAACTCCTCGGGCTTGCGTATCCAGTCCGTCACCGGGAACCTGCGGCTCGCCAGCAACGAGAAGAATGCTTCCTCGGGGATCAGCCCCGGCACGGCCACCAGCTGCCAGCGCGTGGCCTGGTACAGGCGAGCGTTGACATCGTCGAAGCGCGGAATGCGCTCCTTGGCGCCCAGCTGGGGCAGGGCGGCGATGAAGGCCTCGCTGGCCAGGCCCGGCAGCTGCTCGCATTGGCGCAGGTACAGGCGGTGGTAGGTGTCGTGATCCTGCTCGGTGTAGGCAGCCCAGTCCTGCGCGCAGGTGTAGTCGGCGGCGGCGCGGCTGTAGTCGCCGCGCGGCGGGCGTTCGCTGGCGCCATAGATGGCGGGCTGCACGGCCATTTCAGGCTCCCTTGGCTCCGGTGGCTATCACGCCGCGGTTCACCTGGTCGCGCTCCATGGATTCGAACAGGGCCTTGAAGTTGCCCTCGCCAAAGCCTTCGCGGTAGTTGCCGCGGCGCTCGATGAATTCGAAGAACACCGGGCCCAGCATGGGGGTGGAGAAGATCTGCAGCAACAGGCGCGGCGTGCCGTCGGCGGTGGTGCCGTCCAGCAGGATGCCGCGCGCCTGCAGATCCGGTACGTTCTGGCCATGGCCGGGCAGGCGGCCTTCCAGCATTTCGTAATAGACATCGTTGGGCGCGGGCGCCAGCGGCACGCCGGCCAGGCCCAGCCTGTCCACCACCTCGACCAGGTTGTCGCAGATCAGCGCGATGTGCTGTATGCCCTCGCCGTTGTACTGCAGCAAGAATTCCTCGATCTGGCCGCCGCCCTGGCGCGCCTCCTCGTTCAGCGGGATGCGGATCTTGCCGTCCGGCGCCGTCATGGCCTTGGACGTGAGCCCGGTGTACTCGCCCTGGATGTCGAAGTAGCGCAGCTCGCGGAAGTTGAACAGCTTTTCATAAAAGCCCGACCAGAATTCCATGCGGCCGCGGTAGACGTTGTGCGTCAGGTGGTCGATCTCGTTCAGGCCATGGCCCGCCGGGCGTTGCTCCACGCCGGGCAGCCATTCGAAGTCGATGTCGTAGATGGACTTGCCGTCCTCGAAGCGGTCGATCAGGTACAAAGGCGCGCCGCCAATGCCCTTGATGGCCGGCAGGCGCAGCTCCATCGGGCCGGTGGGAATCTCGATCGGCTGGGCGCCCAGCTCCAGCGCGCGCTTGTAGGCGCGGTGCGCGTCCTTCACGCGGAAGGCCAGGCCACAGGCCGATGGGCCATGCTCGGCGCCAAAGTAGGCCGCCTGGCTGTGCGGCTCGCGGTTCAAGATGAAGTTGATCTGGTTCTGGCGGTACAGCAGCACGTCCTTGCTGCGGTGTTTGGCCACCAGCGTGAAGCCGAGCTTTTCAAACACCGCCTCCAGCACGCCCGGCTGGGGCGAGGTGAACTCGACGAACTCGAAGCCCATCAGGCCCATGGGATTTTCCCAGGCGGTGGTCTCGTGGGCGGCGGTGGCGGGCAGGGGGGCGGTCATGGGGTTTGTCTCCGGCAATTTGAAAACGACCGACTGTAGGCGGGCGGGCACTCATGTTTTCGGCGATTGCACCCTGGTTTGATCGAATAAATGCAGGAATGTTGCGCGTCGTCATTGCAGTGTGCAGTGATTTCGCGTGCGCTGCGTAAAATTGACCCCATGAACGACCGCGCCATTGCCCTGGACAAACTCGACCGCGCCATTCTGCGCCGCCTGCAGGACAACGGCCGTGAGACCTATGACCTGATCGGCGAGCAGGTGGGCCTGTCGCCCAGCGCCGTGCTGCGGCGCGCCAAGCGGCTGGAAGAAGACGGTGTGATCGACCGCTACGTGGCCCTGGTGCGGCCCGAGCGCGTGGGCCTGGGCCTGACCGCCTACCTGAACGTGCGCCTGGAAAAGCTCACCGAAAGCCACAAGCGCAACCCCATGGATCTGTTTCGCGCCAGCGTGCAGACCTGGCCCGAGGTGGTGGAATGCGCGGCGCTGACCGGCGAGATGGACTACCTGCTGCGCGTGGTGGTGGCCGACATGGCGCACTACAGCCGCTTCATCATGGA
>JAFEER010000213.1 GCA_018240985.1 Pseudomonadota bacterium
CCGAGTACAGCAACGGGCCAACCCACCTGCGAGGGAATCTGTTTCAAGTACCACACCCAGCCCTGCCAGCTGGCACGCGAGGCCACTGCATCTGCCACGCCGGTGACCGACTGCACGTTGGCCTGACCAAACTTCAGTGTGAGCACTATCAGCGGCACCAACGCCACCCCGGCCAGTGCCGCCACCCACCAGTGATGACGGTTGCGCAGCATGGCCCAGCCGTCCCGCTCGGCAAGGAGCGCCGCATACACCACCCCCATATAGGCCACGCTGATCTTGGTGTACATGCCCAATACCAACAGGGCTGCGCCGAGGTATAGCCACTTTACCGGTCTGCCACGCAGATAGGCCACCACAGCAACCGAGCTCCACACGAGGAAGGCAAACGCAGGGATCTCCAGCATCACCTGCCGCCCCCAGAAGGCGACCTCGGGCAACCACATGACCAGCACGGCAAAGGCCAGGGACGGCACTGCCGGCAACCAATACCTTGCCAGGCGCCAGCAGCCCAGCCCCAGGCCCAGGTAATGCAAGGCCACCACCAGCAACGCTGTCTCTTGCGACACGCCGAACACGGCGTAAAACGGCGCGCTGATAACATAGAACAGAGGCGGGTAAAACAGGATGGTGAGCGCCGGATACTGCGCGTAGTAGTGATAGGCGTAACCAGCAGGGTCGTTCAGAGGCATGGCCTTGATGAGATCCATCACGAACACGCCGTTCAGAGCGTGGCGTGGCGAGTCGCTCCAGTAGAAGGCGCCATCATGCGGGGCCTGGGTAAACAACACCACCACGCACAGCAGCACCAGCGCCCAGGCCAGCAGGCGTTCGCTGGCGGCGATGGTGGGCATTGCAGTCGAGGGCTGTGCGTCAAGGCGAGGCATAGATCACCTCTTGGAACAAGCGCAGTTGCCCCTGCGTCGTGGCCTTCCACGAGAAAGTCTCGGCGTGGGCTCTGGTGTCTTCTCGGCTCGGCAACTGGGTGTGCAGGTTCACCCAGGCGGCTGCCAGGGCGGGGGCGTCGCGGCGTGCCAGCAGCAGGCCGGCAGCAGGTGTGCTCACCACCTCGGGCGTGCCCCAGATGTTGGTGGCAAGCACCGGGGTGCCGCAGGCCATGGCCTCCAGCAGCACATTGGCCCAGCCTTCGCGGCTGCTGCACAGAGCCAGTACGTCGGCCGCGCTGTACCACCACTTCAGGTCGGTCTGCGGCACCACGCCCACCCAGCGCACACGCTCGGCCACGCCCAGTCGTTTGGCCACGGCCTTCAGGGCGCCCTCTTCCGAGCCGCCCCCTGCGATGAGCAGCGTCACCCCGGGCAGGTGAGACAGGGCTTCGATGGCGATGTGGTGGCCTTTGCGCTCAATGAGGTGACCTACCGAAAGCAGGTAGCGACCGTTCACCGACAAGCCGAGGCGCTGGCGGGCCTGGGCGCGGTCTTCAGGCACGAAGCGATCCAGATCTACCCCGTTGCGCAGGGTGTGCAGCTTGCTACGGTCGGCGCCCAGATCGCCTAGCGTATCCATCAGGGCCTGGCACACGCCAATCGAAGCACTGGCCTGCGCAGCGGTCTGCAGGATAAGCTTGCGCGGGAAGGGGTACTGGGGGATCAGGTTCAGGTCGGTGCCACGGGCCGTCACTACAAATGGCTTGCCCAGCCATTTGGCCAGCAGCGACGCGGCCACGCCGTCCGGGTAGTAGTAATGTGCATCGATGAGGTCGAAGTCGAAGCCTTGGCGCTGCAGCCGGCGTATGGTGGGCAGGGCACCCAGGGCCATGGCGTAGGGCGCCATGCCCATGCCCACCTTGGGCAGCAAAAAGTAACGCGGGTGATGCACCTCGACGCCGTTGCGATCTTCTGCGCGCGGGGTGGCGGCAAACTTGGCGTAGGTACCAAACCGCTGGGCCTGGGAAGGAAACCACGGCACCGGCGCCACCACTTTGGCCTGCACCTGACCTGTCTTGAGCAGCTCGCGCAGCCGCGTTTCCACAAAAATGCCGTGGATGGGCCGCACGGAGCTGGGGTAAAGCGACGAGAAGAGAAGAATCTTCACAGCCATCCCAATGCAATTCGCGCGCAAGACAACAGAGCACCAGTCACCGCAGCACGCCCTTGGTATCGATGACCACCTTGTCCTTGATGACCTGAGGGTCGATGTCCTTGAATTCGTCGTGATCCACCAGCAGCAAGAGTATGTCTGCCTCCTTGATGACCGACTTCAGATCGTACAGGGGGAATGGTGCCTTTTCCTTGTGCACATTGGGGTCGCAGGCCATGATTTTGCCGACACCCAGCCGGTGCAGCTGCTCGACGATGTCCATGGACGGCGATTCGCGCATGTCGTCGATATTGGCCTTGAAGGTGAGGCCCAAGCAGCCGATCACCGGCTCGTGAAAGCGCGCTGCCTTGGTCTTGACCTTGGCGATGACCCAGTCGGGCTTGGCATCGTTGACCTCGCGCGCGGTGCGGATCAGGCGGGACTCTTGCGGAGCGCTGGCCACGATGAACCAGGGATCCACCGCGATGCAATGGCCACCCACACCCGGCCCGGGCTGCAGGATGTTCACGCGCGGGTGGCGATTGGCCAGGGCGATGGTTTCCCAGACGTTGATGCCAAGGCTGTCGCACACCACGGACAGCTCGTTGGCAAAGGCGATGTTCACGTCGCGGAACGAGTTCTCGACCAGCTTGGACATTTCTGCCGTGCGGCTGTCGGTTTCAAGGATGGCGCCATTGCAGAAGGTTTTGTACAAGGTCTTGGCCTTGGCGGTGGCTGCCTTGGTGGTGCCGCCGATGATGCGGTCGTTGTCCACCAGCTCGCGCAAGATTTGCCCCGGCAGGACGCGCTCGGGGCAATGTGCGGTGTGCACCTTGCCATCCAACTCGGGACGCATGGCGACGATGATTTCCTGCACCCGCTCGGTGGTTCCCACCGGCGACGTGGACTCCAGAATCACCAGGTTGTCTTCGCGAAGATATGGGGCAATGGCGCGCGTGGCGGTTTCTATATAGGCCAGGTCAGGCGCCTTGGGATTGCCGTCCACCTCCTTGAACGGCGTGGGCACGGCCAGGATGAAGGTGTCGCCCTCCTCCGGCGTCATGGACGCCTTGAGGTTGCCGCTGTTGACGGCGGAGCGCACCAGGATGTCAAGGTCAGGCTCGACGATGTGGATGCGTCCGGAGTTGATGGTGTCCACGGCCTGGGCGTTGACATCCACGCCCAGCACCTGGTGGCCCTTGGTGGCCAGCATGGAGGCGGTAGGCAGGCCGATGTAGCCCAGGCCCATCACGATGATTTTTTGAAGTTCACGCGCCATGGTGGTTCTCTTGTTTCATGTCCAACAGGGTTTTGACGATACGCTGCACCGCCTTGCCGTCGCCATAGGGGTTATGCGCCTGTGCCATTTCCGCATAGGCCTGAGAGTCGGACAATAAACGAGTGGCCTCTGCCACCAGCTTTTCCCGGTCGGTGCCCACCAGTCGCACGGTGCCGGCCTGCACGGCCTCGGGGCGCTCGGTGGTGTCGCGCATGACGAGCACCGGCTTGCCCAGTGAGGGCGCCTCTTCCTGCACGCCGCCCGAGTCGGTGATGATGAGGTACGACCTGTCCATCAGGTAGACGAAGGGCAGATAGTCCACGGGGTCGATCAGGTGGACGTTGCGCAGCTGGCGCGCGGCCAGGATGTCGTGCACCGGCTGGCGCACATTGGGGTTCAGGTGCACCGGGTAGAGCACGTCCACGTCGGGGTGGCTTGATGCGATATCGGCCAAGGCGTGGCAGATGTTCTGAAACCCTGCGCCGAAGTTTTCGCGGCGATGGCCGGTAACCAGCACCAGCCGGCGGCTTGCGTCGAGGAAGGAAAACTCTTCGTCCAGGCGCTTGCGCTGCGCCGCATCCATGCGCAGCTTGCCCACCACGTCCAGCAGCGCATCGATCACGGTATTGCCGGTGACATGAATGTCTTGCTCTTGCACCCCTTCGCGCAGCAGGTTGGCGCGAGCCGCCGAGGTGGGGGCAAAGTGAATATCGGCCAAGGCGCCGGTAATGCGGCGGTTCATCTCCTCCGGGAAGGGGGCCCATTTATTGCCGGTGCGCAGGCCTGCCTCCACATGCCCGACCTTGGCGCGCGTGTAATACGCAGCCAGGCTGGCGGCCAGGGTGGTGGATGTGTCGCCATGCACCAGCACCAGGTCTGGGCGCTCGGCGGCCAGCACGGGTTTGAGGCCTGTGAGGATATTGGCCGTGATGTCGAACAAGTCCTGCCCCGGCTTCATCACGTTCAGGTCATGCTCGGGCTGGATGTCGAACAGGCGCAGCACCTGGTCTAGCATCTCGCGGTGCTGAGCCGTGACGCACACCACCGTCTGTATGGCGGGCGCTGCCCGCTGCAGGGCCTTGACCAGCGGCGCCATCTTGATGGCCTCTGGGCGCGTGCCAAATACGACCATGACCTTCATGCACGCCCCTCCGACCGGGTGATCCGTTCATAGACTGGTTTGTAGTTGGCCACGCTGTTGCGCCAGTTGCGCACCGACTCGACAAATGCGCGCCCGTTGGCCTTGAGCTGGGGCCAGATCTGGGGCCTGGCCAACAAGTCCAGTACAGCCTGGGTCAGGGCTGACTGATCATCGGCCTTGAACAACACACCGGTCTTCATGTGTTCGACCAGCTCGCGATGGCCACCAACGTCCGACGCCACGAAAAGCTTTTGCTGCGCCATGGCCTCCAGGGGCTTGAGCGGCGTGACCAGCTCGGTGAGCCGCATGGAGTGGCGCGGGTAGGCCAGCACGTCGATCAGGTCGTAGTAGCGGCTGACCTCCTTGTGCGGCACGCGGCCGGAAAACACCACGTGACTGTCGAGCCCCAGGCGCGCCACTTGCGCGCGCAAACGGCCTTCTTCAGGGCCGCCGCCCACCAGCAACAGTGCAACGGCAGGATTGGTTTGCAGGATTGCCGGCAAGGACTCGATCAGCAAATCCAGGCCTTCGTAGGCGTAGAAGGAACCGACGAAACCCAGCACCACCTTGCCATCGAGCGTCAATGAGCGCTTGAGCGCCGGGTCGGGCGTCTGCGAGGCCTGGAAGGCGTCGATATCCACGGCATTGGGAATCACCGTCACCTTGGCGGCGTCGATGCCGCGGCCGGCGATGTCCGAGCGCAGGCCCTCGCAGATGGTGAATACATGGTCTGCCTTGCGGATGGCCCAGCTTTCCAGGGCGCGGGTCAGCCGATAGCGGGCGCTGCCCTCGTGGGTGGTGCCGTGGTCTACCGCTGCGTCTTCCCAAAAGGCGCGGATTTCGTAGACCACGGGGATCCCCAGTTCACGTCCCACGCGAATGGCCGGCACGGCGTTGAGCACGGGCGAGTGGGCATGGATGATGTTGGGCCGCACCTCCTGCGCCACCTCGCGCAACCTGCGGGTCAGTTGGCCCATGAGCTGCCACTGCCCAAGCAGCGGCAGGCCGGACGTGGCGCCATTTGCGACAGGCGTGCGGTAGAAACTGAGGTCATCGACGGTTTGCAGCGCTTCATCGGTCTGGCCCTGCTTGGGCGAGGTCAGGTGGAAGGTCTGCCAGCCCAGGGCGCGCTGCTCGCGCAGCAGGGCCGCGGTGCGAAAGGTGTAGCCGCTGTGCAGCGGGATGGAGTGGTCGAGAACGTGAAGAATGCGCATAAACGACTTGGACTAGACCGACGCAGCAGCCGATGGTAGCCCTGACCACAAGGCCTGCCATTGGGCCAGCATCGCGGATTTTGCGAAGGATTGGCTGACGACGGCGTGCCCTTTGGTACTCCAGCCAGCCCAGTCAGCACGGGCCTGGGCCACACGCAGCATCAGCTGCGCAAAGGCCTCGTCATCCGGCGGACAGGTATTGCCCGGCGACACGCCGGCGAGGATATGCGGCACATCGCCAACGGCAGTGGCTACAACGGGCATGCCCAAGGCCATGGCCTCCAGCAGGGCGATGGGTTGTTGCTCCGTGTCGGACGAGAGGGCAAAGAGGTCAAAGTCCTTCAGCCTGGTGGCTGGGTCGCTCAGGTAGCCGGTGAACTCAACATCGTCTGCCACGCCAAGCGCTTGCGCCAGCTGCTGCAGATCGGCTTGCAGCGGCCCACTGCCGACGATGATGAGGCGTGCAGGTTGCCGTGCATGCAGCCGGGCGAAGGCCTTGACTAGGCGTGCAATGTTCTTCTCTGGCCGCAGTCCGGCAACGGTACCGATGCGGATGACACCTTCGTCCAGGTCGCGGCGGCGTGGCTCCAGCATGTCTGGCACATTCACTCCATTGGCGATGAAGCGCACGCGGCTGGCCGGCAGCTTCCACACCTGCAGTGCAGTCTGCTCCAGCTGGCGCGAGATCACGACGAGCGGCACCCTGGCCCAGCCCAGCAAAGCGCGGCGCATCCATACCCGCCTGGGCAGTTGCTGCCGGGCCTCCTCGGGGCCAAAACCATCTTCGACGTGGATCTGCGGGCAGACGCTGGGCAGGTTGGCAGCTGCCCATTCGATGGCGCCCCAGTTGTAGCTCATCAGCAAGTCGGGCTGCAGCTTGCGCAACACCTGCCGAAACGAGCCACGATTGGCTAGCGCGCCACCCTTGATGACCGGCAAGGGCATGGGAGTCCAGTTGACCGATGCGTGCAGCCGCTCGCCTGCGTCAAACCGGTTGTCCATGGCCACGATGGTGTGGCGGAACATGGGGCCGAGCGCGTTTGCCAATTCGGTGAAACGCGCCTGCGGCCCCCCCAGCTGAAAGGTGGAGAAGGCATGCAGCAAATGCCGGGGCCGCTCATCCGTCACGCAACGGGCTCCTCGGCGTGCACCTGCACGGCCATCTGCCTGAACACCTGGGCATCGGCAACTGGCGACCAGCCCAGATCGCGCTTGGCAGCGCTGCAATCGAACACCGCAGGAATGCCACGCGAGCGGAGGTCACGCAGATAAGGGCGTGGCACGCGCCGCCCCGTCACTCGCTTGACAAGCCATTTGCCCATCTCGACCAGCCACAGCGCAACGGGTGAAGAAGGCACGAACTTCAAGGGCCGGCCCGTGACCTGCGCTACATCGGCCAGATACTCCCGCGCCGAGGGGCGCACGTCTCCCACCAGGTTGTAGGCACGGCCCACGGCCTGCTCGGAGGTCAGCGCCCCGACGATCGCCGTGGCGCAATCCGTCACCAGCACCCATGGCAGGGCATTGCGCCCATCGTTCCAGCCAACACAGTATTGGTCGTTGTTGAAGAAGCCCAGGCCACCATGAAAGGGCGAGGTTCCCGCGCCCGTCACCAAGCCCGGGCGCAACAACACCACCGGCAGGCCAAGGCGGCGCTGGACGTCGAGCACGGCGGCATCTGCCAATGCCTTGGCATGGGCGTAGTCGTTGCGGGTTTGCGGTTGCGGGTCGGGTGGCGTAGCGTCGCTCACCACTTCGCCAGCGTTGCCCAGGTAGAGCCCTGCAATCGAGCCCACATGCACCAGCCGGCGCGCGCCAGCGGCATGGGCCACTTCGGCGACTTGCAGCGCGGTGTCCACCATTGCGGCGCGAATGGCTTCGAAATCGGCGCCACCGCCACCATGGGCCAGGTTGATGACGTAGTCGGCACCCATCATGGCGCGCTCGAGGTCGGCACGGCGCTTCACATCGCCCCTGACCACCTCGACCGCGGGATGACTGAATACGGCCTGCAGGTTGCGCGCTCCGCGGGCCATGACACGGACGCGATAACCGGCCTTGAGCAGCGCCTCGGTAGTGTAGGAGCCAATGAAGCCCGTGCCCCCAAGGAGCACGACCAGATTGCCGGTACCAGCAGGGGCTGCGCACTGGGCTGGCGCCATTTTGGGCAAGTGCTTGAAGCCACGCGCAATCTGCTCACAAACCTCTACCAGTGACGCTCCGAAATCCAGGTTGATACGCGGTTTGCCATGCTCCGCCAGATCACGGTAAAAGGCCTGGATGCTGCTCTTCATGCCCAGGTAAAACGCATCCGAACGGGGCTTGAGCCTGGCCATGGCCAGCACATAGTCGCGCAGCACTGCAAAACCTTGCTGGCGAATCTGCCTGGCCGTTGCGCGAGCCGAGAGCCATACGTCGATGGGCTCCATGTAAGCGGTGCGCGCCAGGGTGTGGAACTGATTGGCAAATATGTCGGCAACCGCAACCCCGTCGTCGCACACCACGGTGAGGCGGCACACGGTGAACTGTGAACCGACGTGGAAGCGCAGGTGCGCTGGCATGTGTTCGCACAGCAGGCTGGCCTGGCACGCCGTGTGGAGGGCAACGCCAGGTGAAATCTCGAGTGGTGTTTCGCTCAAAACGGATATCTCGCGCACTTCGCCTGCCAAGTCCACTACTTGCGACAGGGGGTGAACCGCCTGCTCCAGCAGGATGTTCAGCGGCTCCCGGAACATCCAGTGGCTGAACTGGCGCGCGGTTAGCTGGCGCAGCGGCACCTCGAACACATAGCTCAGGTAGCGCGGCCGGCCCAGGCGGCCCGATGCGATGGCCTGCTTGAGTTGCACATAGGCGGGGTTGAACACGAAGTTCTGATTGACGCCGACCACGGCACCCGAAGCCGAGGCTGCATCGCGCAAGGTAACGCATTCGGCACTGCTCACGCCCAGGGGCTTCTCCAGCAGCACCGTCTTGCCCGCGTTGACAAAAGGCATGGCCGTGCTCAGGTGCAGGTCGGGCGGGGTGAGAACATGCACCGCATCGGCTTCGCTCGCGGCTGCCTGCTCCAGCGAGTCAAAAACATGGGGGATACGGAAATCATGCGCCAGCGCTTGCGCCGTGGCGAGATTGGCATCAAACACGCCATAAAGGGAAACACCCGGCGTTTCCTGCAGCGCAGCCGCATGGGTTCTTGCAATATTGCCGGCACCAACCAGCAGCACTTTTCTAGGGGTCACCACATCTTTCCTTGAAATACAGGTATCGCTTTGTGTTTATGGGTTCAGAGGCCGGTCATTCAAGCGCAAAAAGGCCTCGAACATGAGCAGCATCCACAGCGCCGTGGCATGGTCGCGCAGGCCGCTGTTGTGCTCGTCGATCAGGCGGCTCACGGTCTCGGGGTTGAAGAAGCCGCAGCCGCGTATGCGCTCGCCCAGCAGCGCCTGGGGCACGCGGTCTCTCAAAGGGCCGCGCAGCCAGGCCGCGAGCGGTACCGAGAAGCCCATCTTGGGCCGGTACAGCAGGTCGTGCGGCAGCAGGGGCTCGAAGGCCTGCTTGAAGACCGCCTTGCCTTGCCCGGCGCGGATCTTGAAGTCGCTCGGCAGGGTGGCCAGCCACTCGACCAGCAGGTGATCCATCAGCGGTTCGCGCACCTCGAGCGAATGCGCCATGCTGGCCCTATCCACCTTGGTATTGATGTCGCCGATCAGCCAGGTTTTGTAGTCCAGGTACTGGATCAGGGCCAGAGGGTCATCGGTCTGGGCCTGCGCGGCATGCTGGCGGAACAGATCCAGCGCCGCATAGCCGCCCAAGCTGCGTTGCAATGCAGGCGAGAACAGCGCCTGGCGCGCGTCACTGCGCATCTGGGACATGCTGTGGCAATAGGCCTGCACGCTGTCCATGGCGAGGGCCTGGAAGGTGGTCTTGGCGCGCAGCGCACGCGGCGCCCAGTCGGCCTTGGGATACAACCGGCCCAGTGACCCGAACATGCCGCGGCGCAACGCCAGAGGCAGGCGGCCACGCACGGCTTCTTCGCCCAAATGCATACGGTAACGCCGGTATCCGCCCAGGCTCTCGTCGCCGCCATCGCCAGACAAGGCCACAGTGACATGCTTGCGCGCCATCTGGCAGACGCGGTAGGTTGGGATGGCCGAGCTGTCGGCAAAGGGCTCGTCGTAGAGCCAGGCCAGGGTGTCGATGAGGTCGAAATCGTCGCTGCTGACGACCTCCATCCGGTGATTGGTGCGGTAGCGCTCGGCCACCTGCCTGGCATAGCTCGACTCATCGAAGCGCGGGTCGTCAAAGCCAATGGAGCAGGTTTGCACCGGCGTGCTGGACAGTCCTGCCATGGTGGCCACCACGGCACTGGAATCGACACCGCCCGACAGAAAGGCGCCCAGCGGCACGTCGGCAATCATGCGCAGTCGTACTGATTCGGTGATGCGCTCGCGCAGTTCGGCCTGAGCGTCTTGCAAGCTGATGGTGTTGTCGTTGGTGAAGCGCACGTCCCAGTAGGGCCGCGGCTGCGGCTCACCCGCCGCGCCGCGGCGCAGCGTGAGCGCATGGCCAGCGGGCAGCTTGTGGGCGTTGCGGTAGATGCAGCGCGGATCGGCCACATAGCCCAGGGTGAAGTACTCTTCCACCGCCAGGGGGTCGAGGTCGCGCGCAAAGCCCGGGTGAGCGGTCAGCACCTTGAGCTCGGAGCCAAAGATGAAGCTGCCGTCCGGGAGCCAGGCGTAATGCATGGGCTTGACACCCATGCGGTCGCGCGCGAGGAACAGCGTTTGCCGCTGGCGATCCCACAGAGCAAAGGCAAACATGCCGCGCAACCGGTTCACGCAGGCCTCTCCCCAGGCCGACCAGGCATGCACGATGGCTTCGGTGTCGCTACGCGTCCTGAAGTGGTAGCCCAGTGCTTGCAGCTCGGCCGTCAGCTCGCGGTAGTTGTAGATCTCGCCATTGAAGACGATGCCCACCGAGCCTGACGCATTGAACAATGGCTGCCGCCCGGTTGCCAGGTCGATGACGGACAGCCGCCGGTGGCCCAGCGCCAAGCCGGGCTCCAGGTGTATGTCGTGCTCGTCAGGGCCACGGTGAGCCTGCGCGTCGTTGATGCGCATGATGAGCTCACGCGTAAAACCGCGAGTAGCCTGCGTATCAAAAATTCCGGAAATGCCGCACATGCTCAGTCGCGCCCTCGCGTTTGCTCGAGTGCGGCCACCAGGGCGTCACCCTGGCTATTCAGGTAGGACTGCAGGCGGGCGGCGGCCTCGGACTGTGCATCCTGTGCGTCTGACAGCGGTGCATAGATCACGATGTTGGCACCGTCGTCACCCCAGCCCGTGATGCGCCCCAAGGCACCCTGGAGCTTGCCCGCGTAATCACTGGCGGTGAAAGCTCCGCGCACCCAATAAAACCGCCAGGCCAGCAGGCGTTGACCATCACCCGCCACGCCGCGAAGGTTGTGGCGGATCACGGCACTGTCCACCTGCAAAGGCTGGCCTTGCAGCTGAGCCTGCGCGGTTCCACTGCTCACGCGCGCCCACTCGGGATCCATGCTGAGCACCAACACGTTCTCGGAGCTGACGAGCTTGCGCTCGTAATCCTGTTGGCGGTAGTAGCTGACATGCAGGCCTACGGGTTCGCTTTGCGCGTTCGTCACGCCCATATCCAGCTCGGCGGATGCGTTCTGGAATGCCGGCCGCCAGCTACTCGGTGCCTGCGCCAGGGCACGCCAAGGGGTTGCGATCTGCGGCTTGACCAGCTGCACGGGTGCAGTCTGCGTCCCCAGGCTGATCATGGCGTGTACCCCATATGGCGCCACCACCATCAACAAGGCCAGCGCCAGCCCCAGCCACAGCCCTTGGTTAGCCGCTCCCATTTGGGCCGTCGCAGCAGCCTTGGGTGCCGGCAGCTGGGGATCGACCCAACGCGAGCCAATCAGAAACATCACTCCGATGACCAGGCCGAAAAACAGCCATCCATAGATGAGATGATCCACGCCGGTGGCGATCGTGTTGCCCGAAATATGGCCCAGCAGGACGATGAGATAGGCACGTACCCAGTTGGCCACCAGCGGTACCAGAATGGCAACGCCGATGAACACCACGCGCTTACGCATGCTGTTGTAGCTGAGATAGGCAAACAGGCAACCGGCGGTGACGGACGCGATCAGGTAGCGGATGCCGCTGCATGCCTCGACAACCGACCAGGTTCCAGAAGGAATGACGAACTGCAGGCCTTCGCGATACACCGGGATGCCGCTGGCACGCAGGGCCATGACTGTGAAGTCGGCCGTCCACTCCATCATGCGTGGCAGCAGAAAGTCGCCAATGGGCACGGCAAAGAACAGAAAGCCCAGGGGAAAGGCCAATGCCCTGGCCACCTGCCAGCCCAGCACCGCGGGCACTGCCAGCACGACGAGCATTACCAGTGCAAGCTGGGTGGCAGCATTGACGGCGACCAGATCGCCCGCAAGCCAGAGCGCCGCGGCCCCGGCCATCAGCAACCAGGCAAAAGCCCCCGGGCGGGGCACCATGGGCGCGAGCACGGCGCGCTGGCGCCACACCAGCCACAGCGACAGGAGGGGCACGACAAAGCCATGGGCGTAGGTTTCAGAGCGCGCCCAGATCATGGCCATGCCCCAGGCCGAGTGCCAATAGGCAGCCAGGATCACCGCCTGGAGCAGCACAAATGCCAGCAGCGGGCTGCGCCAATGCGCGGGTATGAAAGGCTGGCTGCGCGTCATGTTCATGGTGGTCATACGGCGAGGCTTTCGTGCGGCTGGGTGGTCGCGCCGCTGATTGCGTGATCGATTTTCTGCAGATGTGCGTGCCAGCTGCATTCACGCTCCACATACTGCCGCGCCTGCCTGCCCAATGCTGCCGTGCCATCGGGAGACTGTAGCAAGCGCTGCAGTGCAGCCACGATTTCTTCGGGCGTGTCGGCACGCAACAAGCCCTGCTGCCCAGTGGCGCCAATCGCATCGGCGCAGCTGGTGACGGTCACCACGGGCTGCTGCATGGCCATGGCCTCGAGGATTTTGTTCTGTATGCCACGCGCTACGCGCAGCGGCGCGACTACCGCACTGGCATGCTGCAGATAGGGGCGCACATCGGGGACAGTGCCCGTAACGGTCACATGCGGGGCCGCCAAACCACGCACCTGCTGCGTCGGATTGCGGCCCACGATATAGAAGTGCAGCTTGGGATACTGCGCCACCAGGCGCGGCAACATCTCGGCCACGAACCAGCTCACCCCGTCGATGTTGGGCCAATAGTCCATGGCACCGGTGAACACGATCGCCTGCTCACCACTCTTATACGGGCTGGGCAGTTGCCCATCCGGGTTAAAGAAATCGCAATCGACGCCGTTGCCCATGGATTGCACACCGCCGTCACATTCTGGCGCCTGGGACACGAACAAGGCCGTCTCGTTCGGTGTCACGAAGTATGCACTGTGCGCCTGCGCTGCCACCGCACGTTCATAGGCCAGCAAACGCTTGCCCTCGCGTCGGTACAGCATGGACAGGGGCCAGCGATGAGCAGGCGCGTATTGCGTCCACTTGGCGGAATCGACGTCGACAAAGTCCACCAGCATGGGAACCTGAGGCAGCAGCGGCTGAGCGTATTGGGCCATGGCGGAAGAAAAGACCACACAGGCCTGCAAGTTGTTGGCAGCTGCCGTCTGCCGCACCCAGCGTTGCATACCCAGGTTGCGGTAATAGGCCAGTGTCAATGCCTCTCCGGTCAACAATCCACCGAGACTTTTGACCTTGGCGCTGCGCGGGTCGATGCGTTCCACGTGCAGATCCGGACACATGGTTTGCATCAACGGCAGGTACTGCTCGTCCTCGGGGTCGTCGATGAAAGTCCCGAGAAACACCCGATGATTCCTTTGCAAATGGCGCAGCAGATGGTACGAGCGTACCTTGTCCCCCTTGTTTGGCGGATAGGGCAGTCTGTGGACTAGAAAGAGAATATTGCTCAAGACAACCACGCGATCTGAGGTTCTAGCCAAGATTGCGCACGATCTTTGGCCCCAGCCAGTTCGCCAGCTGAATGGGCATGCGCCGCCAGGTTGCAATCAAGATGCGGTACTTGGCGTTGGCGGGGTTGTTCTGCGGCACGCTCTCGGCCTTGTAGAGCTGATACTCGTAGTACAGCGGTGTTGGCTCGAAGCCCCAGTTTTTCTTGAACGCATAGGAACCGGTGTTCAGTTTGCTGCGTCCGTAGTCGAACACCTTCAAGCCACGGACACAGGCACGGCGCATGAGCTCCCAATACTTGAAGTCGTTGGCGGCGAGCTCTCGGGCTGCCTCGGCATCGCCCGCGTAGTAGGGCAGTACCTCGTCACGAAAATAAAAGCTCAGCACACTGCTGACGGGTTGGCCATCGGGCGCGCAAACGGTGAGCACTTCGCAATCAGTGCCAAAGACACGCAACAATTTGTCAAAATATGCCTTGGGCAATGCGGGCGTGCCATGGCGATGCACGTTATCTGCGTACAGTGCAAAAAAACGATCTGCAGTCGCATCCATATGCGCCTGCAGGCCATTCTTGATGCCCTTGCGCACCATTGCACGTTGTTTGCGAGGAATGGCGAGCATGTTTTCCTCTTCTGTCGGCGCAATTGGCTTGCGAAACGTGACGTAGAGATCCTGCAAGGGCCAGTCGGCGTGACGGCGCTGCACGTTGCGCAGTTCCAGGTGATCCACGCCGAGGCGCCGCGCCAGCTCCTTCGCCTCACGCTCCAGAGCGCTGGCGGCCTCCTCGTCAAGCGCTGCCACACCGCCATAGACGGAAAACGGCAGCCCGCTGAGCGCATTGCCGAACATGAAACTCTTGACATGGCCAAGTGGCAACACACCACGGATGGCACCAGCCGCCTCGGCATAAAGGAAATAGGTATCGTGGCGAAATACGTCTTCGATCAGAGTCTGCCAACCAGAACGATGGAAGAAAGTCGCTTGGGGGCAAGCCTGCACAAAAGCGTCCCACCGAGTAACCTCGCCCAAGTTGCGGCGATCAAGCCTTCTGACGGTAATCGAGGAGGCGATATCAGGCAAGGGATACCTTCTGCGCTGAGGGTGGTAGGAAAATTTGATCCATCCGGCCCCAGCGGAAATCCTGAAGCAGTTGCACCAAACGCCGCTCCATCCGGCCAATATTTACATAGTGCCTGAAACGCGTCTTGAATCCAATGCCTGGAACGCGTGGTTGATCGACATCTATTTCCCACGGGTGAAAATAAAATACGGCCGGCGATGCATCGCGGATATTTACCTGACGCAGCATCCAACGCGACAATGAATATGGTAGCAAGCGAAAGTACCCCCCACCACTGGATGGAAGATTCCGATTGAAAATGCGCAGGGTTGTTGGTGGCACTTCCATCAAGCCATCACGGATCTGGTGCGCAAAACGGGGAGCTTCCGGCATGCCGTAATGGTCATGCCGAATCGGGTAGATGCTGGAGCTATAGCTGTAACCTGCTCTCCGCAAGGCATCCAAAGCCCACAAGTTACCAGAACCGATCGAAAAACTGGGAGCCCGATAACCTTGAACCTTGGTTCCGCCGATGTCCTCAAGCAATGCCTTGGCACGAAATATATCGTCGAAAAACTCTGCCTCTGATAAATCACTCACTCTCTCGTGGCCGTAACCATGGCTGGCCAGCTCATGGCCGCCTTCGACAATACGACGCACCAGCTGGGGATAACGCTCGGCAATCCACCCCAAAGTGAAAAATGTAGCTTGAATTTTCTTATCGGAAAGCAACTCCAGGATACGATCAACATTGCGCTCCACGCGGCATTCACTCAAATCCCATCTTTTGCGTTCAATGTAGGGCGCGAATGCTGACACCTGGAAATAATCCTCGACATCGATGGTCAACGCATTGGTAATGACGGATGTACTATTCATATCCACCCATTTCACCCGTTGCTTGCGGCACTATCCGACTGTGGCCGCCGGCTAGCGGCAACCAGTTTTTGTAAGTTCATCAATATTTCCAGAATCACCCGTTCC
>JAFEER010000214.1 GCA_018240985.1 Pseudomonadota bacterium
GTGTCGGGCACATGGTTAGGAACAGAACAGGGCGCCAGATCGTGGCGCCCTGTCCCTGAAGCGCCAAAAGCGCTGGTGTGGATTTTAGGCGGCCCGCTTGCCGCGCGGGCTTCGGGTTTTTACTGGGTCAGAGGCTGAGAGGAAATTCCCCGTGCCCGAGGGGCGCGTCAAAACGCCACCAATCGAGGCGCAAAACGCAGTCATAGCTGGGGCTATGGCGAGTATTTGCAACGAAGAGTGGGGGTGTTTTGGCGCGCAAAACGGGCATGGGGGATTGCCTCTCAGGCTCTCAACCCTGCCAGCGGCGCAGCACCAGGCTGGCGTTGGTGCCGCCAAAGCCGAAGCTGTTGGACAGCACCTGGTTCAGCTGCGCATCGCGGCTGGCGGTGACGAGGGGCATGCCGTCCAGGGCCGGATCCGGCGTCTCGACATTGACCGAGCCGGCGATGAAGCCCTTTTGCAGCATGATCAGGCAGTAGATCGCCTCCTGCACGCCGGTGGCGCCGAGCGAATGCCCGGTGAGCGACTTGGTGCTGGAGAACGGCGGCACGGCGTCGCCGAACACGCTGCGCATGGCGCGCACCTCCTGCATGTCACCCACCGGCGTGGAGGTGCCGTGGGTGTTGATGTAGTCTATGGGCGCATCCAGCCCCTCCATGGCCTGGCGCATGCAGGCCACGGCGCCGTCGCCCGAGGGCGCGACCATGTCCTCGCCGTCGCTCGTGGCGCCAAAGCCGACCACCTCGGCCAGGATGGTGGCGCCGCGGGCCTGGGCATGCTCCAGGCTCTCCAGCACCACGGCGCCGCCGCCGCCGCCGATCACGAAGCCGTCGCGATTCGCGTCATAGGCGCGCGAGGCCTTGTCGGGCGTGGCGTTGTATTTGCTGGACATCGCCCCCATGCCGTCGAACAGCAGCGCCATGCCCCAGGACAGCTCCTCGCCGCCGCCGGCGAACATCACGTCCTGCATGCCCCAGGCAATCTGCTGCGCCGCCGCGCCTATGCAGTGCGCCGACGTGGAACAGGCCGAGGTGATGGAGTAATTGATGCCCTTGACCTTGAAGTTGGTGGCAAGACAAGCCGACACGGTGGAACTCATGCAGCGCGTGACCTGGTAGGGGCCGACGCGGCGTATGCCCTTCTCGCGCAGCGTGTCGGCGGCCTCGATCTGGTTCGCCGGCGAGCCGCCGCCCGAGCCCATGATGAGGCCGGTGCGCGGGTGGCTCACCTGTTCTGGCGGCAGGCCGGCCTGCTGGATGGCGTCTTCCAGCGCGATCTGCGCGTAGGCCGCGGCATCGCCCATGAAGCGCAATTGCTTCCTGTCAATGCGCGCCTCGATGTCGATCTCGGGCCAACCCGCCACCTGGCTGCGCAGGCCCAGCTCGGTGAACTTTGCCACCGCCCGGATACCGCTCTTGCCCTGGCGCAGCGAGGCCTCGACCGTGTCCAGGTCGTTGCCAATGCAGGACACGATGCCCGCACCCGTGATGACGACGCGCTTCTTGCTCATGCTGCTTCCTTCGCTCCTTCTCCGCGCAGGAACAGTCCCACGCGCAGGTCGTTGGCCACGTAAATTTCCTTGCCATCGGCCAACAGGCGCGCATCGCCTATGGCCATGTTCAGCTTGCGTTTGATGACGCGCTTGATGTCGATTTCGTAGGTCACCAGCTTCACGTCGGGGCCGACCTCGCCGGTGAACTTGACCTCGCCCGCTCCCAGGGCGCGGCCGCGGCCGGGCAGGCGCAGCCAGGTCAGGTAGAAGCCGATCAGCTGCCACATGGCGTCCAGCCCCAGGCAGCCGGGCATCACCGGGTCACCCTGGAAATGGCAGGCGAAGAACCACAGATCCGGCTTGACATCCAGCTCGGCCACGATCTTGCCCAGGCCATGCGCGCCGCCGTCGCTGGCGATATGCGTGATGCGGTCGAACATCAGCATGGGCGGCAGCGGCAGGCGCCCGCTGTCGGGCGTGAACAGGCGGCCTTCGCCTGAGGCAATCAGTTGGTCGTAGGAAAAGGATTCAGCCATTGTGAAGGTCTTGCTTTTGTAAATGGGCCGCGCGTCGCGGGTGCCGCAAAAGCGCCATTATCCAGCGTCCTGCGCGCCTGGCCATATTAGCCGCGGCAAGTGACAACACTTTGCAGTCGGCTCAATACTTGCGGCGCAGCAGCCAGGCGGCCGCCGCCACGGCCAGCCCCAGCGCCCACAGCGGCGCCAGTCCAAAGCGCGCCACCCACCAGGCATAGGGCGTTACGGCGCCGCCGCGCCCCTGCACCTGGGCGCGCAGCACGCCGCGCTGGTAGGCCGGCAGGCGGTGTGTGACCCGGCCGCGGTGGTCTATGACGGCGGTGGCGCCGGTATTGGTGGCGCGCAGCATGGGACGCTCGAACTCCAGCGCGCGCAGGCGGCTGATGGCCAGGTGCTGGTCTATGGCCACGGTGTTGCCGAACCAGCCGATATTGCTCAGATTGGCCATGATGGTGGGGGCCTGAGCCGGGTCGGCAAAGCGTGCACCAAGCTCCTCGCCAAACAAGTCCTCGTAGCAGATGTTGGGCGCGATGCGCTCGCCCGCCCAGGGCATGGAGGGCTGGCCAAGCGCGCCGCGGTTGAAGTCGCCCAGGGGGATGTTCATCATTTCCGTGAACCAGCGGAACAGCGGCGGCACGAATTCACCGAACGGCACCAGGTGGTGCTTGTCGTAGCGGTAGGGCTGCTGCTGGCCAGGCGCAAAGCCCAGCGCCGAGTTGGTGTAGCCCTGCTGCATATTGCCCAGCGGTATGCCCAGCAGCAGCGCCTGCCTGCCTTCGGGCTGGGTATAGCGCCCGGCAATGGCCTCCAGGTAGCCGGGCGGCAGCTGCCGCGGCAACAGCGGTATCGCCGTCTCGGGCGCGACCACCAGGGACGCCTCGGCCGCGCGCAGCTGGTCGTGGTACCACTGCAGCGCCATGGGCACGCCGCTGCCGGGCTGGAATTTTTCGTCCTGCGGGATATTGCCCTGCAGCAAAGCCAGCGACAGCGGTGCGTTCCCGGGGACGGGCGCGCCGCAGCCCTCCACGCTGCAATGGCGCTGCACGGCAAGGCCCGCCCAGGCCGCGGCCAATAGCGCCAGCAACGCCCAGCAGCGCCCGCGGCGCAGGTCGGGCAGACGCCACTGCGCCAGGCCCATGGCAAGAAACGCCGCCACTGCGCCCACGCCATACACGCCCACGCTGCGCGCCAGCACGGCCAGCGGCCCGTCCACATGGGCATAGCCGCCTGCGCCCCAGGGAAAGCCCGTCCACCACTGCCCGCGCGCCAGCTCCGCCAAGAGCCACAACGCAGCAAAAATCATAGCTGTCAGCGCTTTACCATTGGGCCTTACAAGCCAGAACAATGCAGAAACAGCGGCGTAATAGCTGCCCAGAAAGGCCGCCAACGCCAGCACCGCCAGCACGGCCAGCGGCGCCGCCAGGCCGCCATAGGTATGCATGGAGATGAACAGCCACCAGAAGGTGCCGACGAGCCAGGCCGTGGCAAACAGCCAGCCCAGGCCCGCGGCGCGGCGCGCGCCGCCCGCACCCAGCAGCACATGGGCCAGCAGCGCCAGTGACAGCAGCTGCAGCCACCACAGCGGCTGCCCGGCCAGGCCGCCCGGCCCCGGCCAGGCCAGCGACGCGGCCTGCGCCAGGCCGGCCGA
>JAFEER010000215.1 GCA_018240985.1 Pseudomonadota bacterium
CCCAGCGAGCACAGTTTTTGCCGGATTTGCAGCCCAATAGCCGAGCTATTGGGCAAAAAGACGGTGAAAAATGGGCCGCTGCGGTCGATTTGCAGCCGGCGATTTCCAAGTCCGACAGGCTCCTAGGCCAATGGGGCTGCCCCGCCGCAAGACCGCGCCTTGGACATCGGGCGGTTTTCTCGCCGTGGCGGCGGACTGCTTGCAGCGATCAAGGGGGCATCAGGAGCTTTGATCGGCTTGGATCAGCGTTTGATACCAGTCGCAGCAGAACTCTACAAATGCAGCTACCGCTGGATTCTTCGCGCTCTCATCCAGAGTTACCGCGAAAAAATGATGTGTATTCTTCTCCTGGATATTATCAAAAGCTTGTATGAGTGCCCCGGTTTTTTTGTATGGCTCGTAGAGGTAAGAGGGGAGATAGGCGACGCCGCGACCCTTCAGGGCGCTATCCAGCAATACAAAACTGCTATTAACTTGGGTGGATGTTCTTCTGAAATTTATTGGGGTGCGCTTGCCGTTGGGGTCGTAATAGCTCCATGCTTCATCGATTCCTAGATATACAAGGCAGGAGTGGCTTTCCAAATCTACAATTGATTGAGGCGTTCCATTATTCTTGAAATAATCAGGAGATGCGAAGTATCCCCATTCGATGGTGCCGATGCGACGTGCGCTGTATTGAGGCGGTGGAGTCTTGGTGATTCGCAAAGCGATGTCGTAGTCTTCATTCCTGAGATTTTCAAATTTGTCTGAGAGTGTGCAAACCAATGAAACCTTGGGGTATCTTGCCTGAAATGCGGCACATAAATCGCTAAGGTGCGCCGTGCCGAATGCAATCGAGCATGTAAGGGACAGCTGGCCCGAGGGCTCGTCGTCGCTGGAGCCGGTATTTTCCAGTGCTGATTCAAGTGCATGAAGAATCGGGCCCAACTGCGTATACAGCTGATGACCCGCCGCCGTAGGCCGTGAATGACGGGTTGAGCGCGAGATCAGCTGATTGCCCACGTTCTCTTCCAATTGGGTCAAGCCTTTGCTTACGGCCGAAGGGGATAGATGCAAGGTTTTTGCAGCCTCGGAAATACCACCCTGCCTGACAACTGCAGCGAACAGGTTGAGTTGCTTGATTGTGATGTTGCCGTTCATGTTGCACCAAAAGTGAAAACTGTCGTGAAGAAATTCCAATTCTGCACATGCCCCCGAAGGGGCACTTAAGGGCTACAGTCCCCAAGGGACAACCAAGGCTCATTGTAGCCAACATGGAGACAGAAGCTATGAGTATGAATGCTCGAAATTTGATGGGCGCCGATACACTTCAGTATGATGGGCGCACGGCCGTAAAGCCTGTTGGCAGGCTTGACTTGTACGATGTCGGTTGGATCATTCTTTGCATTGGCATGGCCATTGGCAGTGGAATTATTTTCCTGCCAATTCAGGTTGGTTTGAAAGGTATTTGGGTATTTGCTCTTTCGCTGGTTTTTGCCTATCCGGCGGTTTATTTTCTACAAGAACTTTATTTGAAATCGCTCATGGCCAGCAAGAAGGCCGATAGTTATTCGGGTATTGTTGGAGAGTATCTCGGGAAGAACTGGGGTGTCGCCCTTGGCATTCTTTATTTCACCATGCTATTGAAGGGAATGCTCAGTTATTCCCTCATCGTTACATTTGACAGCGCCTCTTATCTTAAGGCCTATGGGGTCACAACTGAACTGCTGTCGGATAAGGCTTGGTATGCCCTGATAGTGCTCTCCGCCCTTGTGCTCATCGCCGCGCAAGGCGAACGGCTGCTCTTCAAGGTTGCAGGGCCAATGGTTGTGATGAAACTCGCCATCGTGATCATCCTCGGCATCGCCATCGTCCCGCACTGGGACTTCAGCAACTGGGGCGCATTGCCCAGTGTGGGCCCACTCGTTCGCGATACCTTCCTGACGCTGCCATTCACCCTGTTTTCGATACTGTTTGTCCAGATATTGAGTCCAATGAATATTGCTTATCGAAAGAAATATTCTGATGTCAATCTGGCGAATCTAAAGGTTCTTCGAGCCAATAGAATCGCATACGCAATTCTTGTGGTATCGGTTTTGTTCTTCGTGTTCTCGTTCTCTCTGGGGTTGAGTCATAAAGATGCTGTTGTCGCTTACGAGAAGAATATTTCCGTGCTGGCGCTGATGGCGGAAGTCATTCCTGGTGCGACCATCCACGTGATGGGAACTGCGCTTAGCATTTTTGCAATTTTCACTGGATTTTTTGGACTGTTTCTTGGTTTTCAGGATGCCGTGACAGGAATCGTGATCAACATCTTGAGCCGCTTCATGGAAATAACAGAGCGACGCCGGAAGATGGCGAGCCGTGCAATAACTATTAGTCTCATTGTGTTGCTTGCAGCATGGGTGCAGCTTGGTGTTTCCATTTTGCTGCTGGTTGAAATTGGAGGGCCCCTCTATGCAGTGGTTGCGTGCTGGATTCCATGCTACCTCGTCTTCAAGATGAAGAGCCTGCATGGTTTGAAGGGTTGGAAAGTTTACTTTGTGGCATTTTTTGGCTTGTTGTTGTTTATCTCGCCATTCATGAAGTTATTTTCATGAGCAGCGCATTGATAGTTGGAGATTGAATTGAAAGAAGTAAAGTTACAGACTCTTCTCACCACCTTGGGAAGAAATCCTGATGAGCAGTACGGCTTTGTGAATCCGCCGTTGTATAAGGGTTCGACGGTTGTCTATAAAACGGTTGATGATATTCAAAATCGCCGTATGGAGTTTTCGTATGGCACGGCAGGTACGCCGACCATCAGAAATCTCGAGGATGCATGGTCGAAATTATCGGGCGCTGCGGGCACGGTGCTTTCGCCATCAGGCCTGGGTGCGACAGCCTTGGCACTGTTCGCCACGACCAAGTCGGGCGATGACATCCTGGTGACGGACTCTGTCTATCGCCCAACCAGAAACTTCTGCAGCGGCATGCTCAGCCGCTACGGTGTAAAAACCAGATACTATTCGCCGGGTATCGGTTCAAGAATTGAAGACCTCATAAAGCCGGAGACGTCTACGATTTTCCTGGAATCGCCTGGTTCTCAGTCATTTGAGATTCAGGACGTGCCTGCCATTGTCAAGGTCGCTCGCGACCGTGGAATCAAAACCATCATTGACAACACCTGGGCGACGCCGCTTTTCTTCAGGGCGCATGAGCATGGAGTGGACATTTCGGTGGAAGCCGGAACGAAGTACCTGGGCGGTCATTCCGATATTTTGCTGGGCCTTGCTTCGGCCAACGAGGCGACCTGGCCGGCGCTGCGTGCGACATACGATGCCATGGCGATGTTGCCCGGAGCCGACGACTGCATCCTGGCGCTGCGCGGCTTGCGCACCATGCATCTTCGCGTCAAAGAGGCCGAGGCGCGCGGCCTGGCCGTGGCCCGGTGGCTACGCTCTCGTCCCGAGGTGAGCCGGGTGTTGCATCCTGCGCTCCCCGATTTTCCCGGGCATGAGATCTGGAAGCGTGACTTCTCTGGCTCCACAGGCCTGTTCAGCGTCATCCTGCAGCCGCAATATGGCGCGCAGGACGTCGCAAGAATGCTGGATCAGATGCGGATATTTGGTCTCGGCTTCTCCTGGGGCGGTTTTGAAAGCCTGGTGATTCCGTTCAACTGCAAGGACTATCGAACCGCCACGCAGTGGGAGCCTGAAGGGGCGGGCCTCAGATTCCAGATTGGCCTTGAGGATATGGAAGACATCATGGCAGACCTCGCCGATGGCTTGGGGCGCCTCGCAAGGAGTTCGGCGCCGAAGGATGTGGCTACCTGCGCGTGAAGCTTGGCTGCCCGCGTGCCGTGGTGGACGAGGCTATCCTTCGGCGACTCGGTTCCATTTCGGTTCTTTGACGGCGCCTGCCGACCTCGGGGTGACCCCAGCACGAATTTGACAAGAAATGACGACAACACAAACTGCCCAAGTCTCCGCCGCCCTGCTGCCCGAAGCAGTCCAGCGCGGCAACATCTGGCGCCTGTCCATCGCCCAGGCGCTGGCCGGTGCTAACTCGGTGGTGGTCTACGCCACCGGCGCCATCGTCGGCGACATGCTGGCGCCGTCGCCGATGCTGGCGACCCTGCCCATTTCCATCTTCGTGGTGGGCATGGCGGCGTGCATCCTGCCCGTGGGCGCGATCACCCGGCGCCACGGCCGGCGCGCCGCCTTCCTGGTGGGCACGGGGGCCGGCGTGCTCACCGGTCTGCTGGCGATGCTCGCCGTGCTGCTGGGTTCGTTCTGGCTGTTCTGCCTGGCGACGTTCTTTGGCGGCAGCTACGCGGCCGTGGTGCTGTCGTTCCGCTTCGCCGCGGCCGACGGCGTGGCGCCTGGGAGCCGGGCGCGCGCGCTGTCGCTGGTCATGGCCGGGGGCGTGGCCGCCGGCGTGGTGGGGCCGCAGCTGGTGACCTTTACCATGGACTTGTGGCCGCCGCACCTGTTCGCGGCCACCTACCTGGTGCAGGCCGCGGTGGCGGCGGTGTCGGCGCTCATCCTGCTCGGCGTGCAGTTGCCCAAGACCACGGCCGCGGAATTGGCGGGCGGACGTCCGCTGGCCGAGATCGCGCGCCAGCCGCGCTTCGTGGCCGCGGCCATCAGCGGTGCCGTGTCCTACATGCTGATGAATTTCCTGATGACCGCTGCGCCGCTGGCCATGCACATGTGCGGGCATTCGCAGGCCTCGGCCAATCTGGGCCTGCAATGGCATGTGATCGCCATGTATGCGCCCAGCTTTTTCACGGGCCACCTGATTGCGCGCTTCGGCGCCGGGCGCATGGCCACCGTGGGTCTGCTGCTGACCGGGGTTTCGGCCGCCGTCGGGCTGGGCGGCATCGACGTGGCGCATTTCTGGGCCTCGCTGATCCTGCTTGGGCTGGGCTGGAACTTCGGCTTCCTGGGCGCGTCCGCGCTGGTGTTGGAGTGCCATCGGCCCGAGGAGAAGACGCGCGTGCAGTCGCTCAACGACTTCATCGTCTTCGGCCTGATGGCCATAGGCTCGTTCTCCTCCGGCGGCCTGCTGTCGGCCTATGGCTGGGACGTGGTGCTGTGGGTTTCTTTCATCCCGCTGGCCGTGGCCGTCGTCGCGCTGGCGCTGGCGATGAGACGCTCCGCAAAAGATGGCGCCGTGCGCGGGGCATCGGCCTGAAAATGAGAGGTCAGCCGCGCTCCACCGGCCGGCGCGGGTCGCTGCACCACTCGCTCCAGCTGCCGGCAAACAGGGCCGTCGGCCCCAGGCCCGCGACCTCCATGGCCAGCAGGTTGGGCAGGGCGCTGACGCCGCTGCCGCACTGGTGCACCACGCTCGCCGGCGGGCAGTCGCCGAGCAGGGCGGTGAATTCGGCGCGCAGCTGCGCGGGGCTCTTGAAGTGGCCGTCCGGCCCGAGGTTCTGGCCGAAGGGGCGGTTCAGCGCGCCGGGAATATGGCCGGCCACGGGGTCGAGCGGCTCCACCTCGCCGCGGTAGCGCGGGGCGCCGCGCGCGTCCAGCAGGGTCTGGCAGCTGTCGCCCAGGCAGGACTCGACCTCCTGCACGCTCACCAGACGGCGCAGCGGCGCGCCCAGGGCAAAGCTGCACGGCGGGCGGGCTGGTTCTGCGCCGTGTTCAACAGCGCCGCCCGCCGCCTGCCAGGCCTGCAGGCCGCCATCGAGCACGGCCACCGCCTCATGCCCGGCCCATTTCAGCATCCACCACAGGCGGCCGCAGTAGTTGGCGCCGTTGCGGTCATAGACCACGGCCTGCATCGGGTTGCCAAAGCCGATCTGCGACAGCCAGGCGGCAAAGTGTTCGCGGCTGGGCAGCGGGTGGCGCCCGCCGGAGGCGCGCTGCTGGGTTGATGCGTGGGCGCTCAGGTGGTGATCCAGATCGGCGTACTGCGCACCGCGGATATGGGCCTCCTGGTACTGGCGCGCGCCCAGGGCGGGGTCGCCCAGGTCGAAGCTGCAGTCGAACACCATCAGCGGCCGGCCGCTGGCCATCAGGGATTGCAGTTGGGGGGCGGAGATGAGGGTGGTGTAAGTCATGGGCATCCTGGGCAAAGGGGCAGGAACGGCAGGGCCGCCATGCTACTCGCCCTGCACGGGCGCTGCACTGCTGGCGCGCAGCACCGTGGCGGCGATGCCGCTGGCCACGATCAGGCCCATGCCGGCCCAGGCGATGAGCGGCAGCTTGTCGCCAAAGATCGTGATGCCGTAGATGGCGGCAAAGATCAGGCCGGAGTACTGCAGATTGGCCACCACCAACGTGCCGCGCGCCGAGGGCGAGCGGGCGTAGGCCAGGGTCATGCACAGCTGGCCGCCGGCCGCCAGCAGCCCCAGCGGCAGCAGCCATAGCGCCGGCCAGCCGGGCCAGACGGAGGTGCCGGTCATGGGCAGCGCCGCCCCGCCCGCCACGGCGCAGCCCAGGGCGAAATAGAACACCGTGCGCGCCTCGGGCTCGCCCAGGCGCGACAGCGCCACCACCTGCATATAGGCCAGCGCCGTGGCCATGCCCGAGACCATGCCAACGATGCCTGCAAAGCCCTGGCTGCCCTCCAGGCTGGGGCGCATCATCATCAGGATGCCGCCAAAACCCACCAGCACGCACAACACCAGCGGTATCTGTAGCGGCGGGCGTGGCTGGTTGGCGCTGGGCCGCCAGCTGAGCAGGGCGGCGCCGACGAGAAAGGCGGCAATCCAGATGCTGCTCATGTAGTTGAAGGTCATGGCCGTGGGCAGGGGCAGCTTGCCGATGGTGTAGAACCAGCAGCCCAGCGAGGTCACGCCGATCAGGCTGCGCCAGGCGTGCATGCCGGGATAGCGCGTGGTCAGGTTGACGCCCTGGTACCGCGCCAGCGCCCACAGCACGGCCATGCTGATCAGGCCGCGGTAGAACACCAGTTCGGCGGCATTGAAATAGGCCGAGGCGATCTTGACGCACACCCCCATGCTGGCGAACAGGAATGCCGCCAATACCATCCAGAGTGCTTGCATGGGGAGTCTTTTTTGAACTAAAAAAGCTGCCAACGCATGGTATTCAAGCGTTGGCAGCTACTGTATCGATAGCGTGAATACTTCAGCCGTGCGGCACGGCCTCGCCCAGGCGGGCGCGGTACCACTCATGGAAATGCTGCATGCCGTCTTCCATGGGGCTCTGGTAGGGGCCGACCTGGTTGTCGCCGCGCTCCATCAGGGCGCGCCGGCCGGCGTCCATGCGCTCGCCGATCTCGTCGTCCTCGATCGCGGTCTCCATGTAGGCGGCCTGCTGGGCCTCGACGAACTCGCGCTCGAAGGCGGCGATCTCCTCGGGGTAGTAGAACTCCACCATGTTCATGGTCTTGTCCACCCCCAGGGGGTAGAGCGTGGAGACGGTGAGCACATGCGGGTACCACTCCACCATGATGTGTGGGTAGTAGGTGAGCCAGATCGCGCCGCGCTTCGGTAATTCGCCGCCCTGGTACTTGAGCAGCACCTCGTGCCACTTCTTGTACACAGCGGAGCCGGGCCGGCCGAAGGAGGGCGCCACGCCCACGGTCTGTACCGAGTAGTCCTTGCCAAACTGCCAGTTCAGGTCGTCGCAGGTAACGAAGTTGCCCAGGCCGGGGTGGAAGGGGCCGACGTGGTAGTCCTCCAGGTAGACCTCGATGAAGGTCTTCCAGTTGTAGTTGCATTCGTGCATCTCCACGCGGTCGAGCACGAAGCCATCGAAGGACAGGTCTTTTGCCACCCCCATGCCGGCCAGATCAAAGGCCACGTCACGTCCGTTGTCTTCGAACAACAGGCCGTTCCATTCGCGCAGGCCGTAGCTGGGCAGATGCAGGCCCGGGTCTTGCGGGAAATGGGGCGCGCCCAGCAGTTCGCCGCTGCAGGAATAGGTCCAGCGGTGGATCGGGCAGACGATGTTGCCGCCCGAATGGCCCGGGCCCTGGGTGTTCAGGTTGCCGCGCCCCTGCAGCATGATGGCCTGGCGGTGGCGGCAGCAGTTGGAGATGAGCTCGATGCTGCCATCGGGCTTGCGCACCAGGGCGCGCCCGCCCTTTTCCTGCGGCAGCACGTAGTAGTCGCCCGGCTCGGGCAGGGCCAGGGCATGGCCGACGTAGCGCGGCCCCTGCTGGAACAGCAGCGCACGCTCGCGCTGAAGCAGCGCCTCGTCGAAGTAACTGGAAACTGGTAGTTGGCTTGCGGCCTGCTGCAGTTGAAGACTTAAATCAGACATGGGTGACCTGACCTAAAGCCCCCCCACAGGGAGGGTGCGCGTGCGCACGGGCTGGAAAAAAACGAAACCGGCCCAGGGATAAGTCCGCAGCCGGTTCGTGTCGAAGGAATGGGATTATAGGCGGTGGGGTTATTTCCGCAGCCCGCGTGCGTGTATTGCGCGCTGCTGCCTGGCGCTGCCAGCCAGCATTTGGCACCAGCGCCTAAAATCACAGGTTTTTACCTGCGCGCCAGGCGCCCTCCAACCCATGCCCAAGGCCCCAGCCGTCCCTACGCCACCGCCCGAACCCGCCAGTTACGAAGCCGCACTGGAGGAGCTTGAGCAGCTCGTGGGCCGCATCGAATCGGGCCAGCTGCCGCTGGAGCAGATGCTGGCGGGCTACCAGCGTGGTGCCGTGCTGCTGAATTTCTGCCGTGATCGCCTGGAGGCCGTGCAGGAGCAGATCAAGGTGCTCGACGAAGGGGCGCTGCAGCCATGGACGCAGGACTGATGAATCGCCTGGATTACGACTTTGCCGGCTGGATGCGCGCAGGGCTGGCGCAGGTGGAGGCCGGCCTGTCGCGCTGGGTGCGCCGCGATGCGCCCGCCGGCCTGGGCGAGGCCATGCGCTACGCCGTGCTCGATGGCGGCAAGCGGCTGCGCCCGCTGCTGGTGCTGGCGGCCTGCGAGGCCGTAGGAGGGCAGTCGGAGGCCGCGCTGCGCGCCGCCTGCGCCGTGGAGCTGATCCATGCCTATTCGCTGGTGCACGACGACATGCCCTGCATGGACAACGACGTGCTGCGCCGCGGCAAGCCCACGGTGCATGTGCGCTTTGGCGAGGCGCGGGCGCTGCTCGCCGGCGACGCGCTGCAGGCG
>JAFEER010000216.1 GCA_018240985.1 Pseudomonadota bacterium
CATGCAACAGCAGTTCTATGCCCGGCGCCCCCATCTTGCCGAACCGCAGCGGAATATGGCCCACCACGGCGTAGGCCTGCTACTCGGCGGCCTGCTGCAGCACGGCCTGTGGCTGCGCGCTGGTGTCGGCGCGCAGCCAGCGGGCGTCGGGCCGGATTCCGCCCCGGCGCCACAGCCGCTGCACGATGGTGTAGCTGCCCGCGTCCCGCAGCGCGATGAACGGCGCCTGCGCGGCGGCGATGCGGCGCAGGGCCTCGGTGCCGTCCGATGCGCCGCGCACGCCGGCGGGGTCGTGCGCCGGGCCCACCAGCACATGCTCGTTCCAGCCCCACACCCGTGGCGGGCTCGCCAGGCCAGCGGCTTCGAGGCTGGTGGCCTCGTCGCTGGCGTGGATCAGCAGCACCACGGCCGCACCCTGTGCGAAGGCGGGAACCACGCCCTCCTTGGGCGCGGTGGCCACGGTCTGCACGGCTTGGCCCAGCGCCGCCTCCGCGGCAGCGGCCACGCGCGGCCACACGCCGCACAGCGAGAGGCCGCCCACGGCGGCCACGCGCACGGGAACAGCCATGCCGGTGCGTGTGGCGCAGCCGCCGGCTGCAAGCCACGCGGGCAGCGCCAGTGCCGCCGTGGTGGCGCGCAGCCAGTGGCGGCGCGTGGTGGGGGCGTGATGGCCGTGCACGGTCAGGTACTCAGAAACGGTAACCGAGGTTCACGTATGCGCTGCGACCCGGCATGGGCAGGCCGTCGGCCAACTGGTACCACTTGTCGCCGAGGTTGGCCACGCCGAAGTCCACCGTGGTGTCGGGGCGCGGGCGGTAGCGCGCGCGCAGGTTCACGATGCCCCAGCCGCCCAGGGCCACGACCTGCTGCTGGGCGCTGCCCGAGAACGCCACGTTGCGGCCGCGCTCGGCCTCGACCTCGCCGCGCAGCTCCCATTGCGCCTGCGGACGCCACAGCGCCGTGCCCATGAGGCGGTGGCTCGGCGTGTCCGTCAGCGTGATGCGACGGTCGCTGAGGTTGGTGCGGTGCAAGTAGGTGTAGTTGGCCTGCAGCCCCCATTGCGCGGAAAGCTGCTGCGCCAGCGACAGCTCCAGCCCCGTGTTGCGCGTGCGGCCCACGTTCTGGGCCTGGTTGCAGGTGCTGCCGCCGCAGGCCGTGGAGTTGACCACCATGGTCTGGATCTGGTCGCGCACGCGGCTGTAGAACACGGCGGCCTGGCCCTGGCCGCCCGCCCACGGCGTGCCGCGCACGCCGAGTTCGAGGTGGTTGGCCTGCTCGGGCTTCAGGTCGGGGTTGGGCAGGGCCGTGCCCATGCGGGCCGAGTAGCGATCCTTGATGGTGGGAAAGCGCGTCTTGCGCGAGGCGATGGCATACACCTCGTCGCCGCTTGGCGAGAGCGCATAGCTCAGCCTGGCCAGTCCGTTGGTGGCGCTGGTCGATCCCGTGGGCCAAAGGTAGACCTCCTTGGCGTCGCGCTGGTCGCGGCTCAGGCCGAGTGTGAGCCTCCAGCGCTCGGCCAGCGCGATGCTGTCCTCGACGACGAACGATGTCGTCACGTCGCGGTAATGCTTCTCGGGCTCCTTGCCGGCGGCGGCGTCGGTGTGCTCGTCCACCTTGTAGTGCGCGGCCGCGCGCAGCTCATGGCCCGCAAAGCTGAAGTTGGCCCACTCCAGGCTCAGGCCCTTGCTCACGTCCTTGTAGCTGCTGGTCGGATCGTGGCGCGCGTAGGTCGCATCGGTGTACATGTCCAGCCCGTTCTTGTAGGTGTCGTAATACAGGCGGGTCTTGAGCTGGTTGTCGCTGCCGATGCGCGTGGTGCTCAGGAAATACAGGCTGTCCTTGTCCCAGTAGGGCCAGCGCCAGTAGCGCACGGCGTTACGCGCGGTGGAGGTGCCGGTGTAGACCGGATTGCCCTTCTCGCCCTCCTGGCGCACGTAGCCCATGGCGTATTCGTCGGTGGCGTTGGGCGTGAGTCCGATCTTGAACGACAGGCGCTTGTCGGTGCGATAGGCGTTCTCGCGGTAGCCGCCGGTGTCGGTGGGCTTCTTCTTGAAGTCCTTGAAGCCGCCCGGCAGCGGAAAGCTGTCGGCATCCAGATACGAGGCGCCGAGCTGGTAGTACCACAGGCCCTGGTTGCCGCCCAGGTTCACGGCCGCCTGCCGCTCCTGGCCCGTGCCGAAGCCGACGCGTGCGTCGCCCTCGAAGGGCTTGACCGGCTTGCGCGTGATGAGGTTCACGGCGCCGCCGAGCGTATTGGGGCCGTACATCAGCGAAGCGCCCGACTTGGCCACGCGGATCTCGGCGAGGTCGAAGGTGATGAAGCGGCCCAAGTCCACATAGCCGTCGTAGGGCACGTAGAGCGGGATGCCATCCACAAACACGGGCACCTGACGCGAGTCGAAGCCGCGCACGTAAAGCATTTCCTCGTTGCGGTTGTTGCGCGTCAGGCTCACGCCTGGCAGCCAGCGCACGGCATCCGCCACGGTGGCAGCGTTGTGGCCTGCAATCTCGTCCTGGTTGACTACCGCCTCCTCGACGGCATGTCCCTTTTCCGGCGCGCCCACCACGGTCACCGTACCCAATTCAAAAACCCCGTCCGCCGCTTGTACCGTAGCCGCCGCCAGCCCCAACCCCAACAGTACCGGGGCGGCCGCACCGCGCATGCCCCCGCGTTTCACCGCCGACACCCTCTTTGACATTCCTCACACCCCTCATATCGCTATATAAATTTGAATATTGCGATGGTTGCAGTAACCGCCATTGCCCAACCTTATAGCGGCACTTTATCCACCTCCAATTCGGAATATACATTTTTATATTGCGATTCATGCGGAGTCCGGCGC
>JAFEER010000217.1 GCA_018240985.1 Pseudomonadota bacterium
AGCGAGTGGTAGCGCTCCTTGAAGTCGTCGAAGGTGCGCCTTTGATACGACTTGACCACATCCGAGACGAACTGCTCGGCATGGATGTAGAGAACTTTGGCCTCTGGCCGATCCGCGAGCAGCTTATTGCCCACCGCATGCATCAAATGGGTCTTGCCCAGGCCCACGCCGCCGTAGATGAACAGCGGGTTGTACAGGTGGCCGGGCGCGCCGGCCACATGCATGGCGGCCGAGCGCGCCATGCGGTTGGCCGTGCCCTCGACCAGGGTCTCGAAGGTGAGCGCCGGGTTCAGGCGCGTGCGGAAGGCGCCGGCCGGCGTTTCCTCGGCCTGGGCCGCCGCGGGGATGTTGTCCACGGTCGCCTCAGCCTGCGCCGAAGCGGGTCGGACATAAGTCCTGGCAACGGTTTCACGCTGAGCAAGCGCTAACTCAATGGGTACCGGCTGGCCATACAGGCCCTCCAGCAGGGCGGAGATGCGGCCGGCATATTGGGCGCGAATCCAGTCCAGCTTGAAGCGGTTGGCCACCAGCAGGGTGACCTTGGAGAAATCCGGCGCCACCTGGACTACCAGGGGTTTGATCCAGGTGTTGAACTGCTGCTCTGGCAGCTCCTGGGCCAGTTGTTCGGCGCAGGCCTGCCACAGGCCCTGGCCGGCGTCGGCATCGTCGATATCGTGGCTGTGGGTGTGCGATCCCTCGTTCATTGCGGCTGCTTGTAGTTGTGGATAGAGGAACGTTGAAAGGCCGCGGATTCTAGCTTGTCAAGGACTTATCCACAAGTTGATGCAGGCCCGGTGCGGTATTATTTTCGGCCAGAGGCATTGCCAGGATTGATTCATGCTGCAATAATCGCCGGTTTCCCTGAATGCGTTCAGGGTGATCAAGCCCGGGTGGCTGCTTTTCTTGCAGGACTTTGCAAGGGGATGGCGGATCCGGCGGGCGCAGCCGATCGAAGCCGCGCCTGTAACTGAGCCTTCAAGGAATTGAACATGAAACGTACCTACCAGCCTTCCAAGACCCGCCGCGCCCGTACCCATGGCTTTCTGGTGCGCATGAAGACCAAGGGCGGCCGCGCCGTCATCAACGCCCGCCGCGCCAAGGGCCGCAAGCGCCTGGCCGTCTAAGGCCGGTTGGCACGGGTTGCGGCCGTTTTCCGGTCTGCACCGTGGGCGCCCCATGCTGGACGCTGCCTTGATGCACCGGCTGCAAACCCGTCCCCAGTTCCAGGCCGTCCTGGCGGCCGGAACGGTGTCACGCACGGCGCATTTCGCGCTGCATCGCCTGGATCTGCCAGACGTTGGTGTGCCAACAGCCACAGGGCCCGGCTCTGCGCCACAGGTGCAGCAGTCGCAGGCCCTGTTTGCCGTACCTGCAGATCAGGCTGCGCCCTGGCTGGGCGCCATGGCGCCCAAGCGCTGGGCGCGCCGCGCCGTCACGCGCAACGCCATCAAGCGCCAGATCTACGCCGTAGCAGCCGGGTTTGAAGCACGCATGCCGTGCGCCGCCCATGTGGTGCGCCTGCGCGCGGCCTTCGATCGCAAACATTTCGTGAGTGCCACTTCGGACGCGCTCAAGAGCGCCGTGCGCGCCGAGCTGCAGCAGCTGTTTGCCGCGGCCGAGCGGCGCAGCACCCCTGCGGGAGCCAAGCGATGATGCGCGCCCTGCTCATGGCCCTGGTGCGCGGCTACCGGTTGCTGCTCAGTCCCTGGCTGGGCTCGGCCTGCCGCTTCGAGCCCACTTGCTCGGCGTACTCTTTGCAGGCGCTGGAGCAGCACGGTGCCGCGGCGGGCAGCTATCTCACGCTGCGGCGCCTGGCGCGTTGCCATCCCTGGTGCGATGGCGGGCATGATCCCGTGCCGCAGGAGCTGCCGCGCGGCATGCGCCTGTTCTCGCGGCTCACGCCTTCCGGCACCCCATCTTCCTCACCTACGAAGCATTCATGAACGACATCCGCCGCACCATCCTGTGGGTGATCTTTGGCTTTTCCATGGTTTTGCTGTGGGACAAGTGGCAGATCCATAACGGCAACAAGGCCACCTTCTTCCCGGCGACTCAGACCCAGAACGCCGCAGCGCCGGCTGCAACGCCGGCGTCCGCAGCCAGCCCGGCCAGCGTGCCCACGGCCGGCAGCGGCGCCACGGCGCAGCCGCCGCTGGGCAGCCCGGTGCAGGCGGCGGCCACGCCGCGCGAGCGCGTCACGGTGACCACCGACGTGCTGCGCCTGGCCTTCGACACCGAGGGCGGTTCGCTGGTGGAGGGCGAGCTGCTGAAATACCCCGAGTCGGCCAAGGATCCCAAGCCGTTCCAGCTGCTCGACGAGAGCGCCAACCGCGTCTATGTGGCGCAGACCGGCCTGATCGGCGGTGCCTACCCCACGCACAAGACCCCCATGACACTGATGCCGGGCCCGCGTGAGCTGAAAGACGGCGAGCAGGAACTGGTGCTGCGCTTCGAGTCCCCCGATCTGGGCGGCGTGAAGCTGGCCAAGACCTGGACGCTCAAGCGCGGCGCCTATGACATGGCGGTGCGCCACGAGGTCGTCAACACCGGCACGGCGCCCGTGTCGCCGCAGCTGTACCTGCAGCTGGTGCGCGACGGCAACAAGCCGCCGGGCGAATCGTCGTTCTATTCCACCTTCACCGGCCCGGCCGTCTATACCGAGGCCAAGAAGTACCACAAGGTGGAGTTCAAGGACATCGACAGCGGCAAGGCCGAGATCGACAAGTCCTCCACCAACGGCTACGTGGCCATGGTGCAGCACTACTTCGCCACCGCCTGGCTGCTGGCCGACGGCGTGGCGCGCGACCTGTTCGTGCGCAAGGTGGACACCAACCTGTACGCCGTGGGCATGATCACGTCGCTGGGCGAGATCGCCCCGGGCCAGTCCAAGACCCTGGACGCGCGCCTGTTCGCCGGCCCGCAGATCGAGACCCTGCTGGAAAAGCTCGCCCCCGGCCTGGAGCTGGTCAAGGACTATGGCTGGCTGACCATTCTGTCCAAGCCGCTGTACTGGCTGCTCGATCAGCTGCACAAGGTGATCGCCAACTGGGGCTGGTCCATCGTGGCCCTGGTGCTGTTGCTGAAGATCGCCTTCTACTGGCTCAACGCCAAGGCCTATGCCAGCATGGCCAAGATGAAGGCCATCAACCCGCGCATCCAGGAGATGCGCGAGCGCCTGAAGGACAAGCCGCAGCAGATGCAGCAGGAGATGATGCGCATCTACCGCGAGGAGAAGGTCAACCCCATGGGCGGCTGCCTGCCCATCGTGATCCAGATTCCGGTGTTCATCGCGCTGTACTGGGTGCTGCTGTCCACGGTGGAAATGCGCGGCGCGCCCTGGATCGGCTGGGTGCACGACCTGTCTGCGCCGGATCCGTACTTCATCCTGCCGCTGCTGATGACGGCCAGCTCGCTGCTGCAGACGGCGCTGAACCCCGCGCCGCCCGATCCCATGCAGGCCAAGATGATGTGGCTCATGCCGCTGATGTTCAGCGTGATGTTCTTCTTCTTCCCTGCCGGCCTGGTGCTGTACTGGCTGACGAACAACATCCTGTCCATTGCCCAGCAATGGATCATCAACACGCGCATGGGCGTGCCGCCGCAGTTCAACCTGCCCAAGTTCCGCTAAATTTCGTCGCGCGATAGCCGCAACGGCCGCCTTGGAGCGGCCGTTGCCATTTTGGGTAGGATGCGTGGTTTGCAAACAACCGCTGGAGACAAGCCAATGACGCAACGCAGATCCTTCAAGTTCGGCCTGATCGGGGCTGCCGTGCTGCTGTCCATGGGGACGGCGCAGGCCGCCAACCTGCGCTGGGCCGGTGCCAACGACATCCTGACCATAGACCCGCACGCGCAGAACCACCAGACCACGCACGCGTTTTTGCAGCAGATCTACGAGAGCCTGGTGCGCTACGACGCCAAGTACCAGACCGAGCCCGCGCTGGCCACCAAGTGGACGCAGATCTCGCCCACGCAGGTGCGCTTCGAGCTGAGGAAGGGCGTCAAATTCCACGACGGCGCGCCTTTCACGGCCGACGACGTGGTGTTCTCGCTCACGCGCGCCATGACGCCGCCGTCGAACATGCAAAGCGCCACGCAAAGCCTCAAAGAGGTCAAGAAGGTGGACGACCACACGGTGGATCTGATCCTCAAGGGGCCGAACCCCATCCTGCTGCGCGAGCTGACCGAGGCGCGCATCATGAACAAGACCTGGGCCGAGAAGCACAACTCGGTCAAGTCGCAGGACTACGCCGGCAAGGAAGAAAGCTACGCCTCGCGCAACGCCAACGGCACCGGCCCCTTCAGCCTGGTGGCCTGGCAGCCAGACCAGAAGCTGACGCTGAAGAAGAACCCCGCCTGGTGGGACAAACCCAAGGGCAATATCGACGAGGTGGTGTTCACGCCCATCAAGTCGGCCGCCACGCGCACCGCGGC
>JAFEER010000218.1 GCA_018240985.1 Pseudomonadota bacterium
GCCGGGCCGCGGTAGCTGCTCAGGGCGCGCACGACCACGGTGCGGGCCAGCTGGCCCTGGCGCAGGGCCACGGTGTCGCCCGCGTGCAGCTCGCGGGCGGCCTTGGCGGCCTGGCCGTTGACGGTGACGCGGCCTTTGCCGATTTCTTCCACGGCCAGGCTGCGGGTTTTGTAGAAGCGCGCGCACCAGAGCCATTTGTCCAGGCGCATTGCATCGGGGGCTGTTGTCATCGGTCGGATTTTGCCTCGCTGCTGGTGGCGCTGAGCGGCAGGCGCACGACGGCGTCCAGCCCCAGCACGCGCGCGCCCTGGCGGCGGTTGGTGAGGGCAATGCTGCCGCCCAGGGCCTGCACGATTTCGTGGCAGATGGCCAGGCCCAGGCCGGAGCCCTGGCGCACGTCGCCGGCCGAGAAGGGCTGGAACAGCCGGGTGGCCAGCTCGTCGTCTATGCCCGCGCCGGCGTCGGCGATGGTCAGCAGGGCGGCGCCGTCCTGCGCCTGCAGCGTCACGCTCAGCTCGGTGTGGGGTGGCGCATGGCGGATGGCGTTATGCAGCAGGTTGCGGCACAGCTCGCGCAGCATCCAGGCATGGGCGCGGATGGGCGCGGACTGGGTGCTGATGCCGAAGTCCAGGTCGCGCTGGGCGATCAGGGGCGAAAGATCCAGCGCCACCTCGCGCAGCACCTCGTCGAGCCGGCTCACGGGCGGCTCGCCCTGCTGGCGCAGTTGATCCACCTTGGCCAGGGCCAGCATCTGGTTGGCCAGCTGGGTGGCGCGCTCCACCGTGGCGCCGATCTCGTGCAGCGCCCGCGCGGGCGGCAGGTCGCCGCGCTGGGCGGATTGCACCTGGGTTTTCAGCACGGCCAGCGGCGTGCGCAGCTGGTGCGATGCGTCGCGCACAAAGCGCTGCTGGTGCGCCAGCAGGCGCGACAGGCGTTCCATGACCTGGTTGGTGGCCTCCACGAGCGGCTGCAGCTCGCGCAGCGCGTGCGGTGCGGCGATAGGTGTGAGATCGCCTTCGGCCCGGGCCTGCAGATTGGCGCTGAGCTGGCGTACGGGGCGTGTGGCGCGCTGTACGACCACCACCACCACGAAGGCGATCACGGCCACCAGCGCGAGCTGGCGCAACAGGGTCGCCACGAGGATCTGCCGCGCCAGTTCCTGGCGCAGCTCCAGTGTCTCGGCCACCTGGATCACGGCCATGCCGCGCCCGCGTTCGCTGGCCACGGGCTGCAGCAGCACGGCCACGCGCACGGGGCGGTGGCGGAATTCGTCGTCATAGAAGTGCACCAGCGCGGCGTAGGGGCTCCTGGCGGGCAGTTTGCCGCGCCAGGCGGGCAGGTCTTCGAAGCCGCTGATCAGCGCCCCGCCTTCTGTGGAGACGCGGTAGAACATGTGGCTGCGGCTGTCCGTCTCGAACGCTTCGAGCGCCGCGTAGGGCACGGTGGCGCGCAGCACGGCGTGCTTGTCGTAGCCTTCCACCGTGAGCTGCTCGCCAATGCTTTTGGCCGAGGCGAGCAGCGTGCGGTCGTAGGCGGTGTGCACGGCCTCCAGCGACTGGCGGTACAGCGCCATGGTGTTGAGCACCACGTACACGCCGATCGGCAGCAGGATGCCTATCAGCAGGTAGCGGCGCAGCGAGAGGCGGCGCTGTGCGCTCACGGTGTCGCCTTCATAGCGCTTCTCATTGCCCCGCCTTGAGCAGATAGCCCAACCCGCGCAGTGTCATCAGCGTGACCTGCGCGGGCGCGAGCTTTTTGCGCAGGCGGTAGACCACGACTTCGATGGCCTCGGGCTGCACCCCGTCTTCGCCGGGGAAGACCAGCTCGAACAACCGCTCCTTCGGCACGGCATGGCCCGGCTTGGCCATGAGTGCGCGCATCAGGGCCAGTTCACGCGGCGTGAGTTCCAGCACCTGGCCACCCAGGTAGATGGCGCCGCTGTCCTTGTCGCAGTGCAGGTCGCCCACGCGCAGCGTGGGGAGTGCCGTGGACTCGGGCGCGGTGGCCAACTGGCGGCGGTGCAGGGCGCGCAGGCGCGCTTCCAGCTCATCCAGATCGAAGGGCTTGGGTAGGTAATCGTCGGCGCCGGTGTTCAGACCCACGATGCGGTCGCCCACGGTGCCGCGCGCGGTAAGGATGAGCACGGGGGTCTTGAGGCCCTGCCTGCGCGCCTGCTCCAGCACGAGCAGGCCATCCATGCCGGGCAGGGTGAGATCCAGCATCACCACGTCGGGATGGGTGTGCGTCCAGGCGGCCAGCGCCTGCGTCCCGTCGCCGCAGACCGTCACCTCGATACCGCGGCGGCTCAGGGTGCGCTGCAGCGCCGACTGCATGGAGGGGTCGTCCTCGACCAGGAACAGCTTCATGACCGGAACCTTAGCACCTTGGCCCGACAGTTTTGGACAGCCGATTGAAAGCTGCGCTTCCTATCATCCGCCGCGCAGAAGCAACGCTGCAGTTCTGGCGAAATTTTCTATAACCACCAAGGAGACCCTCCATGAAGTTTTCCCCCACCACGATGGGCCTGGCCCTCGTCCTGGCCGGCTCTGGCTCGACTGCCCTGGCGCAGTCCAACGTGCAGCTCTTCGGCATCATGGACGCGGGTGTGACTCATCTATCCAGCAGCGGCAGCGGTTCGGTGAACCAACTCGGTACCGACGGCAACCTTTCGAGCCGTCTGGGCTTTCGCGGCACCGAGGATCTTGGCGGTGGCCTCAAGGCCGGCTTCTGGCTTGAAGCTGCCGTCAACCCCGACACCGGCACGGGCGGATCCACCAGCGTGGACAACATCAAGAGCTCCAGCGGCGGCCTGAACTTCGGTCGCCGCTCCACCGTGAGCCTGATGGGCAATTGGGGCGAGGTGCGCCTGGGCCGCGACTTCGTGCCGGCGTTCAGCAACCTGGCGGTATCGGGCGGTGGCTACCACGCCTTCGGCACCAATGGCGTGGGTTCGTCGGCGGCCTTGTTCTACCCCCCGGCCGGCGCCAGGGGCCAGACCCATGTGCGTGCATCGAACTCGGTGGCCTACCACCTGCCCAAGATGGGTGGCTTCTTCGGCACCGCCATGTACGCCTTTGGTGAAAACGCCGCCGACAACGATGGCCGTGTGGTGGGCGCCCGTCTGGGTTATGCGAGCGGCCCCGTGAGCGCGGCCGTCGGCGTCACCAAGACTACGCTGAGCAGCCTGGGCGATCTGCGCCAGACCAATATCGGCGGCAGCTACGACTTCGGCGTGGCCAAGGCCATGCTGCTGTGGGGCGAAAACAAGGCGGGTCTTGGCGACCGGAAGACGCGCGTGTGGGCCGTCGGTGCGCATGTGCCGGTGGGTGCAGGCCAGGTGCGCGTGAGCTACGGCGCGGTCAAGGCCACGAATATCGCCAACGACGCCAACCACTTCGCGCTGGGCTATGTGCACAGCCTGTCCAAGCGTACCGCGCTCTATGGCACCTACGCCCGCGTCAGCAACAAGGACGGAGGCAACGCCTATGCCGTGGGCGACGGCCTGGCCGTGGCCAGCGCCGGCGGCTCCAGCTCGGGCTATCAGGTCGGTCTGCGCCACAGCTTCTGATCTGGCGGTGTGAAGAACGGGCAGCGCTGGTGTGCAGCCAGTGCCGCGCCCACTAAGATGTTACCCAGCGGCTCCATGCTTTTCAGGGCCGCGCATATGAAGGAGACATAGCATGCGTCGTGACACTTTCTTGAAATCCCTGGCCGCCCTGGCCGCCGCGGGCAGCCTGCCGCTGTCGGCACGCGCCGCCGTGGCCATGAAGATCATGCTGCCGGCCAACCCCGGCGGCGGCTGGGACACCACCGGCCGCGCCGTGGGCAAGGCGCTGCAGGATGCGGGCGTGGCCTCCAGCGTGACCTATGAGAACAAGGGCGGCGCGGCCGGCGCCATTGGCCTGGCGCA
>JAFEER010000219.1 GCA_018240985.1 Pseudomonadota bacterium
GGCCAGCGACGCTCGCGCGTCGATGCCGGCAAGATGCCGGCGCTCCAGCCCCCATCCCAGCCTCGGTGCTGGCGGCGAGACGCCGCCGCTCTTCAGGCAGTCCAGTTCCGCACTGGCGGAACTGGAGCCGCAGCCTTCAGCCCCAAAGGGGGAAGGAGTCTGAGACAGCTTTCTAATCAAGTGATTTTTATTGACTCCGCCGCCCCGGCGCCAGCAGCACCACCAGCGCCCCCGCGCCGCCCTCGGCCGGGCGCGCCTGCACGAAGGCCAGCACCTCTTTCTTCTGCACCAGCCAGCCCTGCACGCGGCCCTTGAGCACGGGGGTCTTGCCCGGCGAGCCCAGGCCCTTGCCATGCACGATGCGCACGCAGCGCAGCCCCGTGCGGTGCGCCAGGCGGATGAACTCGCCCAGCGCCTCGCGTGCCTCATCCACGCGCAGGCCGTGCAAGTCCAGCTGGCGCTGCAGGCTCCAGTGGCCGGCGCGCAGCCGGCGCGTCACGTCCAGGCCGATGCCGGGGCGGCGAAAGCTCAGCTGGTCGTCCACGTCCAGCAGCGTGCTCACGTCGAATTCGTCGCTCAGCGATTCGTGCAGCACGCGCGCCTCGTCCAGCTGGCGCTGCACGGGCTGGGGTTCGGGTGGCACGGGAGCGGGCCAATGGCGCTCGGGCCGGCCCTTGAGCGGCTGTACGGCCCCCACCGCGTCCTGGAACAGGTGGCGCTCGGCGCGGGCGCGGTGCTCGGCCTCCAGGCGCAGCCGCTCGCGTTCGGCCGCCTGCGCGGCGGCCTCCTGCAGGGCGCGGCGCAAGGGCTGCAGGTCGGCAAACGAGCGGGCTTTGAGGGCGGCGTTCATGGTCTTGCAGCGCTTGTACCGCAGCGCTCATGCCCGCCGCGCAGGGGCAGGTATTCGGCGGCGATGAACTGCGTGACCTGGGCCGGGTTGAAGTTGTCGTCGCTCACGAACACCAGCACGCAGCCGCTGCCCTGGGCGCCGCCCTGCAGCGGCGCGCCCCAGGTCATGCCCTCGATGTTGTCGGGCCTGAGGCCCAGGGCCGCCAGATCGGCCACCAGGGTCTTGGGCGCGCTGTGGTGGTTGGCGGCGGTGAGGGCATCGAGCGCCAGCGTGTCGCTGCCGGCGCGCGTGTCGATGCGGTACAGGCGCGCCGTGAAGCCCCGGCCGGCGCTGTAGCTGCGCTCGAGCACCAGCAGGTGCTGCGGCCCGTCGGCCAGGATTTCGCTCACGCCGTTGAGCTGCGGGCCGGGCAGGGCGCGCGTCTGCGGCACGGCATCGGGCTGGTAGGCGATCTGGCGCAGCGGCCGGCCCGTGGCCAGGTCGATGGCGGTGATGCGCACCGGGGCGCCGCCGCTTTCCGGCGTGGCCTCGTCGCCGTCCTGGCGCCAGGGCAGCTCCATGGCCAGCCAGGCGGTCTGGCCGTCGGGCGAGAGCGCCAGGCCCTCCAGCGTGCCGTTGCGGCGCGGGCCCTTGCCCGATGGGGGCATGAAACTGGCCGGCAGGGGAATGTCGCGCACGGGCGTGCCGTCGATGCGGCTCTCGCGCAGCTGCGGGCCGAAGCCGCGCGCAAAGTCGCCCTCGCTGGTCCACAGAAAGTCGTCGCTGCCGGGTAACCAGCGCAGGGCCTCGGCGTCGGGGCGATCCATGCCCGCCTGCGGGCGCCACCAGGGCGCAAAGGGCTGGCCGCTGGTGTGCTGGAGCGCCTGCACGCCGGTGAACTGCGGCGCCGCCAAGCCCTGGCTGCCGTAGTGCAGGCTGGCCGTGAAGATCTGCGCCGCGCTGTCGCTGATGAACAGGTAGCGATCCTGCGCCGGGTCGTAGTCGATGCCCGAGAGGCCGCCTATGGTGCTGCCGCCGTACTCGGTGCCGGGCGGCAGCTCGGCCACGCCGATCAGGCGCAGGTGTGGCGCCAGCAGTGGGTCGGGCGCCGGCGGCGCGAGCGGCAGGGCGCAGCCGGCCAGCGCCAGCAGGGCAATGCAGGCCCAGCGCAGCAGCCTCACACCAGGCCCTGCTCGGCCATGGACAGGGCCGCGCCCGGCGCCACGATGACATGGTCGAGCACGCGCACGTCCACCAGGGCCAGGGCCGCCTTCAGGGTCTGGGTCAGGGCCTCGTCGGCGCGGCTGGGCTGCACGCTGCCGCTGGGGTGGTTGTGCGCCAGCACCACGGCCGCGGCCTGGTGGTGCAGGGCGCGCAGCACCACCTCGCGCGGGTACACGCTGGTCTGGGTGAGCGTGCCGCGAAACAGCTCTTCCATGGCCATGAGCCGGTTCTGGCTATCGAGGAACAGCACGGCAAACACCTCGTGCGCGCGCGCCGCCAGGTGCAGCTGCAGGTAATGCTTGACGGCGCCGGGGCTGTCGAACAGCTCGCGCTCGCGCAGCTGCTGGGCCAGGGCGCGGCGCGCCAGTTCCAGCACCGCCACCAGTTCGGCGCGCTTGGCCGGGCCCAGGCCCTTGATGCGCGCCAGATCGGCGGCGCCCGCATGCAGGAGGCCGGCCATGCCGCCAAAACCGCCGCCGGTGATGCGTCCGCTGGCGTCGCGCCGGGGCTCCTGCAGCAGCTCGTCGGCCAGCTGCAAAACCCCCTTGCCGGCCATGCCGGTGCGCAGCAGGATGGCCAGCAGTTCGGCGTCCGCCAGGGCCGCGGGGCCGCGCGCCAGGAGTTTTTCGCGCGGCTGGGCGTCGGCAGGCAGGTCTTTGAGGGGCATGGCGGGGCGAAAGGCGTTGGAGTAGGGATTTACCCGGTTTTCTACAATCGGGCGAGTTTATCCAGAGACTTATCCTCCTCTATGACCGCTGACGCCCTTGCTTCCACCACCAGTCTGCCCACCGTGCAGATGGGTTCCTTCCTCACCCTGCATTACCGTCTGGCCGGCCCGGCGGGTGACGTGATCAACACCTTCAGCGCCAAGCCGGCCACGCTGTCGGTGGGCACGGGCGAGCTCTCGCCCGCGCTGGAGCAGCGCCTGATCGGCCTGGCGGAAGGTGCACGCGCGACCTTCGACCTGGCCGCCGGCGAGGCCTTTGGCGAGCGCAACCCCGAGATGCAGCAATGGGTGGCGCGCAAGCTCTTGAACGACCTGGGCGACCCCGACGAGCAATACGCCGTGGGCGACGCGGTGGAGTTCCCCACGCCCGACGGCGCGGGCAAATATGCCGGCGTGGTGCTGGAGGTGCGGGAAGACGGTGCCGTGCGCTTTGACTTCAGCCACCCGCTGGCAGGCCAGCCGGTGAGTTTCGAAGTGCAGATCATCAGCGTGCTCTAAGCGTATGCAAAAACCCCAGGAAATCGTCCTTGCCGAGCCGCGCGGCTTCTGTGCCGGCGTGGATCGCGCCATCGAGATCGTCGAGCGTGCGCTGAAGAAATTCGGCCCGCCGATCTACGTGCGCCACGAGATCGTGCACAACACCTATGTCGTCAACGACCTCAAGGCCAAGGGCGCGATCTTCATCGAGGACTTGGCCGATGTGCCGCCCGGCGCCACGCTGATCTTCTCGGCCCACGGCGTGAGCCGCGCCGTGCAGGACGAGGCGCGCGTGCGCGGCTTTACGATTTTTGATGCCACCTGCCCGCTGGTGACCAAGGTGCATGTCGAGGTCGCCAAGCTGGCCCGCGAGGGCTACGAGTTCATCATGATCGGCCACAAGGGCCACCCCGAGGTCGAGGGCACCATGGGCCAGCTCGACCGCGGCATCCACCTGGTCGAGGACGTGGCCGACGTGGCGCGCGTGCAGCCGGCGCAGACCGAGAAGCTGGCCGTGGTCACGCAGACCACGCTGTCGGTGGACGATGCGGCCGAGATCACCGCCGCCGTGCGCGCGCGCTTTCCCACGATCCGCGAGCCCAAGCAGCAGGACATCTGCTACGCCACGCAGAACCGCCAGGATGCGGTCAAGCTGCTGAGCCCCCAGGTGGATCTGGTGATCGTGGTGGGCAGCCCCACCAGCTCCAACAGCAACCGCCTGCGCGAGCTGGCCGAGCGCCTGGGCACCCAGGCCTACATGGTGGACAGCGCCGACGAGCTGCGCCACGAGTGGTTCGACGGCATCGCGCGCGTGGGCCTGACGGCCGGCGCATCGGCGCCCGAGGTGCTGGTGCAGGCGGTGATCATGCGCATCAAGGAGCTGGGCGCGGTCTCGGTGCGCAAGATGGACGGCATCGAGGAAACGCTGAAATTCCCCCTGCCCAAGGGTCTCAAGCTCGATGCGGCGGCGCTTCAGAGGGGCGCCGACAGCGGCCCGGATGGTGCATGAAGCTTGAGCGGAGGGCCAGGGGTGGATTGCGGTTTCCCAAAAATGATAGCTATCAGCGCATGATGGGCGCCGTCATTATTGGGTTTTTTGCCATATTGCATGACCGACACGCTGCCGGGCTATGCCGCCGGCGGCTGCCAAACCCTTGCAGAATGCAGGACTTCTTACAATCCCCGCTTCTCTACACCTCGGGAGCGCCGCGGGCTCCCTGCATATGGAAATAGCAATACTGTTCGCCCTCATCCTGCTCAATGGCCTGTTCGCCATGTCCGAGCTGGCCTTGGTTTCCGCGCGCAAGGCACGCCTGCAGAAGCTGATCGATGAGGGCGATAGCGGGGCCATCGCGGCCGCCAAGCTGGGCGAAGACCCGACGCGCTTCCTGTCCACCATCCAGATCGGTATCACCTCGATTGGCGTGCTCAACGGCATCGTGGGCGAGTCGGCGCTGGCCAAGCCGCTGGGCGACTGGCTGATCGGCCTGGGGCTGCAGGCGCAGTACGCGGGCTATGTCGCCACCGGCCTGGTGGTGGTGCTGATCACCTATTTCTCCATCGTCGTGGGCGAACTGGTGCCCAAGCGCCTGGGCCAGACCTACCCCGAGGCGCTGGCGCGCGTCGTGGCACGCCCCATCAACTGGCTGGCCCTGGCCACCAAGCCCTTCGTGCGCCTGCTGTCGATCTCCACCGAGGCCCTGTTGCGCGCCCTGGGTGTCAAGCAGGGGCAGACCAATGCCGTGACCGAGGACGAGATCCACGCGGTGCTGGCCGAAGGCACGAGCGCCGGCGTGATCGAGTCGCACGAGCACCAGATGGTGCGCAACGTGTTCCGGCTGGACGACCGGCAAATCGGCTCGCTGATGGTGCCGCGTGCCGATGTGGTGTGCCTGGATCTGGAGGCGCCGTTCGAGGACAACCTGCGCCGCATCGAGGAATCAGACCATGCGCGCTTTCCCGTGGTGCGCGGCGGCATGGAGAACATCGTGGGCGTGCTCAGCGCGCGCCAATGGCTGTCGCGCGCGGTGCGTGAGCCGGCCGCGCGCGAACTGGCCGCGCAGCCGCTGCGGACTGCGCTGTATGTGCCCGAGACCATCAACGCCAGGGAGCTGCTGGACAACTTCCGCCAGTCGGATCTGCAGATGGCCTTCGTCATCGACGAGTACGGCGAGGTGCAGGGCATCGTCACCGTGCAGGATCTGATCGAGGCCATCACCGGCGAATTCCAGTCGCGCGACCCGGATGATTCCTGGGCCGTGCAGCGCGAGGACGGCAGCTGGCTGCTCGATGGCCATATCCCCGTGCCCGAGCTCAAGGATCGCCTGGAGCTGACCACCGTGCCGCAGGAGGATCGCGGGCGTTACCAGACGCTCAGCGGCATGATGATGCTGCTCACCGGCAAGCTGCCCAGCGTCACCGACACCGTGCAGTGGGAGAACTGGCACTTTGAAGTGGTGGACATGGACGGCAAGACCATCGACAAGGTGCTGGCGAGCCGCGTGCCCGAGGTGCAGCTGCACATAGGCGACCAGGGCGTCAGTGGCGACTGATACGACTTCGCCTTCAAACGCATAACTGCGTTGGTTCGCCTTGCCGTGCTACAGCACTGTTAGAGCGTGTTTACGATCTTTTCATGGTGCCCGTTGCCCCGCAAAAGTAGTGGATGCAAGGCGCAAACCGCAGACGGGCTGGTGGCCCGGCGAGGATTTGCAACGCGGCAGACGCTGCTTTTGCGAGGCAACCCTTCGGGCGAGGCAGCAAAAGGCCGCGATCGTCGTTGCGCACCTTGCCCAGGCCGCCAGCATGGCCTGCGGCGCGCGCCTAGAGCGCGGCCTTTTGCTGCCTCGCGGGCACCATGAAAAGATCGTAAACACGCTCTCTGCGGCTTCCCGCCTTGTTCTGCGCTTGAATGCAAAGCCGTATGAGCTTGCCGTTCAACTCCACAGGTCGAGCGGCGGATCGGCCACCACCGCGCGCAGGATGTCGGTGCGCGACACATAACCCACCAGCAGCCCGTGTTCGTCGGTGACCGGCAGGCCCGGCAGGCCCGTGTCCAGCAGCACCGGTGCCACGCGGCGCAGTTCGGTGTCCGGCGCCACTGTCGGCACGGGGCTCACCATCACCTCGGACACGGCGCGGCGCGCGTGCGCAATCGTCTGCGGCACCGCTGCGGGTTGGGGCAGCAGGTCAAGCGGCGCCATGTCGGCACGCAGCAGCAGGCCCACCACGCACCCCTGGGAATTGACCACGGGCGCCTGTGCCACGCGCTGGCGCGCCAGCTCCAGCCAGGCCTCGTGCGCCAGGATGTCGGGAGGGACGGACACGGCGCCCAAGGTCATCATGTCGGCTACGCGCAGCACCGGCTGGCGTGGGGCAGCCGGGCCTTGCTCGGTGCGCACATAGGCTGCGGCGGCCTCCTGCAGGCGCTGCTGTTGTGGCGTGGCGCCCTGTTTGGGGGCAACGGGCAGTGCGCTGGTGGCGTATGGCTCCATGGCCCGCGTACCCAGCGCCTGTGGGCGTTGCACGCGCTGCACCGGCGCCAATTGCGCCAGCTTGCCTCCGCCGCCGCGGTAGATCTGCCCCGATGGGCCAAACACGAAGAACATCGCCTTGCCTCCTGCCGTGATCTTATCGGCGGGCGCCCACTAAAATCAAAGGCTATGCTAGACATCCTCCTCCTTCGCAAAGACCTCGCATCGGCCGTCGCCCGGCTACAAGCCCGCAAAACCCCCCAGACTTTCCTGAACGTGGAGGCCTTCCAGGCCCTGGAGTCCGAGCGCAAGACGCTGCAGACGCGCACCGAGGAGCTGCAGGCGCAGCGCAACCAACTCTCCAAGCAGATCGGCATGCTGATGGGCAAGGGCGAGAAGGACGCCGCCGAGGCCGCCAAGGCCCAGGTGGCCGCGGCCAAGGCGGAGCTCGACGGCTCGGCCACGCGCCTGGATCAGATCCAGGCCGAACTGCACACCATGCTGGCCGCCGTGCCCAACCTGCCGCACGAGAGCGTGCCGGTGGGTGCGGACGAGTCCGGCAACGTGGAGCTGCGCCGCTGGAGTCCTGACGATCAGGGGCCCAAGACCTTCGATTTTGCGGTGAAGGATCATGTCGACCTGGGCGCGCCGCTGGGGCTGGACTTCGACCTGGGCGTGAAGCTCTCGGGCTCGCGTTTCACCGTCATGCAGGGCCAGATGGCGCGTCTGCATCGCGCGCTGGCGCAGTTCATGCTGGACGTGCAGACGGCGGAGCATGGCTATACCGAGTGCTACGTGCCCTATATCGTCAACGCTGACTCGCTCAAGGGCACGGGCCAGTTGCCTAAATTCGAGGCAGACCTGTTTGCCGCCAAGAAGGGCGGGCAGGAGGGCGAGCCCGTGCCCGACCAGGCGGCGCTGTACCTGATCCCCACCAGCGAGGTGCCGCTCACCAACATCGTGCGCGACGAGGTGCTGGCAGAGAGCGAGCTGCCCATCAAGCTGACCGCGCACTCGCCCTGCTTTCGCTCCGAGGCCGGCAGCTATGGCCGCGACACGCGCGGCATGATCCGCCAACACCAGTTCGACAAGGTCGAGATGGTGCAGATCGTGCACCCCGACAAGAGCTACGAGGCGCTGGAAGAAATGACGCGCCACGCCGAGGCCATTTTGCAAAAGCTGAACCTGCCGTATCGCGTGGTCAGCCTGTGCACCGGCGACATGGGCTTTGGCAGCGCCAAGACCTACGACCTGGAGGTCTGGCTGCCCGCGCAGAACACGTATCGCGAGATCAGCTCGGTGAGCAACTGCGAGGCCTTCCAGGCGCGCCGCATGCAGGCACGCTTCAAGAACGCCCAGGGCAAAAACGAGCTGGTGCACACCTTGAACGGCTCTGGCCTGGCCGTGGGCCGCACGCTGGTGGCCGTGCTGGAAAACTATCAGCGCGCCGACGGCACCGTGGAGGTGCCGGAGGTTCTGCGCCCTTACATGGGCGGAGTGTCGGTGCTTGCACCGACCCGCTGACGGTTTCGGCGCAGCCAAAACTATCAGCGTGCCGACGGCACCGTGGAGGTGCCGAAGGTTCTGCGCTCCTACATGGCGGGGCAGGCGCTGCTTCAGAGTTACTTGATTAGCAACGAGTCTCAGATGGCTTGTCTTACCCCCTCCCCCTCTGGGGGAGGGCGGGGGTGGGGGCCAGCGACGCTAGCGCGTTGCTGCCGGCAAGATGCCGGCGCTCCAGCCCCCATCCCAGCCTCGGTGCTGGCGGCCAGAGGCCGCCGCTCTTCAGGCTGTCCCATTGCGCGCAGGCGCAATGGGAGCCGCAGCCTTCAGCCCCAAAGGGGGAAGGAGTCTGAGACAGCTTTCTAATCAAGCAGAGTTAACAGCAAAACGGGCCGGCAGGGCCCGTTTTACTTACACAAAGCCCAGATTGCGCAGGCTGTAGTTGCCCAGGTTGGGCAGCACCATGCCCAAGTCGCTACCCGACACGCCCAGCCAGCTGGCCATGGTGGCCGCGTACTGGTCTACCGACAGGCCGGGCAGCAGCCGCCCCTGGCCCACGTCGTCGGGCCCGCCGTTGGCGATGACCGGCGCCTTGCCGTAGTAGGCCGCGCCCTTGACGGCGCCGCCCAGCGCGAAATGCATGCTGCCCCAGCCATGGTCCGAGCCATCGCTGTTGCTGACCAGCGTGCGCCCGAAGTCCGAGGCCGTGAAGGTCGTCACCTGGCTGGCCACGCCCAGCTCCACCGTGGTCTGGTAGAACGCCGCCATGGCGTTGCCCACGTTGGCCATCAGGCCCGGGTGCACCTTGAGCAGGCTGTCGTGCGTATCAAACCCGCCTATGGACACGAAGAACACCTGGCGCTTCGCGCCCAGGGCGCCACGTGCCGCGATCAGCTTGGCCACCATCTTCAACTGATCCGCCAGGCTGTTGCCGCCGGGGAAGCTGGTTGCCAGGTTGATGCCGCCGACCGCGCCGCTCAGCTGCGCGTTGGCGTCCAGCGAACGCTGGCACACGCGCACATATTCGTTTTCCAGCTGCTGGCCGCGCGCGCCGGTCATCAGGGCCTGCAGCGCCGACGACGCGGCGGCCGAGCCGAACAAGGGCGCGCGCACGCCGTTGACGGCCACCGCCCCGCCCGGGGTGACCTGGTACTGCACGGCGCTCTTGCCCGCCAGATACACGGCATTGCCCGACACCCCCATGCTGGTGAAGGTGGCGTTGCCATTGCCGGAGGCAAACAGGTCGCCCAGGCGCCCGCCCCAGCCCGAGGTGGCGCCCTCGGGCGAGGACGACTGCCAGTACGACTGCTGGTCGTTGTGCGAAAACAGCTTGGGCGGCAGCGGCACCGAGCGCGCCTGGTACTGCGCCAGCGTGGTCGGCTGCACCAGCGTGCCCACGTTGAGCAGCACGGCCATCTGCCCGGCATTGAACAGCGGCACCAGCGGCGCCAGCCCCGGCGCCAGCGCGTATTGCCGGCCGTCGGGCAGGGCGGCGGTGGGGTTCAAGAGCGTGGCCGTGAGGGCGGCGCGGTCTATGCGCAGGTTGCCGCGCAGCGCGTACTGCGCGTCGAAGCTGGCCTGGTCATAGGGCACGACAGTGTTGGCGTAGTCGTTGCCGCCGTAGAGGAAGACGCAGACCAGTGCCTTGTAGTCGGACGCGGTCGCGGCGGAGGCCTCGGCCATGGCCGACAGCGACAGCGCCCAGGGCGCCGCGCTGCCCATGACGGACAGGGCCGAGGCGCGCTTGAGGAAGGCCCGGCGCGAGGCGTTGTCGGGCTGGATTTCGGGGAAATGCTGCATGCTGGCCTTCACTTCTGGGCAATGAATTCGGGCGCCGCCATGACCAGCGTCAGCGCGATGAAGATGCGGTTTTGCTGCGCCGCGGCGGTGCCGGGCGCCACCGAGTCCACGGCGGCCTGGATCTGCGCCAGCGTGGCGGCGGACAGCGCGCCGGCCGCCAGCACCTGGTTGATCTCGGCCAGCAGCGCGGCGGATTTGTCCGCCAGCGGCAGCAGCGTGCCGTAGTCGGCCTTCAGGTCGCCCTTGAGCGAGTTGCCGATCACCTGCTGCATGTAGTTGACGTAGCCCGCCACCGACACCTCGTTGGTGATCTGGAACTCTGGTGCCGTGAGTCCCTGGGCCGACAGCGCCGTGTTGGGCGGCACATAGCCCGGACGGAAGAAGTTGAACACCGAGGGCGAACGCATGGGGCTCTGGCCCAGGCGCGTGGCCGGGTCGGACAGGTCGCCAATGGCCCAGGCGTCGCTGGCCGAGGCGGCGCCATAGGCCCGCGCCCAGTTGAGAAAGCGCACCACGGGCTCGCGCAGCTTGCCAAAGCTGGGATTGGCCGCCACGCCGGCGTCGCGCGCCTCGGGGTCGAGCAGGATGGCCGTGATCAGCGCCTTCATGTCGCCGCGCACGCCGCTGCCATTGTTGGCAAAGGCGGCCGCCACGCGGGTCACGTAGGCCGGGCTGGGGTTGCTGGTCACCAGCCGCTGGATCATCTGCCGGCCCACGAAGACGGGCAGGTTGGGGTGGTTGAACAGGGTATCCAGCGCGCTGTTCAGACCGTCGGTGGCGGAGGCGCCCCCCGCCACGGTCGCGCCCAAAAAGGTCTTGCTACCGGTTTCGTAGCGGCTCGCCACCTGGGCCATCGGGCGGCGCATCACGTCGGGCGGGTAGGGGCTGGTCAGGCCCGCCGTGTCCAGGTCCCAGCCGGTGAACACGCGCGCCAGGCCGCTCACGTCGACCTGCTTGTAGGTCTCCACGGGTTTGCCGCCGCTGGTCTGCGCGCTGCCATCGGGGTTGAGCTGCAGCAGCCCTATGGTGAAGAGCTGCATCAGCTCGCGCGCATAGTTCTCGTCGGGCTCGCTGCCCTTGGCCGGATTGGCCTTCACGTTGCCGCGGAACGTGAGGTAGTAGCC
>JAFEER010000021.1 GCA_018240985.1 Pseudomonadota bacterium
AGCTTGCTGCAACCCGGATTGCAGTCAACATGCAACCCCTTGCAATTTGCAGAAAGCCTTATTTCATGCGGGTTGCGGGCCGATTGTTGCAACCCCCTGCAACCCCTTATTTTTTGACGCCAGCCCCTTTTAGCGCCTTGTCGATGGTCGGATTCGACACGCTGAATTTCTTTGCCAGCGCGTTAACGGACTGCCCCCGGCCTCGGGCATACATCTCCACGATTTCGGCCTCTTGCGCAGGGGTTAGCGCTTTCTGGGTGCCGCGATTCACGGTAAGCGCAGGTGCGGCGCCCTGCGGCATGGCGTTCTGGACTTCATCGCGGGTGAATCGCAATTCAGACAGTGCAACCGGGCAGGGCGGATCGAATTGCACCACGCGGCCATCGGGCAGGCCAGCAATCGACACCAGCCCCGAATCGGGGGCGGTTTCCAGCCGGGCGATGTCGCCCTGAAACATGACGCGCAGCAGTAGCCCCTCGCGGCGTTCGCCAAATAGCGCGGCGTGTTCCTCGGTGTAGTCAAGCCAGAAATACGGCACAAGCCCATATTCCAGCAGGCGAGGCAAATTCCACGCCTCGCCTGTGCGCAGTTGTAGCCAGTCGCACGCTTGGGCGGTGGTTGCCAGCTTGGGCAGATAGTCATTCATCGTCGCCCCCTCAATTCACTGCGCGCAGCTTGCCCGGCTCGGCCTGGGCGTCAAACTTCACCCCGGCCTGTTCCAAAATCCACGCCTCGATGCGCTCATGGTGCAGGCGCAGCAGGTCAAGCGGGCGGACGGTGTAATGCTTTTCTGCCGTGGCGCTGGGCTTGTGGCCTTGAATCTGTGCCACCACGCCCGCAGGGATTTCCAGCCACTCGGTCAGGCTCTTGAAACTGCGGCGCAGTCCGTGGAATGTCAGGCCCTCGATACCGGCCACCTTGCAGGCCGTGGCGTGGGCGTGGTGCGGCTTGGCAATGGGTTGCGCGGCCTTTCCTGCCTCGCGTACAGCACCGGCAAACACAAACTCACTGCGGCGCGGCAGGGCGGCCAGCAGGTGCCAGACATAGGGCGTCAACGGGATAACGCGCTCGCCCTCCACCTTGTCGCGGATGGTCAGTCCCCGCCATTGGGTGTTCATGTCCTCCCAGCGCAGCGCCAGCACCTCGCCAGGGCGTGCGCCCACCAGCAGCAGGGTTTGCAGATAGGCCGATATGGCGGGGTTTCCGATGGCGGACACGGCGGCAAACCAGGCGGGAAGCTGCTCGCGCAAAAGCGCATCCTGTTTCACCCCGGCTTTGCCCAGCGCTTCGCGTGCGCGGCGGGTCTTGGCGGGGTTTTGCGCTGGCACCACGGCAGCATATTGCGGATGCTCGGCACACCACGCCAGGAAGGCCCGTAGCAAGCGCCAGGACAGCCGCGCAGGGGTCGGGCGGGCCTTGGCCTCGTTCGCTGCCCATGCCTCGATTACTGGGGCTGTCAGGTCTTGCAGGCGCATCGACATCAAGGGGTGAAGGGGCCCGGCGATGGTCACGCCACGGCCACGGGTGCCGCGCTTTGCTTTCTCGCCACCAGCACGGGCCAGCTTTTCATGGTCTTGATAGTGGCGCTCGCCCCAATGCGGGCGGCGGTCGGCAAGGTACGCAATCCACGCCTCGCCCACGGTTGCAGCTTGCACGGCCTGGGCGGCCTGTTGCGCGGCGCGTTCGGTTGCCTGCTGGCGCTTGACCTCGCGGGGGTCTTGCCCGCTGTCCACCAGCAGCGTTAGGCGGGTTGCCTCGGCACGGGCACCGGCCAGCGGCCATGCTTTGCAGTCGCCAATGGTCAGGCGCAGGGTTTTGCCGTGCAGGCGACTTTCAAAAGTGTAGGTCTTGCGCCCGGTCGGTGTCGCACGCACGGCCAGGGCGGGAGCATCGGTATCCCAAAGGAAAGCCTGAGTCTTACCAGGCGGGCAGGTGAGGGCGTCAACGCGCCCGGCTGTCAGTCTCACGCGGCTAGTGGTTTCGCTCATGGTGTCTGTAGGCAATCTGTAGGCAATCTGTAGGCAAATCCTCGAAATATGCCCATGTGTTAATCAACAGTAGTTAGCCTAGAAGATTCTCTAACGTGTTGATTTTCATTGATTCTATCTACAGCACTCAACACTGGCAAACGCTATTTTGCGTGGACTTTTAATCCGTTGGTCACAAGTTCGAATCTTGTACGTCCTACCAAGCTACATAAAGAAAGCGCGCTATTTAAACGATAGTGCGCTTTTTCTTTTTCCGGGTCATGTAGCCACCATGTAGCCAGCGTGTAGCCACCCCAGCAGCAGGGGGGGCAGGACAGTCCGTCATGCAACGCTAGGCCGGGGCCAGCATGGGCGTCATGCGGGGCAAAGGTGAGTTTTCATATCGCAGCTTGTCGAAGTAACCCCATCAGCCACGGTAATGGGACGGTTATGAAACGGTTATGCCGGTGCCGTTGACCTTGCCGTGAACTTGCCGTTAACTTGCGGTGCAAGGGTGAGATTGGGGCGATGCTTGGCGCGCAGCAGGACGGGTACGTTTCGGGGCTGTCCGTGTCGCACCTTAGCGACGTGTGGACTTATGCAGTGTTTCACGCGGCGCTGCTGCACGACATTGCCAAGCCGCTGACCGACCTGCAGATTCAGTGGCGCGCCGCACGCATGCCCGAGGCGCTGCGCTGGACGCCACTGGCCGGAAGCTTGGTGCAGCTGACGCAGGGCAGGGCGGACGCCGAGTACCGGGTCGAATTCACGCCCAAATCCCTGCGTGACTACGGCGCCCACGGCCGCCTGGCACTGACCCTGCTGGCCCAGGTCGCACCGCCTTCCACGCTGGCCTTCATGGCGCGGACGCCGCAGGCCATGGAGGCACTGGTGCAGTACCTATCGGGCCAGGACAGGAGCAGCCTGCTCGCACGCATCGTGGCCCGTGCCAACCAGGCCTCGACGCGCAAGGCGCTGACCCATGGCAGCCGCGCACGCTTCGAGACCGCCGCCAGCGTGCCCCTGATCGAATTGCTGATGGGCGCGCTCAAGAGCATGCTGAAGAACGGCACGGGGGTTGCCGCTGAACCGCAGCGGCGCTGCCGGCTGGGTGCATGACGGATCCCTGTGGCTGGTGGCCAAGCGTGTGGCCGACGCCACTCGCGCCTGGATTCGCACGCACGCCCCCGAGGAGAGCATCCCTGGCGACAGCAAGAACGATCGGTTGTTTGACACCTGGCAGGAATATGGCTGCATCGACCCGAACCTACAGACCGGGCAAGCGGTCTGGTATGTGGTCGTGCATGGGCGCAATACGCCTGAGCCTGACGCAGCTTCATCGTGCGAGGGAGTTGGGTGCAAGCTACGCGCACAGCCTGACGATGCTGAAGTTTCCGCTGGCGCGTCTCTACGACGATCCGGCGCAGTACCCGCCATCCATGAGCGGGCACATCGAGGTCAAGGCCAAGCGCCCAGGCCGTGACGAGCAGGACGCTGACGCAGCTCAGGCATTGAACCCAAGCATGACACAGGCGGTGGGGAACCAGACTGCCACAGCATCTGGTGCCAAGGCTGACACAACTGCCGCAAGTAATGACAGTCAGGAAGCTGCCGCAACTCCATCCGAGGCAACACCCACAAGCTTGAAACCGACCACGCCCAAACCGCTGCGGGCCCCTGGGTTCAACAAGCCCAACGCTGCCGCAGATCAGGCATTGACACCAAAGCCCGGTACGACAAAGGTCAAACCCGTGCTGCCACATCAGCGAGCAGTAGATGAGTCAACGAGCCCATCGAAGCCCGGCGAAATCCAGATCGGCAGCGGTGTCGATGGCTTCGAGGCCGATGACGGCTGGCTAGGCGACGACGACGATGTGCGTGCTGTCGCAGCCATCAAGCCCAAAGCAGGCCAGCCGGTGGCCAAGCCGCCAGCGGCTTCGGGCAACCCACCCAAAGCTGCGGCAATTGCGTCCGGTAGAAACACCACCAGCACTGCCAGCAACCGCATGCCGATGGGCAACGTCAGATCCTCAGAGCAGGCTCTCACCACCAGGCTGATCACGGCGCCGGTGCAAGCTCCAGGGTCAGACCCGTCGTCACAGCCAACGCCGATCGTGCTGCAGCACAAGCTGCCGGAGCTGCCGGAGCTGCCGCAGGATACCGCCTCACGCCGGGCCGAGCCGAGCGCCACGGCACTGGCGTTCATGGCATGGCTGCAGCAAGGCCTGGCCAGCCGCGAGATCAAGTACAACGAGAGCGGCGCCGCGGTGCATTTCACGGCGGAAGGCATGGCGCTGGTGTCGCCGCTGATCTTCAAGCTGTACGCCAGTCAGCACGGGCCCCAGGCCGAGGCGGACATGATGGGCCTACAGGTGCAGCGCGAGGTGCTCAAAGCGGGCTGGCACCGGATGGCCGCTGGCAAGGGTTCCGGCAAGGTGAACATCCTGAGCTATGCCGTGCAAGGCAAAGGCAGCACGATGGTGGGCAAGTTGTCGGCGGTCGTGCTGACGCAGCCAGATCGTTTCGTGCTACCGGTGCCACCTACCAATCCAGTGCTCAAGCTGGTGTGACAGCATGGCCAATGGATGCACTCACTGCGCTGGTGTGGGGCACAGGCCGCCAACCGTTGACACGGATCGGATGGGTCGGTAGAGTGCGGATCGTGTGCAGCTCAGCGAGGGCGCGTAAGCATGCAAGTGGAGCAAAGTTTGATGAAGGGCTTGAGCCCTTTTTTCAAACCCATCGTACTAGATACGATGTATATTATGTCAAATACTTTTGGGATGTTGATAGAACTGTAGTCACAGCCCCCTCGTAGACCATCAATCTGCCAGTGCACTCCACCACCCGCTACAACTCACAGGCTGGCGCGAAACGCGCTGTTGGTTTGCGTCGCCTGCTCCAAACGGCGTGCAATGTTGCCGCAGACCAGGTCGCATAGCTCATCCACCGATTCGTCCGTCAGGCGGTAATACACGGCCGTGCCGCGGCTTTCGCGCGCGACGATGCCTTGCTTGGTCATGAGCGACAGGTGGCGCGAGATGTTGGCCGCCGTGTAGCCGCAGGCCTGGGCCAGCTCGCCGACGTTGTGTTCCCCGTCGCGCAGCAGGTTGAGGATGCGCAGGCGTGTGGGTTCGGCCAGCACCTGGAAATAGGCGGCCACTTGTTCCAGGGCCTCGGGTGGCAGTTGCTTCATCGCGCGTTCCTATCCATGCAATGGTGTCATGATACATTATTGACTAATTAGCTGATTGGTTAAATAATCAATCAGACAACAATGCGTCGGATAAGGAAAACACCATGCAACGCTCACCGTGGCTCGTCGCCGTTCTTGCCTGGTCGGCCCTGTGGCCGGGCGTCCGGGCCGCCGAGCCTGCGCCCGCACTGTCTTATTACCAGGTCAAGGGCGCCGCCCAGCCGGGCTGGAGCAGCAGCGACGCCAGGGTGGAGGCGGTGCGCGAGACCATGCTCTCGGCCCAGGTGCCGGGCGCCATCGTGGCCCTGGCGGCAAAGGCCGGCGACCGGGTGCAAGCCGGCCAGGAGTTGGCGCGCATCGACGCGCGCATGGCCAGCCAGGGGGCTGCCGCCAGCAGCGCCCAGGTGGCGGCAGCCCAAGCCAATCTGCATGTGGCGGCCAAGGAATACGAGCGCCAGAAGCAGCTGTTCGCCAAGCGCTACATCAGCCAGGCGGCGCTCGACGGCGCCGAGGCGCAGTGGCGCGCATCACAGGCCCAGGTGACGGCCCTGCAGGCCCAGGCGGGCGTGGCGGCCACGCAGACCGGCCTGCACAGCGTGAAAGCCCCCTATTCCGGCTTGCTTGCGAGCGTGCCGGTGAATCTGGGCGACATGGCCATGCCGGGACGGCCCCTGGTTTCGTTGTACGACCCGTCTGCCATGCGCGTCACGGCGCAGCTGACCGAGGAGCAGGCGGCGCAATTGCGCGCCGGCAGCGGCGTACAGGTGGAGCTGCCCGGCGCCACGGATCAGCGCCTGGCGGTTGCGGCCGCCCAGGTGCAGGTGCTGCCCACGGCCGATCCCTTGAGCCACACCGTCCCCGTGCGCGTGCAGCTGCCCGCCGACCTGCGTGCCGTGCCCGGCATGTTCGCCCGCCTGTGGTGGCAGGGCGACAAGGCGGACGCCGCAGCGCGCATCCTGGTGCCAGGCCAGACGGTAGTGCGCCGCGCCGAGATGACCGGCGTCTACGTGCAAGGCCAGGACGGCAAGCCCCAGCTGCGCCAGGTGCGCCTGGGCCAGCCCGCCGGAGAGAAGGGTGACAAGGGCGACATGGTGGAAGTGCTGAGCGGCCTGCGCCCAGGCGACCAGGTGGCGCTGCAACCCCAGGCCGCGGCCAAGGTGCGCTGACATGAGTGCGCCAAGACATTCCCTGGGCATCTCGGGCCGCATCGCCCAGGCCTTCCAGGCGGCGCAGATCACGCCGCTGCTGGCGCTGCTGGCGCTGCTGCTGGGCCTGTTCGCCGTGCTCGTCACGCCGCGCGAGGAGGAGCCGCAGATCGACGTGACCATGGCCAACGTCATCGTGCCCTTTCCCGGCGCATCGGTGCAAGACGTGGAGCAAATGATTGCCACGCCGGCCGAGCAGGTGTTTTCGCAAATGCTGGGCGTGGAGCATGTGACCTCCGTGTCGCGCCCCGGCGTGGCCGTGCTCACGGTGCAGTTCAAGGTGGGTGTGCACCGCAACGATGCGTTGGTGCGCCTGCACGACACGGTGCGCAGCCATGCCGACTGGCTGCCGCGCGGCCTGGGCGCCATGGAGCCCGTCATCCGCCCCAAGGGCATTGACGACGTGCCCGTGGTCACGCTCACGCTCTACAGCCACGACCAGGACACCGGCGCATTTGCGCTCGAACGCGTGGCGCACAGCATGGAGGTGGAGCTGATGCGCGTGCCCGGCGCGCGCACCGTGACCACCATCGGCGGCCCGGGCCGCGCCGTGCGCGTGCAACTCGATGGCGCACGCATGGCCAGCAGCGGCGTGACGGTGGACGCGCTGCGCCAGGCGCTGCAGTCGGCCAACATGGGCCTGCCCGTGGGCGAGCTGCTGGGCGGCAACCAGTCCGTGGCCATCGAGGCCGGGCCCTTCCTGGCCAATGCCACGGAAGTGGGCGAGCTGATTGTGAGCAGCCGGGGCGGCAAGCCGGTATTCCTGAAGGATGTGGCCAAGGTCGAGGAGGGCCCCCTGCCCGCCCAGCGCTATGTCTGGTATGCCGGCGTCAAGGACGGCCAGGCGCAGGAATACCCCGCCGTGACCCTGGCCGTGACGAAGAAGGCCGGCGCCAACGCCATCGACGTGGCGCGCGCCGTGATGCAGCGTGCCAGCGACCTGCGCGGCACGGTGATCCCGGCGGATGTGCAGCTGGCCGAGACACGCGACTACGGCGCCACGGCCAACGACAAGGCGCAAAAGCTGATCCAGAAGCTGCTGTTTGCCACCGTCTCCGTCGTGGCCCTGGTGTTCATCGCCCTGGGCCGGCGCGAGGCGCTGATCGTCGGCGTGGCCGTGGGCCTGACGCTGGCGGCCACGCTGTTTGCATCCTGGGCCTGGGGCTTCACGCTGAACCGGGTGTCGCTGTTTGCGCTGATCTTCTCCATCGGCATCCTGGTGGACGACGCCATCGTCGTTGTGGAGAACATCCACCGCCACCAGGCGCTGCACCCCGAGAAGACCCTGGCCCAGCTGATCCCCGGCGCCGTCGATGAGGTCGGAGGGCCCACCATTCTGGCCACGTTCACCGTCATTGCCGCCCTGCTGCCCATGGCCTTCGTCACCGGGCTGATGGGCCCGTACATGGCGCCCATCCCCATCAATGCCAGCATGGGCATGGTGATTTCGCTGGCCGTGGCCTTCACCGTCACGCCCTGGCTGGCGCGGCTGTGGATGAAGAGCCACGGCGGCGCGGCGCAGGAACACACCGGCCTGGCGGCCAAGCTGGCGCCGCTGTTCACGCGCATCTTCTCGCCCCTGCTCGATGACCAGCGTGGACGGCGCAACCGCAGCCTGCTGGGCCTGGCCGTGGCGGGTTTGATCGCGCTGTCGGTACTGCTGCCGGTGCTGGGCTGGGTGCAGCTCAAGATGCTGCCGTTCGACAACAAGAGTGAGTTCCAGGTCATCGTGGACATGCCCGCCGGCACGCCGCCCGAGGCCACCGCCGCCGTGCTGCACGAGCTGGGGGCGCATCTGGCCACGGTGCCCGAGGTCACCGACTACCAGGCCTACGCCGGCACGGCCGGCCCGATCAACTTCAACGGCCTGGTGCGCCAGTACGACCTGCGTAGCGGCGGCAACGTCGGCGACATCCAGGTGAATCTGCTGGACAAGCACCTGCGCAAGGATCAAAGCCACGCCATCGCCATGCGCGTGCGCCCTGCCCTGCAGCAGATCGGCCAGCGCATGGGCGCCAACGTGAAGGTGGTGGAAGTGCCGCCCGGCCCGCCGGTGCTTTCGCCCATCGTGGCCGAAATCTACGGGCCTGAGGCCGCAGGAAGGCGCCAGGTGGCACAGGCCGTGCGTCAGGCGCTACAAAAAACGAATGGCATCGTGGATCTGGACGACTCTGCAATAGCCGACGCGCCGCGCAAGCTGGTGCTGGTGGACAGGCGCAAGGCCGCGCTGATGGGCGTGCCGCAGGCCGCAATCGTCTCCGCCCTGCACGCCGGCCTGTCGGGCGAGAACGCCACCTGGCTACGCGATGCGAGCAAATACCCGACGCCCGTAGTCCTCCAGCTGCCGGCAGACGAGCAAGGCAGCCTGGATGCGCTGCTGCAGCTGCCCGTGCGCACCAGCCAGGGCCAGACGGTGCCTATCCGCGAGCTGGTCACCATCACCGACACGCTGCGCGAGCAGCCCGTCTACCACAAGGATCTGCTGCCCGTGAACCTGGTGGTGGCCGACATGGCTGGCAAGGTGGACAGCCCGCTCTACGGCATGTTCGCCGCGCGCTCGGCCATAGGCCAGATCACCACGCCCGACGGCGGCAGGATCGAGGAATACTTCATCCGCCAGCCCGCCGACCCCTACCGCGGCTACAGCCTGAAGTGGGACGGCGAGTGGCAGATCACCTACGAGACCTTCCGCGACATGGGCGCGGCCTATGGCGTGGGCCTGATCCTGATCTACCTGCTGGTGGTGGCGCATTTCGGCTCCTACCTCACGCCGCTGATCATCATGGCGCCGATACCGCTCACCATCATCGGCGTCATGCCCGGCCATGCGCTGCTCGGAGCGCAGTACACGGCGACCAGCATGATCGGCATGATCGCCCTGGCCGGCATCATCGTGCGCAACTCCATCCTGCTGGTGGACTTCATACGGCTGCAGGTGCGCTCGGGCATGGAGTTCAAACAGGCCATCGTGCAGTCGGCCATCACGCGCGCCCAGCCCATCATGCTCACCGGGCTGGCCGCCATGTTGGGCGCCTTCTTCATCCTGGACGACCCGATCTTCAACGGCCTGGCGATCTCGCTGATCTTCGGCATCGCCGTCTCCACCGTGCTCACGCTGGTGGTCATCCCCGTCCTGTACTTCATGGCCTACCGCCACCGTGTGGACGTGGTGCGTGGCGAAGGAGGCGTGCAATGACTATGAAATATATAGCTACTGGCGCTTTGCTGATAAGCGCTATGGCCGGATTCAATGCCAATGCCACGGATCTGCTGCAGGCCTGGCAGGCCGCCGAGCAGCATGACCGCGAGCTGGCCGTGGCCCGCGCCGCCCATGCTGCAGCCGACCCGCAGCGCCGCCAGGCCAGCAGCCTGTGGCGCCCCGGCGTGGGCGTGACGGCAGCGGCCGGCTGGGGCTATGGCGAGAGCCAGATGCGCGGCGCCCAGTTCACGGCCCCCGGCTTTGGCACCAGCAACGGCGTGAACTTCGGCACCTCCATCACCAGCGGCACGGCCACGCGCGTCGCGCTGCAGGCCAGCCAGCCGCTCTACAACCCCGAGCGCCGCGCCCAGCAGCAGCAGCTCAATCTGCAGGCCGACATGGGCGACCTGCAGTGGCAGGCGGCGCAGCAGACCGCCATGCTGCGCACCACGCAGCGCTATCTCGACATGGCCGTGGCGCAGGAACAGCTGCGCGTGCTGGACAGCCAGCTGGACGCCGTGCGCAAGGCCGCCGCCGAGGCGCAGGATCGCTTCGACATCGGCTCCGCGCCCATCACCGCCGTGCACGAGGCCAACGCCCAAAGCGCGCAGCTGCAGGCCCAGCGCCTGGCCGCGCAGACCGATCTGGACATCAAGCGCCGCGAGCTTGCAGACGCTACCGGCCTGGCGCCAGAGAGCCTGCAGGCGCGCCTGCCGCTCATCGTGCAGCCAGCATCCCAGGCCGAGGCCCTGTGGCAGGAACAGGCCGCCGCCGGCAACCCTGCCATACGCCAGCAGCAACTGGCCGCAGACATCGCCCGCGCCGAGGCCGACAAGCATCGCGCCAGCGCCGCGCCCAAGGTAGACCTGGTGGCGCAGGCCGGCCAGGATCGGCTCTCGGGCAGCGGCGACTACGGCAGCGGCGCGCGCAACAAGCAGACCAACGCCATGCTGGGCGTGCAGCTCACCGTGCCGCTGTACACGGGCGGCTGGCGCTCGGCCAAAGAGGCAGAAAGCCTGGCCAAGTGGAACGAGGCCCAGGCGCAGCTGGACGCGGCGCGCGAGCAGGTGGCGCGCCAGGTGCACGCCGCCTGGCTCGGCCTGCAGACCGGCGCCCAGCAGGTAGAGGCGCTGCAACAGGCCCTGGTGGCCAGCAGCGCCCGGCAGGACGCCACGCGCACCGGCTACGAGGTCGGCCACCGCACCCTGCTCGATGTGCTGCATGCCGACAACGACCATGCCGCCACCCAGCTCGCCCTGGCCCAGGCGCGCAGCCGGCTGCTCATCCACCAGCTGCAGCTGGCACAACTGGCCGGCCGGCTGGACGAAGCCGCAATGCAGCAGGCCAACCAGACACTGAACTGATCGCTGAACTGATTTTTTTCAACCACCAGAGGAGACAGTCATGGCCCATATCGTGATTCTTGGCGCCGGCACGGGCGGCATGCCCGCAGCCTACGAGCTGCGCGCCACGCTGGACAAATCGCACCGCATCACCGTCGTGAATGCGGTGGACTACTTTCAGTTCGTACCCTCCAACCCCTGGGTGGCCGTAGGCTGGCGCGAGCGCGGCGCCACCACGCTGCCGATTGCCCCCAGCCTGAACAAGAAGGGCATAGCCTTCATGGCCGAGCGCGTGGACAGGATCGACGCCGAGGGCAATGCGCTGGAGCTGGCCAATGGCGAGCGCCTGGCCTACGACTATCTGATCATCACCACCGGCCCCAAGCTGTCGTTCGACGAGGTGCCGGGCAGCGGCCCCGAGGGCTTCACCCACTCCATCTGCACCATAGACCATGCAGAAAAAACCTGGGCCGACTACCAGCAGTTTCTGGACGCCCCCGGCCCGGCCATCATCGGCGCCATGCCGGGCGCGTCCTGCTTCGGCCCGGCGTATGAATTCGCCTTCATCTTCAACCGCGACCTACAAAAGCGTAAGTTGCGCCACAAGGTGCCGCTGACCTTCGTCACCAGCGAGCCCTACATCGGCCACATGGGCTTAGGGGGCGTGGGCGACTCCAAGACGCTGCTGGAAAGCGAGCTGCGCGGCTTCGACATCAAGTGGATCACCAACGCCAAGACCACGCGCGTGGAAGCCGGCAAGATGTTCGTCACCGAGGTGGACGAGGCCGGGCAGACTAAGAAGGAACACGAGCTGCCCTTCAAGTTCAGCATGATGCTGCCGGCCTTCAAGGGCGTGGATGCCGTGGCCGCCGTGCCCGGCCTGTGCAACCCGCGCGGCTTCGTGCTGATCGACGAATACCAGCGCAGCAAGCAGTACCGCAACATCTTCTCGGCCGGCGTGTGCGTGGCCATTCCGCCGGTCGAGGTCACACCCGTGCCCACCGGCGCGCCCAAGACCGGCTACATGATCGAGACCATGGTCTCGGCCATCTGCCACAACATCGCCGCCGAACTAGCCGGCAGGCCCGATCAGGCCACAGCCAAGGCCACCTGGAACGCCATCTGCCTGGCCGACATGGGCGACACCGGCGCCGCCTTCGTGGCCCTGCCGCAGATCCCGCCGCGCAACGTGAACTGGTTCAAAAAGGGCAAATGGGTGCACCTGGCCAAGGTCGGCTTCGAGAAGTACTTCATGTACAAGATGAAGCACGGCACGGCCGAGCCGATTTATGAAAAGCATGTGCTCAAGGCGCTGGGCATTGAGCGGCTGGAAAAAATATTTACTCCTAAATAAGTAGCTGTTAGCGCTTACCCATAAGTGGCTTAAGGACGATTTGAATGAAATTCTGGGATCAGGCTTTCGACATGCCGCAGTACAAGTACGGCACTGCGCCCAATGCCTTGCTTGAGGCGCAGGCTACCGGAGCTGCGCCATGAGCCAGGCCAGCCGCATCACCATTCTGGGCGCGGGCTTCGGCGCCTTGTCCAGCGTGCGCGAACTGCGCCAGCGCGATGCCAAGGCGCAGATCACCGTCGTCTCGCCGCGCGCAGAGCTGCACTACCTGCCCAGCATCATCTGGATCCCCAGCGGCCTGCGCCGGCGTGAAGACCTGGTGGTGCCGCTGGCGCCGTTCTTCAAGCGCATGCGCGTGCAGCATGTGGCGGCCGATGTCACCGGGCTGTCGGGCGACGGGCGCACGGTGCTGACCACTGCTGGTGAGGTGACGAACGACGCGCTGGTGATCGCCACCGGCGGGCGCTTCATCAAGAAGCTGCCGGGCATAGAGCACGCCATCACGCCCTGCGAAGGCATAGCGGCCGCAGAAAAAATCCGCGACCGGCTGCACGCCATGGATGGCGGCACCATCGCCATCGGCTTTGCCGCCAATCCGCAGGAGCAACAGGCGGTGCGCGGCGGGCCGATGTTCGAGTTTCTGTTCGGCATCGACACCCAGCTGCGCCGCGAGGGCCGGCGCGCTAAGTTCCAGCTGGTGTTCTTCAACCCCAGCACCGAGCCCGGCAACCGCCTGGGCGCCAAGACCGTGCAGCGCCTGCTGGCCCAGATGGCGCGCCGCGGCATCGCCACGCATCTGGGCCACAAGATGCTGCGCTTCGAGGCCAACAAGGTCGTCACCGAAGGCGGCGAAATCCCCGCCGACCTGATCCTCTTCATGCCCGGCATGACGGGCAACGCCTGGTTTGATGCCACCGCCCTGCCCCGCTCGCCGGGCGGCCTGATCCGCGCCGACGCGCAATGCCGCGTCGATGGCTGGCAGCACTGCTACGTGGTGGGCGATTCGGGCAGCTTTCCCGGCCCGGACTGGGCGCCCAAGCAGGCGCACATGGCCGATCTGCATGCCAAGGCCGCGGCGCAGAACCTGCTCGACGGCCTGGCCGGCCGGCCGCAGCAGGCGGGCTTTGTGCCTGAGCTGGCCTGCATCATCGATTCGGGCGCACAAGGCACGCTGGTGCTGCGCAACCCCGAGCGCAACCTGGTGCTGCCGCCGCTGCGCCTGATGCACTGGGCCAAACGAGCCTTCGAGGCGCGCTATCTGCGTCAGTACCGTTGACCGGCCCTATTGTTTTTTTAAAGGAGAACCACCATGACTTCCTGGCGACTCGTCCGCATCATTGCGGGTACCTTCATCCTGCTGACCCTGGCGCTGGGCATACCCGGCAGCCCGATTTTCGTCAGCCAATGGTGGCTGGCCTTCACCGCCTTCGTGGGCGCCAACCTGCTGCAAAGCGGCTTCACCAACTGGTGCATGCTGGAGAACATTTTGCGCAAGCTGGGCATCCAGCCCGGCTGCTGAAGGAATGCCGACAAGGAGCAATGCATGGACAACGAACTCATCACCGTGGAACTGGCCCAGCTTTCCGACTACCGCTTCGAGAACCGCTTCGGCGCCGACGTGCCTGCCCTGCACAGCGACGAGCCCGCGCCGCTGGGCACGGGCCAGGGGCCGTCGCCGGTGCAGCTGCTGTGCGCGGCCGTGGGCAATTGCCTGAGTGCCTCGCTGCTGTTTGCGCTGCGCAAGTTCAAGCAGCAGCCCGAGCCCCTGCACGCCACGGTGCAGGCCGAGGTGGGCCGCAACGCCGAGGGCCGCCTGCGCATCCTGCAGATGCACGCCACCCTGCACCTGGGCGTGGCTGCAGGCCAGTTGCAGCATCTGGATCGGGTGCTCGGTCAGTTCGAGTCGTTCTGCACCGTCACGCAAAGCGTGGGCCAGGGCATACCGATCACCGTGAAGGTGGTCGATGCCGAGGGGAGCGTGCTCAAGTAAGCTAGCGGGTGTTTACGCTCTTAATCCATGTTTTTTGTTGGAGACACCCCCATGCATCCATCCCCGATGAGCTCTCTCAACCGCCGCCAGTTGCTGGCCGGCGGCGCCGCTGCCGCCACCGCGCTGTGGCTGCCCGGCGCGCATGCCCAGGCCGCCTGGCCCGCCAAGCCGCTGCGCCTGGTGGTACCGTTCGCGCCCGGCGGCAGCTCGGAGATCGTGGCCCGCGCCGTGGCGGCCGAGATGTCCAAGACCATCGGCCAGAACATGTTCGTGGACAACAAGCCGGGCGCTGCCGGCAACATCGCCATGCAGGAGGTTGCGGGCAGCACCGATGGGCACACGCTGATCCTGGGCCATATCGGCACGCTGGCCGTCAACCCCTTCATCTTCCCCAAGCTGCCCTATGACGTGAACCGCGACTTCGTGCCCATCACCTTGCTTTCCAAGGTGCCCAGCCTCTACGTGGTGCACCCGGATCTGCCGGCCAAGAACCTCAAGGACTTCATCGCCTACGCCAAGAGCAAACCCGGTCAGCTCAACTATGGCTCGGCCGGCAACGGTAGCGCCGGCCACCTGGCGTTCGAATACCTGAAGATGGTCAGCGACATTTTCATGCTGCATGTGCCCTACCGCGGTACGGGCCCCATGCTGACCGACCTGATGGCGGGGCGCCTGCAGGCAGCGTCGGTGGGCGCGCCCGCGCTGATGCCCTTCATCAAGGCGGGCAAGCTGCGCTGCATTGCCACCGGCACCAGCCAACGCCTGGCGCAGCTACCCGACGTTCCCACGGTGGCCGAGCTGGGTTTCAAGGGTTTCGAGATGACGCAGTGGTATGGCCTCATCGCCCCTTCGCGTTGGCCAAAACCCCACCTCGACAAGCTGGAGGCCGAAGCCATCAAGGCCGCCCGCAGCACCGTGGTCAAGGAAAAAATGGCCCAGGAAACGGCCCTGGCCGTGGGCAATACCAGCGCCGAGTTCGGCGCCTTCATCAAGTCCGAGCAGGCGCGCTGGAAGCCGGTGATCGACCGCGCCCAGATCAAGCCCGAGGGCCTGGGCTGATTTGAGTGAAATAGGCTTGCAGCAAGCATCCATAAAGCGCTGCAAGCTATCAATAATATAGTAAATCACGCCCGGCAGGCAACCTCGGTGGCACGCCGCCGGGTGTGACTGCCGTTCAGCCCCAGCTTGGCGAGCAGCCGCGTGTCCGTCTCGACATCGGGGAAAAGACTCCCAAACGCTCAGACCGTGAAATCCAGGACAACCAACCGCGTCTTGTGCTCCGCCACGAATTGACGCAAAACGTCGTGCTCGGGCGCGGCCTGAAAAAGATCGTGGGCCTGCAGATCAGAAAAGCTTGCCACGAAGGCGTGCGAAAACTCCGGCGTGCGATCCGACTCGTTGGCGACGAAACGCATGTCCAGCAAACCTGGGATGGTTTGCTTGAGCAGATCACACTGCAGGGCGATGAACGCGCGATCGGTGTGCGTCAGCTCCTTCTTGAAGCCGAGCTGAACGATGTGCTGGAGCATGGAGATACCGATCAGGAAATGGTGAGCCCGCCGTCCACCGACAGGATATGTCCCGTGGTCGAGCGCGAGTCGTCGCACGCCAGGAACAGGGCCGACTTGGCAACGTCTTCGGGCGTCACCATGCCAAACAGCTGATTCTGGGCCGACAGGTTCGTTGCGTCGTTGTTGGCCATCATCTTGAGCACCCTCTCGGTCGAGGTGGCACCCGGCGCGATGGCGTTCACCCGCACATGCTCGGCGGCATATTCGACCGCCATGGAGCGCGTCAGGGCGCTGATGGCGCCCTTGGCTGCGGTGTAGGAGTCCTTTCGGTGCGTGCCGATCAGCGCGAAGATCGAGGTCATGTTGATGACCGCACCGCCGCCGCTGGCGATGATGGCCGGGATCCCGTATCTGCATCCCAGCCAGGTGCCGAACAGATCTACCTTGATGCGGGCCCAGAACTCATCAATGGGCGCTTCGCTCACCCTGGAGTCACGGCTGGTGGATCCGCCTGCGTTGTTGTGCAGCACATGGAGCCCGCCGAACGCCGAGACCGTCTGCGTCACGGCCGCTTCCATCTGCTCAGGCTCGGTCACGTCGGTGGCAATGAACAGTGCCTGCCCACCCTGCTCCTTGACCAGGCGGGCCGTTTCCTGGCCTGCCTCGATATTGCGCTCCACCACGGCGATGCGCGCACCCTCGGCCGCAAACAGCAAGGCCGTCGCGCGGCCTATGCCGGCACCCGCGCCGGTAATGAGTGCGGTTTTGTTTTCAAGTTTCAGCATCATGGACTCCTTAAATTCCCAAATAAGCCTTCTGGACTTCCTCGCTCTTGGCCAACTCGTGGGCCTTGCCACGCAATACCAGATCGCCGCGCTCCAGGATGTACGCGTCGTCGGAGATCTCCAGCGCCAGTTCGGCGTTTTGCTCCACCAGCAACACATCGACCCCGTTGCGGGCGATGTTCTGAATGATGTCGCCGATGACATCAACCACCGCGGGTGCGATGCCTATCGTGGGCTCGTCCAGCAGCAGCACCTTGGGGCTGGCCATCAGCGCGCGGCCGAAGGCCACCATCTGCTGCTGGCCGCCGCTCAGGCTCCCCGCCGGGCTTTTGAGCTTGGCCCGCAAGGCGGGGAAATACTCCAGCACGCGTTCCAGATCACGCGCAATGGCGCTGGCATCGCTGCGCTGGTAGGCGCCCATTTCCAGGTTCTCGGCCACGGTCATGAGCTTGAACAGGCGCCGCCCTTCGGGCACCAGCACCACACCCTTCCTGACCAGGGCATCCGGCTCCATGCCGGTGACGTCCTGGCCGAACAGCGCCACGCGCCCGCGTGCCGGCTTGAGCAGGCCGGTCAGCGCCTTCATCACCGTGGACTTGCCGGCGCCGTTGGAGCCGACGATGGTGGTGACCGTGCCGCGCCGAAGCGAAAAGCTGATGCTGTTGACGGCCGGCACCGTGCCGTAGTTGACGGCCAGATCCGTGACTTCCAGAGCGAATTCGGCGCTCATGACCGCCTCCCCAGATAGGCCGAAACCACTGCCGGGTTGCTCTTGATCTCCTGCGGCGCTCCGGCCGCCAGGAACTCGCCATGATCGAGGACTACGATCCGATTACAGATCTGCATCACCGCCTTCATGTTGTGTTCGACCAGCATGATGGTGGTCTTGTATTCATCGCGGATGCGCCGGAAGATCTCCAGCACGCGCCCCACTTCGGTCTGGTTCAGGCCCGTGAGCGGCTCGTCCAGGCACAGCAGGCGCGGGCGCGTGGCAAAGGCTACGGCAATGCTGACCATGCGCTGCAAGCCATGCGGCAGGCTGCCGACCACTTCATGGAGCATGTTGCTCAAACCGAGCAACTCCGCGGTCTCGCGGATGCGCTGCTCGCGCTCTGCCTTGGAGCGGATGGTGCTGAACGTGGCGACGAGGATGTTGTCGTGCACACTCATCTCGCGCAGGTAGCTGTCGTGCTGGAAGGTTCGAACCAGGCCCTTGTGGCAGACCTTGTAGGGCTTCACGCGCGAGATGTCCTCGCCCGCGAGCCGCACCGTGCCTTCCGAGGGCGGCATGAAGCCGCTGACCACGTTGAACGTCGTGCTCTTGCCCGCGCCGTTGGGGCCGATCAGGCCGAAGATATCGCCCTTGTGAACGTCGAAGCTCAGCTTGGACACGGCCGTCAGGCCGCCAAAGCGGCGCGTCATGTTGCGCACTTCAAGCAAGACCTCAGTGGCCATAGCTGCTCCTCTTGGGTTGATGGAGCGCAGCGTCCTTTTTACCCAGGGCATTGCGAATTTGCTCGACGATGCCAATCAGGCCCTTGGGCAGCAGCAGCACGGCGAGAACGATCGCCGCCCCGTAGAAGATGTGCTCATAGGGGCCGAAGCTCAAGGCCACCTGCGACAGCGCCGTCAGCACGGCGGCCCCGATGATGGCGCCGAGGATGTGCGAGTCGCCGCCCAGTTTCACGGCCGCGAGCGTGTACACAGCCAGCAAGAAGCTGAAGTCGCCGGGGCTGATCACGTTGTTCGCATTCGCCAGCAAGGCGCCGCAGATACCGGCAACGCCCGACGAAATCCCCACGCACAGGACCTTGGCCATGTGCACGTTGATGCCGACCGCCTCCACGATGGAGTCGTTGTTGCGGATCGCCACCAGCACCTTGCCAAAATCCGATTTTTCAATGGCGTAGAGCGCCCACAGCAGGGCCACGACCACGATGACCACGAACATCGGATAGTGCCGCGTGAGGAAGTCCGGCGGGAAGATGCCCACCATGCCCGAGCTGCCGCCTATCTGCGGGATCTGCGTGTAGATCAGGCGAATCGCCTCGGTGAAGGCAAAGCTGATCAGCATGAAGTAAGGCCCCTTGGCGCGCAGCGTGACAAACGCGCCCGCCAGGCCGAAGGCGCCCGCCCCGAGGGCGGCCACGGCCAGGGCCACGCCGAAAGGCCAGCCCAGCAGCGTGGACGAAGCGCCCGCCGCATAGGCGCCAATGCCAACGAAGCCAGCCAGCGCAAAGTTCAGCTCGCCAATCAGGAGCACGAAGCGGAAACTGGCCGCCAGCAGCATGTTGAGAGCCAGCCAGATGCACAGGCTGGCCGCAAACCCGCTGCCGGTAAACCAGCTCGCGATGACGGCCGCCACCGATGCGATGAGCATGGCGTTGTGTTGAGGCTTAACCATTTCCGAGCAGTCCCTTGGGTCGGATCAGCAGCACCAGGCCTGCGACGACAAACATTGAAATCGTGGCGATCGAAGGATCGAAGTAGTAGCCGCCCACGCTGTCGATCAGGGCGATGATCACGCTGCCCAGAATCGAGCCGGGGATGCTCCCCAGGCCCCCGATGACAATCGCGATGAAGCCACGGATGAGGTAATCGTTGCCGATCACCGGCGTGATCACGGAGATCGGCGCCATCAGCGCGCCGGCGATCGCCGCGAGCGCGGTGGCGATGAGGAAGCCGGCCAGCGCAATGCGCTTGTAGGGAATGCCCTGCAGCATCGCGGCCTCATGGTCTTCGGCCACCGCCCGCAGGGCCTTGCCCAGTTTGGTCGAGGCGATCAGAACGACCATGAAGGCGGCGATCGCCAGGGCCGCCACGCTCAGCACCAGCCGCTCGGTGGTGATGGCGCCGCCCAGAATGTTCACCGTGCCCTCGATCAGGCCCGGCAGCTTTCTGGGCGCGCCGCCGAAGGCTTCCAGAAACAAACCCTGGAGCAGCAGCGACAGACCAACCGACAGCACGAACGACCCCACCATGTCGCGGTTGAATCGCTTGAAGCCGAACTGGTACAGCAGCGACCCAATCAACAAGGTGCAGCCGACCGACAGCAAGCCCATGAACAGGTACGCCAGCGGCAGCGGCATGTTCCATCCCACCGCCATGGGGATGCCTACCGACATGAGCAGCAGCACCAGGGTAAAGAACTCGCCGTGCGCGAAGTTCACCACCTTCATGACGCCGAAGATCAGTGTCAGCCCCAATGAAAACAGGATGTACACAGCGCTGATCTGCAGGCTGTTCATCAATAGTTGCGCGTAGATATCCATGAACTCGCCGTCCACTCAGATCAAGGCAGCTCGGGCTTACTTGGCCGCCAGGCGCTTGGTCAGTTCTTCCGGAATGGCGCGGCTGATCTCGACGAGCTTGCCGTCCTTGATCTGCGTGATCATCACGGGCACCAGCATCTGCAGCGACTCGCCATAGGTCTGGGCGCCACCAAAGGCCGTCTTGCCATACGAGCTGTCGAAGACCACCTGGTGAAGCGCCGCGGCAATGGCCTTGGGGTCTAGGCTGTTGGCCTTCTCCATGCCAGCCTTCAGGGCCAGCAGGGAGTCGTAGCTCGACACCTGCAAGGGGTTGAGCCCTTCGCCCAGCGCGGCCTTCATGCCCTTGTTGAGTTCGCGCTGTGCGGGGGTTGCCAGGCTGCCTTCGTAGTCGCCGGCGAAGCCCATGTAGACGTTCTCCACCGCCTTGCCACCGATCTGCACCATCTGTTCGGCATTCGTCGCCACGGGGACTACCTGCACGCCGCTCCAGCCCAGAACGCTCAATTCCTTCAGCACCACGCCCGCGTCGGCGGGCGGCGTCACGCCCAAGTCCACCATGTCGGGCTTGAACGAGGCCAGCTTGGCGGCCACCGGCTGAAACTGCGTGGTGCCGCGCTCGTACCAGTTCACCGACACCACCTTCACTCCCAGCTCTTCCCAGGCCTTGACGGCCACGGGCTCGCTCTCCTTGCCGGTGGCATCGTTGGGGTTGAGCATGGCCACGGTCTTCAGGTTCGGGTGCTGCTTCTTGATGTGGGCGTACAGCGGCTTGTAAATCTCATACGGCGAGTTGGACTGGCCAAAGGTCAGAGGCAGCTTGGGGCCCTTGAGGCTCTTGCCCCAGCCGGACTGGAACAGCATCACGCCATTGCGCTCGGACAGCGACTGCAGCGCCAGAATCGGGGCCGTGCCAATGCCGCCGACGATGTAGCGAACGCCATCGCGGTTGATCAGGTTCTGTGCCACCTTGGCGCCATCGGCCGCGTTGTACTTGTTGTCGTAGGCGACGACTTCAAAGTGGTACTTCTTGCCTTCGACCTGCACGCCACCGGCGTCATTGATCGCCTTGGCGGCCTGCTTCGCGGCCCACTCCATGCCCAGGCCCCAGCTGGCGGCAGCACCCGACATGGGAGCCGAGATGCCGACCTTCAAAACCTGCTGGCTGTGCGCAGCGCCGGCTGCGAGGATGGCGGCAGTGCTGGCAATGGCCAACGTGCGAATCATTTTCTTCACGCGTGTCTCCTCATTGTGTGCGCGGTGTGAACAAGATCCATACCTGTGGTATGGCTAAGAAATCGATTCTTGTCGAAGTTCAAAGCACGACAAAGGGATTCAATCCACACTTTTTGTGCATTGATGCACAACAGAAGAATTTCACTGTGCGAGTCGGTGGCTACCGCAGCATTGCGACGGCCCACAAAACACAAGGCCCTGGTCTTTCGACCAGGGCCTTGTGTGGCAACAACGCAGGGGCTGATTGATAGTCCGACAGAATTCAACTCAGGGCGGCAATGACCTCAGGTGGTGCCTGCACCAGCTCGATCAGCACGCCCTCGCCCGCGATCGGGAACTCCTCGTTCGCCTTCGGGTGCAGGAAGGTGATGTCATAACCAGCAGCGCCCTTGCGGATGCCGCCCGGGGCGAAGCGCACGCCCTTGGCGCTGAGCCATTCCACGGCTTTCGGTAAATCGTCGATCCACAGGCCGATGTGGTTGAGCGGCGTGGTATGCACGGCTGGCTTCTTGTCGATATCCAGCGGCTGCATGATGTCCACCTCGACCTTGAAGGCGTCCTTGCCCATGGCGAGGATGTCCTCATCGACGTTCTCACGCTCGCTCTGGAAAGTGCCGGTCTGCGTGAGGCCCAACATGTCCACCCATAGCTTTTTCATACGGCCCTTGTCGGTACCGCCTATGGCCACCTGCTGTATGCCCAGAACCTTGAAGGGGCGTTGACTCATTCGAATACTCCTCTATTTATAGCTGCCAGCGCTTACCCATCAAGCGCTAGCGACATAAATCATTCAAATTCCAGAATGATCTCGTCCACCGCCAGGGACTCGCCCTTGCCGGCAACGACCTTGCTGACCACGCCATCCTGCGCAGCCAGCAGCACGTTTTCCATCTTCATGGCCTCGATGACTGCCAGCTTTTCGCCGGCCTGCACCTTTTGCCCCACTTGCACGGCCACATCGACCAGCAGGCCCGGCATGGGCGAGAGCAGGAATTTGGACAGGTCTGGCGGCGCCTTGTAGGGCATCAGCCTGTGCAGGTCTGCCGTGCGTGGATGCATGACGATGGCGTCGAGCCGCGCACCGTCGTGGATCACGCGCGTGACCAGCGGGTTGCTGGTCTTGCCGCGTACCATTTGCGCCGTGAAGTGCTGGCCGTTGCAGCTGCCCGTGACGCGCGAGTCGCCCAGGAAGCGGCCAAGGCTGAGCTCGTACACCCGCTCGCCGTCTGGCATGCGCACCGTCACGCGCGTCGGCGCGCCCAGCGCCACTTCGCTCAGGTTGACATCGACATAGTCGTTGCGCCCTTGCGGGCCGATCACGCAGACGGTGAACTCGCGCGCCGGCAGGCGCTTGTGGCCTTCCCAGAACTGCCCCTGCAGGCCCTGCGCCCGGTTGCGATAGAACATGTGCAGCCGCGCCGCCAACGCGATCAGGAAGCCAGGGTCGCCGTGGCTCACGTCCTCGGCGCGAAAGCCCTGCGCGTAGTGCTCGGCAATGAAGCCTGTGTTGAAGCGCCCGGCGACGAAGTCCGGATGCGCCAGCAGCGCGGCCTGGAACGGGATGTTGCTCTGCACACCTTGGATGACGAAGCCGTTGAGCGCCTCGCGCATGCGGGCAATGGCGTCGTTGCGGTCGCTGCCGTGCACGATCAGCTTGGCGATCATCGAGTCGTAGTACATCGGTATCTCGCCGCCGTCGATGACGCCCGTGTCCACGCGCACGCCCAGCGCCGTCGTGGCCTGGCCCTGTTCCAGGTTGTGCTCCGGCGGTTCAAAGCGCACCAGGCGCCCGGTGGAGGGCAGGAAGTTGCGAAACGGATCCTCGGCGTTGATGCGGCATTCGATCGCCCAGCCCTCGCGCTTGACGTCGGCCTGCGTGAAGGCGAGCTTTTCGCCCGCCGCCACGCGGATCATCTGCTCCACCAGATCCAGGCCGGTGATCAGCTCGGTCACCGGGTGCTCGACCTGCAGGCGCGTGTTCATCTCCAGGAAGTAGAAGTCCTGCTCCTTGCCGACCACGAACTCCACCGTGCCCGCGCTCTGATAGCCCACCGCCCTGGCCAGCTGCACCGCCTGCTCGCCCATGGCCTTGCGCGTGGCGTCGCTGATGAAGGGCGACGGCGCCTCCTCGATCACCTTCTGGTGGCGGCGCTGGATCGAGCACTCGCGCTCGTTCAGGTAGACCACGTTGCCGTGCGCGTCGCCCAGCACCTGGATCTCGATGTGGCGCGGCTCCTGCACGAACTTCTCGATGAACACGCGGTCGTCGCCAAAGCTGTTGCGTGCCTCGTTGCGGCAGGAGGTGAAGCCCTCGAACGCCTCGTGGTCGTTGTGGGCCACGCGCAAGCCTTTGCCGCCGCCGCCCGCGCTGGCCTTGATCATCACCGGGTAGCCGATGTTCTTGGCAATCTCGACCGCGTGCTCGGCGCTGTCGATGGCGTCGTTGTAGCCCGGGATGGTGCTGACCTTGGCCTCGCCCGCCAGCTTCTTGGACGCAATCTTGTCGCCCATGGCCGCGATGGCATGGTGCTTGGGGCCGATGAAGACGATGCCCTGCTCCTCCACCTTGCGCGCAAAGTCGGCGTTCTCGGACAGGAAGCCGTAGCCCGGGTGCACCGCCTCGGCGCCGGTCTGCTTGCAGACCTCGATGATCTTGTCGGCCAGCAGATACGACTCGCGCGAGGGCGGCGGGCCCAGGCGCACGGCCTCGTCGGCCAGCTGCACGAAACGCGCGTTCTTGTCGGCGTCGGAATACACCGCCACGGTGGCGATGCCCATGCGTTTGGCGGTGGTGATGACGCGGCAGGCGATTTCTCCGCGGTTGGCAATCAGGATCTTGGTGAACATAAATAACTCCTTTGCAGGTTCGGTCGGATTCCGTGGATGTATAGGGGTTCGGGGCTGGCCGGCTCCATCAGATATGGCGCCACACCCCGGTCAGTGTTTTGCGCAGCTCAGTGAGCGTGCGCTGGCGGATAGGCAAGTCTTCCAGTAGTTGCGGCCTGGGTTGGCTTAAAAAATCCATCCAGCGGTCAATGCAGTCGCGCGCGTCCTTGTCCTTCACGCCGCCGCCCTTGGCCACGCGCATCAGGTCGATGCGGCTGGGGCGGGCTCCCTCGCCTGCCACGCTGGTGTTGTGCTGGCCCCCAGGGCCCTGGCTGTAGCTCAGATCAAACGCTGGCGACAGGCGCCACCGACCTTGGGCGTCCATCAAATAAGCAAAATTTTTGGCATGGTCGTCGCGGTTGTGCGTCAGCACATTGAACACGCAACGCTCAAAGGCCTTGAGCGTTTCACGATAGTCACCGGTAATGCGCGCCGTGGCCAGCAGCACGGTTTCGTAATCCAGCGCGGGCAGACGGTAGTCGGCATCGAGCAGCGCGGCCAGGCTGAGCATCGGCACACGCTGCTCAGCGCCGTGGTTATTCACGCGGTCAAAACGGCGCACGCCAAAAGCCGCGTGGCCAGCGCCCAAGGCGAAATGCACAGCCTCGGGCATGTCCATGCCACCGGCGCGCGCCAGGCGAGCGTAGAAAACCTCCAAGGCACAGACCTCGGAGGGCTCCCCTTGCGCAGGAAATTTCAGCAACCAAGGCTCGCCTGCTGGCGCACCCGCATCATCAGCCCTGAATGCGTCACGCGCACGCTGCCAGCGCAACAGCGCCTTGGGACGCGCGCCCTGGGGCGAGCCGCCCAGCAGCAGCAGGTGGCGCAGTTGCTCGGCACTGCAGCGTTCGGCGTCATCGTTGACGACCGACTGGATCTCGCGCGCCAGCGCCTTCACATCCAGCGCGCCAGCCTGCTCGGCAGCCAGCGCATCCACAGGTTCAAACCCCAGAGCGCCCACCGCAGCATGACCGACGATGGCCAAGCGCTCCAGCATGGACACTGTGCGTGGCTCGCGCCCCACCTTGCGCAGCGCCCTGTCCATGAGCAGCATGCCCCAGCCATCAGGCAGGCTGTCGGCAATAAAGCCTGGCAGGCCATGAAAGTGGTTCGGCCCGCTGTAGGCTGCGGGCGCGGCCCCCGGGCGCGGCAGCGGCACGCGCAGAGGCGAGAACTGCAAGCCGTGCTCAATGGCCTGCTGTGAATACTCAAACAACACCCGGTCATCAGCCTGCGCGAGTTGCCCCAGCGGCCAGGATTGCCCCCAGCCGTGGTAGAGCACGTTCAGGCGCGTGATCGAGCTCATGCTCCCTGCCCCTGTTTGCGCGCGCGCTGGCGCTGCACGGTTTGCACCGCCGCCTCCAGCTCGGCAATGCTGCGCTCCGGCAGGGCAAACAAGCCCTGCAAACCATCAACCGCCCCCAGCGCCTGCGCCACCTGCACCAGCGTCTGTAAGCCGCCCTGGCCACTGGCCTCAAGCCGGCGCACGGTAGACAGCGACACCCCGCTCATGCCCGCCAGCTCCTGCTGCGACAGATTGCGCGCCAGCCGCAGCAAGCGCACGCGCTCGCCGAGCGTGCGGCAGATGGCTTCGGGGGGGAGAAAATCCAACAATCAAATGCTCCAAAATAAACTATTAAATCGAAAAAAATAGGTTTTTGATTCAAAAAAGAACATTTAAATGAAACTTGCCATGCCCATCATTCATATCAGCTCAAGAGCCTGCACAGTGGCCGGCAATTGCGCCTTCAGGCATGCCCAGTTATCCGTGCAAGGCATCAACGGGCAGCGCGGTTCCTGCGATTTCGCAAGCACGGCAAAAAGTGCTGCCGCTGTAGAGTTGTGTTCAATCATGGGCTTGTGAGGTTGGTTCGACTTAACTAAGACCCAATTGCTGGCGCATGGCCAGGTTGCGCGCCGCGGCACGCTGGTAGGCCGGCCTTTCGTTCAGGCGCTCGACATAGTCCAAAAAATCCGCTGCGGGTTCGAGCAGTTTGAAGTCCAGCATGTAGCGCAGCGTGCCGCCGAATACCACGTCGGCCATGGAAAAATCTTCGCCCAGCACGAAGCGCTTGCCAGCGATGGCGCTGTGTGCCGCGGCCAGCATGCTGCCGTGGCTGCCCCAGCCGGCGCTGCCTTCGTTCACCTTCCAGTTGCCCATCTTGGCCATCACGGCGGGTTCGATCACGCCGGGGGCGAAGAACGACCAGCGCAAATATGTGCCGCGCTGCGGGGTGTCGAGCGCCGGTGCCAGGCTGCCAGGTGCGTACCGGTCGGCCAGGTAGAGCGCAATGGCCGCGGCCTCGGTGACGACGACGTCGCCATCGACCAAGGTGGGCAGCTTGCCCATGGGGTTGAGGGCCAGCAGCTCGGGGCCCTTGTGTTCGCCCTTCATCAGGTCAAGCACCTTGAGCGTGTAGGCAACGCCCGCCTCTTCCAGGGCCCAAAGCGTGCCCGAGGCGCGGGAATAGGGGTGGTAGTACAAGGTAATGGACATCGCCTGCACTCCTTTTCGCTACCAGGGCTTCACAGTGGGATGTTCCCGTGCTTGCGCCACGGGTTGTCCAGCTTCTTGTCCTTGAGCATGGCCAGGCTGCGGCAGATGCGCTGGCGCGTCTCGTGCGGCTGGATCACGTCGTCGATGAAGCCACGCGCGCCGGCCACGAAGGGGTTGGCGAAGCGCGCCTTGTATTCGGCCTCGCGTGCGGCCAGCTTGGCGGGGTCTTTCTTTTCCTCGCGGAAGATGATCTCGACCGCGCCCTTGGCGCCCATCACGGCGATCTCGGCATTGGGCCAGGCCAGGTTGACGTCGCCACGCAGGTGCTTGGAGCTCATCACGTCATAAGCGCCGCCGTAGGCCTTGCGCGTGATGACGGTGATCTTGGGCACCGTGCATTCGGCGTAGGCGTAGAGCAGCTTGGCGCCATGCTTGATGATGCCGCCGTACTCCTGCGCCGTTCCAGGCATGAAGCCGGGCACATCGACGAAGGTCAGGATGGGGATGTTGAATGCGTCGCAAAAGCGCACGAAGCGCGCGGCCTTGATGCTGCTCTTGATGTCCAGGCAGCCGGCCAGCACCAGCGGCTGGTTGGCCACCACGCCGACCACATGGCCGTCCATGCGGCCAAAGCCGATCACGATGTTGCCGGCGTGGTCGGGCTGCAGCTCGAAGAACTCGGCGTCGTCCAGCGTCTTGACGATGGCTTCCTTGATGTCGTAGGGCTGGTTCGGGTTCTCCGGCACCAGGGTGTCCAGGCTCAGGTCGGCGCGCTGGGGGGTGTCCTTGGTGGGGCGATGCGGCGCCTTCTCGCGGTTGCTGGCCGGGATGTAGTTGAAGAAGCGGCGCAGCATCAGCAGCGCCTCGACGTCGTTCTCGAACGCCAAGTCCGCCACACCGCTCTTGCTGGTGTGAGTCAGCGCGCCGCCCAGTTCTTCGGATGTGACGCTTTCGTGCGTCACGGTCTTCACCACCTCGGGGCCGGTGACGAACATGTAGCTCGTGTCCTTGACCATGAAGATGAAGTCGGTCATGGCCGGCGAATACACGGCGCCGCCCGCGCAGGGCCCCATGATCATGCTGATCTGCGGCACGACGCCGCTGGCCATCACGTTGCGCTGGAACACCTCGGCATAACCTCCCAGCGAGGCCACGCCCTCCTGGATGCGCGCGCCGCCCGAGTCGTTCAGGCCGATCACCGGCGCACCCACCTTCATGGCCTGATCCATCACCTTGCAGATCTTCTCGGCATGTGCCTCGGAGAGTGCGCCGCCGAACACCGTGAAGTCCTGGCTGAAGACGAACACCAGGCGCCCGTTGATGGTGCCGTAGCCCGTGACCACGCCGTCGCCGGGGATGTGCGTCTGATCCATGCCGAAGTCGGCACAGCGGTGCTCAACGAACATGTCCCACTCTTCAAAGCTGCCGGCGTCCAGCAACACTTCGATGCGCTCGCGCGCCGTGAGCTTGCCCTTGGCGTGCTGCGCGTCAATGCGCTTTTGCCCCCCGCCCAGGCGGGCGAGTTCGCGCTTTTTCTCCAGTTGGTCGAGGATGGTTTGCATCGGTACTGTCCTTTGTTGGAACTTGAATACTATGAATTAAGTAGCTGCCAGCGCTTGATCCATCTGCGCTGAGAGCAATTTTCTTGCTGCGGTACTGGCCGCGATGCGGCCCGCCGCCACGTCCTGCTGCATTTGCGGCAGCAATGCCTGCACCTGCGGGTGCTGGCGAAACGCGTGCTTGAGGCCCGCGTCGATGCGCTCCCACATCCAGGCCAGGGCCTGTTTTTCACGCCGCGCCGCCAGTTGGCCGTTGGCGGTCTGCAATTGCCGGTATTCCTGCACGGCCGCCCAGAAACCATCCACGCCCTGGTGCTGCAGGGCGCTGATCTGCAGCACCTTGGGGTGCCAGTGCTGCGTGTCGTGCGGGTCACGCTCCGGGTTGCCATGAAAGCCCAGCAGGCGCAGGCTGGAGGTGATCTGCGCCTGGGCACGCGTGGCGGCGCGGGGGTCGATGTCGGCCTTGTTGATGACCACCAGGTCGGCCAGCTCCATCACGCCCTTCTTGATGGCCTGCAGGTCGTCGCCGGCGTTGGGCAGCTGCAGCAGGCAGAACATGTCGGTCATGCCATGCACAGCCGTCTCGCTCTGGCCCACACCGACGGTTTCGACGATCACCACGTCGTAGCCTGCCGCCTCGCACACCAGCAGGCTTTCTCGCGTCTTCTCGGCCACGCCGCCGAGCGTGCCGCTGCTGGGGCTGGGGCGGATGTAGGCGTTTTCTTCGGCACACAGCTGCTCCATGCGCGTCTTGTCGCCGAGGATGGAGCCGCCGGTGACCGACGACGAAGGGTCAATCGCCAACACCGCCACGCGCAGGCCCTGGCGCACCAGGAACAGCCCCAGCGCCTCGATGAAGGTGGATTTGCCTACACCGGGCACGCCGCTGATGCCCAAGCGCAGCGCCTTGCCCGTATGCGGCAGCAAGGCAGTGAGCAGCTGGTCGCCCTGCGCACGGTGATCGGCGCGCGTGGATTCGAGCAGCGTGATGGCCTTGGCAATGGCGCGGCGCTGCACCATGGGCGCGCCATGTAGCAGGGGTTCAAGCAGGGGAAGATCGCTCATGCCAGGTCACAAAATCTCAAAAGCACGCCCATCGGGCAGGCGGTAGCGCGAAAAATCACGCAGATCCACGGTAAAAATCCGCGTCACGCCGGTTTCGTTGGCCAGCCAATACAAGGAAGCATCCGCCAAATCCATCTCGGTACGCGGCTGCTGGGTGTATTGCGTGATCCAGCTGCACATCTCCGGCAAATCCGCGCTGTCGAACGGATAGATCTGCACGGCGCCCGCACCAACCCACTGCAGCAGTGCCACACGGTAACGCGGCCCGAGCAGATGGCTGGCCTCGGTGATGCAGGGCCAAGTGGTGTGCAGTTGAACAGGGGCATCTCCCTCCATCAACGCATGGCGAAAATGCGCATGGAAGCGATCTTGCGGATCAAACAAAGCCACCATAGGGCCTGCATCAATCAGGCAGACATTCACTTTCGTCCCTTTTGCGCAAGGTACTCAGCAAACTCTTCTTGCTGGCGTGCATAGGTAGCCCGCAGGCTTTGACGCAAAGCCGCTTGATGTGAGGGCAAATCATCATCGGCAGCACCTTCCCCGATACGGTAGTGCGCAGCCTCCTCCATCACCTGGGCGTAGAGCTGCGCCGGGTCTTTGCGCCCCAGGGCACGCTCCACCGCCGTAATGATGAATTGCGACTTGCTCACGCCCTGGCGCCGGGCGGCCTGCTCCAGCTCCTTTTCCAGCAAGGGATCCATGCGAACGGATACAGCCATGATGCACTCCTGATTGAAATACGGTATTACTGTATTTCAATTGCGTCCATCAGGCAAGCGCCGCCTTGATCTGCTCCAGCACCTGCTTGGCGCTGGCCGGAATCGGCGTGCCGGGGCCGAAGATGCCCTTCACACCTGCGGCGTTCAGGAAATCGTAGTCCTGCGCCGGGATCACGCCACCGACGAAGACGATGATGTCGTCGGCGCCCTGCTCCTTGAGCGCCTGGATGATGGCCGGCACCAGCGTCTTGTGGCCGGCGGCGAGCGTGGAGACGCCAATCGCATGCACGTCGTTCTCGATCGCCTGGCGCGCGCATTCCTCGGGGGTCTGGAACAGCGGGCCGATGTCCACGTC
>JAFEER010000220.1 GCA_018240985.1 Pseudomonadota bacterium
AACCAGGACTTCCACGGCGCCATGCTGCCCACGGGCCACCTGCGCGCGGCGCGCGGCATCGCGCTGGCGCTGGCCGACGGCATTGGCTCCAGCCGGGTGAGCCAGGTGGCCAGCAGCGCGGCGGTGCGCAGTTTTCTGGAGGACTACTACGCCACGCCCGATGCCTGGCCCGTGCGCCGCGCCGCCGAGCAGGTGCTGTCCGCCGCCAACGCCTGGCTGCACGCGCAGAACCAGCGCGGCCCGGCGCGCTTCGATAAGGACAGCGGCTATGTCTGCGCCTTCAGCGCGCTCATCCTGCACGGGCGCGAGCTGCACCTGCTGCATGTGGGCGACGCGCGCATCTGCCGCGTCCATCCCCGGGCGCTGGAACCACTCACCGAAGACCATCGCCTGCAGCTGGGCGCGGGCCAGTCCTGCCTGGCGCGCGCGCTGGGCCTGCACGCCCATGTGGAGATCGACACCCGCTGCTGGCCCGCCGAGGCCGGCGCGCTGTACCTGCTGGCCACCGACGGCGCGCACGGTTTCATCGACGCCGCCGCCGTGCACGCCGCGCTGCACCAACATGGCGACGACCTGGACGGCGCCGCCCGCGCCCTGTGCGAGCACGCCCGCGCGCGCGGCAGCACCGACGACGCCACGGTGCAGCTGCTGCGCATCGACGCGCTGCCCCAGGACATCGGCCTGCCCGCCCGCCTGCCCCGCGTGGGGCTGCGCCTGCCGCCAGCACTCGCGCCGCGCACGGCCTTCGAGGGCTACACCATCGTGCGCGCGCTGCATGTGGGCGCCCGCAGCCATGTCTATCTGGCCAGCGACGACGCCAGCGGCGACACCGTGGTGCTCAAAACCCCGGCCGCCAGCACGCATGAAGACAGCGCCTACCTCGACCGCTTTCTGCTCGACGAATGGGTGGCCAGCCGCATCGACAGCCCCCATGTGGTGCGCGCGCGGGCGCCGCAGCGCCCGCGCGGCCACCTGTTCGTGGCCATGGAGTACCTGCCGGGCCAGACGCTGGCGCAGTGGCTGGTGGATCACCCGCGCCCCGCGCTGGAGGAGGTGCGCGCCATCGTGGAGCAGATCGCACGCGGCCTGCAGGCGCTGCACCGGCGCGAGATGCTGCACCAGGACTTGCGCCCTGCGAATGTACTCATCGACGCGCAAGGCACGGCGCGCCTGATCGACCTGGCCTCGGCCCATGTGCCCGGCCTGGAGGCGGCTCCCGATCGCCGGCCCACGGCCATCGAAGGCACGCTGCAGTACGCCGCGCCGGAATACCTCGTCGGCCAGGGGGGTGACACGCGCTCGGATCTGTTCTCGCTCGCCTCCATCACCTACCAGATGCTCACCGGCCAGCTGCCCTACGGCCTGCAGGTCGCGCGCCTGCGACCGGGCGACGACCCGCGCCGCCTGCGTTACCTGCCGCTGGCCCATCACCGGCCCGATCTGCCCGACTGGCTGGACGCGGTGCTGCGCAAGGCCCTGCACCCGCAGCCCGCGCGGCGCCAGCAGGCGGTGTCGGAATTTGCGCACGACCTGCGCGCGCCCGGCCCGGACTTTCAGCGCCGGCGCACGCCGCCGCTGGCAGAGCGCGACCCGGTGGTGTTCTGGCAGACCCTGGCCGCCCTGCTGGCGCTGGCCGTCGTCGCCCTGCTGGGAATACTGTCGCGGATGCTTCTATAGTCGCGGCAGCGACCACTTCGCGCCCCTGCGCGCCCGCCCCGTGTCCCACCACCGCCCCATTCGCCCGGCCGACCGCCACGCCTTCGACAGCCTCATCGACGCGCGCTCGCCCGCGGAATTTGCCGAAGACCATATCCCCGGCGCCATCAACTGCCCGGTGCTGAGCGACGAGGAACGCGCCATCACCGGCACCCTCTACGTGCAGCAAAGCGCCTTCGAGGCGCGGCGCGTGGGCGGCGCCTTTGTGGCCGCCAACCTGGCGCGGCATCTGCGCGAACAGTTTGCCGACAAGCCGCAGGGCTGGCGCCCGCTGGTGTATTGCTGGCGCGGCGGCATGCGCAGCGGCTCCATGGTGCAGTGGCTGCGCCTGGTGGGCTGGGACGCGCAGCAGCTTGCCGGCGGCTACAAGGCGTTTCGCCGCCATGTGATGGAGCAGATCGCGACGCTGGTGCCGCAGCTGGATCTGCGCGCCATCGTCGGCGCCACGGGCAGCGCCAAGACGCGCGTGCTGCAGGCCCTGGCGGCCGATGGCGCGCAGGTGCTGGACTTGGAGCATTTCGCGCGCCACAAGGGCTCGCTGCTCGGCGCCCTGCCCGGCGTGGCACAGCCGTCGCAAAAAAACTTCGAGACGCAGATCGCCAGCGCGCTGGAGGGCCTGGATCTCGCGCGCCCCGTCTACGTGGAGGGCGAGAGCGCGCGCATCGGCCGCCTGTCCGTGCCCGTGCCCCTGGTGCAGCGCCTGCGCGCCGCGCCCTGCATCGAGATCGTGGCCACGCCCGAAGAACGCCTGGCCTACCTGCTGCGCGACTACGCCTACCTGGGCGACGACCCCGAGCTGCTCGCCCAGCGCCTGGGCGTGCTGGTGGAGCTGCACAGCAAGGAGACCGTGCTGCGCTGGCAGGACTGGGCACGCAGGCACCAGCTGGCGCCCCTATTCGAGGAGCTCATGCGCCTGCACTACGACCCGCACTACGGCCGCTCGCAGGCGCGCAACTTTGTGCAGTGGGAGCGGCGGCTGCGCGTTGACGCGGCGGACTTATCGGATGAGGGGATTGATGCGGTCGCGCGGGCTGTGTTGACTCTTTAATTGGGGTCAGTTAATTGGGGTCAGAGTCCAATTAATTCCTAGGCATTACGCTTACTGGTATTGCGTTGGCAGCTCTTCTTTTTGATGTGGCTGGCTGGGATATGCGCCCGGCGACGCACTCACTTTCTTTTGCTTCGCCAAAAGAAAGTAAGCAAAGAAAAGGCGACCCTACTGTCCGTGACCAGAAGGGAACCCGCGACACGGGCCATCGCTGCGCTCGGCCTCGCACACGCGGGCGCAAGCGCCTCGCGCTGCGCACACGAGGCCGAGCGCAGCGATGGCCCGTGTCAGGCTGTCCACCCCCTTGAGGCTGCGCCTGCGGCGTGGTGTTTGCGGGGTGAGCATGGGCGTCGAAGCGCCCATGCTTTCGTAGACTGACTTGCCGCAGTTGTCTGAACGAAGCGCGCCAGCGCGTAGTGAGTTCTGCGGCGCACCCCGCAAGCGCCACGACGCAGGTTTGCGGTGATTGGGGCTTCGCCCCAAGCA
>JAFEER010000221.1 GCA_018240985.1 Pseudomonadota bacterium
CGGCCAGGGCCAATGGCGTCGGCCACGGCGCGCGTCACCTCCAGCATCAGGCGTGCGCGGCGCACCATGCCGCCGCCGTAGTCGTCCGTGCGCCGGTTGGCGCCATCCTTGAGGAACTGATCCAGTAGGTAGCCGTTGGCACCGTGGATCTCCACACCGTCAAACCCGGCCGTGCGCACCGCGTTGCGCGCGGCGGCGGCGAAGGTGTGGACGATGCCGGGCAGCTCCTCGGCTGCCAGCGCGCGTGGCGTACTGGTGTGCACGAACTCGCCCTGGCCCGTGTTCTGATCCAGCACATAGGTCTTGGCGTGCGCCGGCACCGCCGATGGCGCCACCGGCGCGGCCCGGCCTGGCTGCAGCGAGGTATGCGACACCCGGCCCACATGCCAGAGCTGCGTGACGATTTTTCCGCCACGCTCATGTACCGCCTGGGTAACTTTCTTCCATCCGTACAGCTGCTCGCTGTCGTACAGGCCCGGCACGTCGGAATAGCCCTGGCCTTGTTCGCTGATGGCCGTGCCCTCGGTGACCAAGAGGCCGGCATTGGCGCGCTGGGTGTAATAGGTGACCGCCATGTCCCCCGGCACGCCCTGCGGCGAGCGGTTGCGGGTGAGCGGCGCCATGGCAATGCGGTTGGCCAGGTGCAGGTCACCGGCCTGGATGGGGTCGAACAATGTGGTCATACGAGTCCAATGTCTCGTTGCTCAGGTATGCGTGCTCTCGATCTGCTGCAGCCGTTGCTGGCGCCGGATATGTTTGATGAACGCATCCATCTGCGACTGCACGAAGCCACGCGTGGTGGCGTCGATGCACCGGCCCTGGGCGTCGAACTTCTGTGGCGCCTGACCGACGAAGATCTCGGGCTTGACGAGCACGGCCGCGTGCATGAACAGCAGCACCTTGCGCAGCTCGTACTGCACGCGCGCACCGCCCAGCGGGCCGGGCGTGGCCGAGAGGATGGCGACGGGCTTGTGCAGCAGGGGCTGGTCGTCGCCGCGCGACACCCAGTCGATGGCGTTCTTGAGCATGCCCGGCAGGGAGAAGTTGTATTCGGGCGTGGCGATGATGACACCGTCCGCGCGACGGATGTGCTCGCGCAGTGCCTGCACGGCGGGTGGCAGTCCCTGCTCCATCACGTCGGAGTTGAAAGGCGGGATGTCACGCCAGTCATGTTCTACGAGCGCCGATCCAGCGGGCAGGCACTCGCCCGCCAGGTTCAGCAGCATGCGGTTGATGGATTGGCTGCGCAGGCTGCCACAGATTCCGATGATGTTCATGAAATTTCTCGATACGGATGAATGAAAAGCTCAGTGCCACTGCAAAACAATATCAAGCTTGCATCAAACCAGCGCCTGTCGCAGCGCATCAGGGGCTCCTTCCCACGGCCCGGTGTTTCACGTGAAACATCGGTCGGGGTGTTTGCGGCATGCGGCCTTTTTACTTCAGCAAGCCTTCGACCTTCATGGCTGTCTGCACGGCCGGGCGTGCGGCAACGCGTTCACGGTAGGCGACCAGGTTTTTCAGCGGCGAAATGTCCAGGCCCACATATTGCGCCCAGTTGGTCACGGTGAACAGGTAGGCATCGGCGACGCTGAATTGCTCGCCCATCAGGTAGGGTTTGCCGGCCAGCTCGCCATCCACCCACTGCAGGCGCGCCAGCAGGTATTCCTTGAGCTGGGGCTTGTAGTCCTCGGGCGTGGCCGGTGCAAACAAGGGGCTGAAGGTCTTGTGGATCTCGGTGCCGATGAAGGTCAGCCACTCCTGCAGGCGGTAGCGCGCCAGCGTGCCGTTGGCGGGCGCCAGGTTTTTTTGCGGCGCCTGGTCGGCCAGATACTGCACGATGGCCGGGCCTTCGCGCAGGCGCGTGCCGTCGTCCAGCTCCAGCACCGGCACATAGCCCAGCGGGTTGATGCTGTAGAAGTCCGTGCCGTCGGGCAGCTGGTGCGTCTTGGTGCTGGCCAGCACCGGCTCGTAGGCCAGGCCGGCCTCGTGCAGCACGATGTGGGGCGAGAGCGAGCAGGCGCCGGTGGAGTAGTACAGCTTCATGGGGGTGTTCTCCTGAGGGTTGATGAAGACCCCCAATCCTATGCCTTGTGCGCGGCCTTTGCAGGTGCAAGTTGATCCTGGGGTAGGGTCAGATATTCCAGGCGCCGCAGGTAGGCCTCGGTATCCTGGCGCGAGCTGCCGCACATCGCGGCATGCGGGCGCAGCGAACGGCATACCGCCGGGCGTTCGGGCTGGCCGAAGATGCGGCAGCGCATTTGCTCGTCGAGCTGCACGCAGGGCACGCCCGCCGGCTTGCCCTGCGGCATGCCGGGGATGGGAGAGGAGATCGACGGCGCCGTGCAGCAGGCGCCGCAGCCGGGGCGGCAATCCATCTCGTTCAGGCGGCGAGGCGCTGCGCCGCCCACAGCACCTGCTCGACCACGCCGCGCACCTGCTCGTGCTGCGCCTGGTCTTGCAGGCTGCCGTCTGCGTTGAAGGCCGTGGCGGCGCGCGCCAGGGCATAGTTGCGAGGTGCCAGCCAACAGCCCAGCAGCACCAGCAGCGGCGCCAGATGGCTTTGCGAGCGCAGGCCGCCCAGGGCGCCATTGGACGCGCTGAGCACGCCCACCACCTTGCCGGCGAAGGGGCGCGTCACGTCCGTCCAGACGGGGTGGCCGGCGACGGGGCTGGAGGCCCAGTCGATGGTGTTCTTCAATAGGCCGGTGTAGCTGCCGTTGTACTCGGGCGAGCAGATGATCCAGGCCGGATGCGCGTCCATGACTTCCTTCAGGCGGATCACGTCGGGCGGCGTGCCGCGCGCCTCCAGGTCGGCGTTGTACATGGGGATGTCCAGCTCCGACAGCTCCAGCAGGGTGACCTCGGCCCCGGCATCGCGGCCGAGTTCGGCGGCGATGCGTGCCAGGCGCCGGTTGAAGGATTGTTGGCGGGTGCTGCCCGCGAAGACGAGGAGTTTCATGGGCGGGGATTGGAGCACAGTCCCGGCGTCGGATTCCTGCAAGGGTTTCACGTGAAACATGGGCCGGTCACAACGCCAATCGGCAAAGGTGGGAAAATTGCGGGTTTTCCCGCGCAACTACCCTCCCGCCATGCTTTACCCCCAGGAATTTGATGTCATCGTCGTCGGCGGCGGCCATGCCGGCACCGAGGCTGCCTTGGCCGCCGCCCGCATGGGCTGCCAGACCCTGCTGCTGACCCACAACATCGAGACCCTGGGGCAGATGAGCTGCAACCCCAGCATCGGCGGCATCGGCAAGGGGCATCTGGTGAAGGAGGTGGACGCGCTCGGCGGCGCCATGGCCCTGGCCACCGACGAGGGCGGCATCCAGTTCCGCATCCTCAACAGCAGCAAGGGCCCTGCCGTGCGCGCCACGCGTGCCCAGGCCGACCGCATTCTGTACAAGGCGGCGATCCGCCGCAGGCTGGAGAACCAGCCAAATCTGTGGTTGTTCCAGCAGGCGGTGGACGACCTGATGGTGGAGGGCGACCGCGTGGTTGGCGCCGTGACCCAGATCGGCCTGCGCTTTCGCGCCCGCGCCGTGGTGCTGACGGCGGGCACCTTTCTGGACGGCAAGATCCATGTCGGTTTGAACAACTATGCCGCCGGCCGCGCCGGAGACCCGCCCGCGGTGTCGCTGTCGGCGCGCCTGAAGGAGCTGCAGCTGCCGCAGGGGCGCCTGAAGACCGGCACGCCGCCGCGCATCGACGGGCGCAGCATCGACTTCTCCCAATGCGAGGAGCAGCCCGGCGACGGCATGCCCGGCGGCGTGAACGAGGGCCAGCTGCCGGTATTCAGCTTCATGGGCAGGGCCTCCATGCACCCGCGCCAGGTGCCTTGCTGGATCACGCACACCAACGAGCGCACGCACGACATCATCCGCTCGGGCTTCGACCGCAGCCCCATGTTCACCGGCAAGATCGAGGGTGTGGGCCCGCGCTACTGCCCCAGCGTGGAAGACAAGATCAACCGCTTTGCCGACAAGGAAAGCCACCAGATTTTCCTGGAGCCCGAGGGCCTGACGACGCACGAGTTCTACCCCAACGGCATCTCCACCAGCCTGCCGTTCGACATTCAGCTGGCGCTGGTGCGCAGCATGCGGGGGCTGGAGAGCGCCCATATCCTGCGCCCGGGCTACGCCATCGAGTACGACTACTTCGACCCGCGTGCGCTCAAGAGCAGCTTCGAGACGCGGCAGATTCAAGGCCTGTTCTTCGCCGGCCAGATCAACGGCACGACGGGCTACGAGGAGGCCGCCGCCCAGGGTCTGTTCGCCGGCCTGAACGCCGCCCTGCAATGCCGCGGCGAGGCGCCGTGGCTGCCACGTCGGGACGAGGCCTACCTGGGTGTGCTGGTGGATGACCTGATCACCAAGGGCGTGACCGAGCCCTACCGCATGTTCACCAGCCGCGCCGAGTTCCGCCTGCAGCTGCGCGAGGACAACGCCGACATGCGCCTGAC
>JAFEER010000222.1 GCA_018240985.1 Pseudomonadota bacterium
ACGGGCAAGACCGACCTGCTCGACAAGTTCGTCAGCATGCGCACGCGCCGCGCCTTCAAGGCCTTCCTGGCCTGGGACAAGGAGGCGGGCAAGGTCAACTTCGAGTTCGAGCAGCGCGAATCCAAATACCCGCCGCGCAAGACGGCTGCTGCAAAAACAGGAGCTTCCGGCGCAAGAGGGGCGGGCGCTACAGCCGCAAAAACCGCTAAGCCTGCCACCAAGGCCGCCGCCAAGGCCGCCGCCAAGAAGGCCGCCGCCAAAACCACCGCGGCCAAGGCCCCGCGCAAGGCCAGCACCGCCGCCGGCAAGGCGCCCAGCGCGCAACTGGCCGCCGTGATCGGCAGCGAGAGCGTGGCCCGCCCCGAGGCCGTCAAGAAGATGTGGGACTACATCAAGGCCCACAACCTGCAGGACCCGCAGGACAAGCGCACCATCGTCGCCGACGACAAGCTGCGCGCCGTGTTCGGCAAAGACCGCATCGGCATGTTCGAGCTGGCCGGCATCCTGGGCCAGCACCTGGCCTGACATGCTGAGCCGCGGCGAACGCATCGCCTGGGCCACCCTGGCCGTCTTGGCGGTCGCCGGCGTCTCAGACTCAGGAAGATTGGGATGGGGGCTGGAGCGCCGGCATCTTGCCGGCATCGACGCCTGAGCGTCGCTGGCCCCCACCCCTGCCATCCCCCAAAGAGGGGGGTAAGACAGGCCATCAGAGACTCGTTGCTAATCAAGCATTCATGATCCGCATGCCGAAGATTGCGGCTTGCAATCTGAGCCGCATTTCCTAGAATGCGGCTCATGACGCCAGGCTCCACTCCTCCGTCCCCTTCACGGCCTCGTTACCTGTGGCAGCAGCCCGGCTGGCCTGCCTTGGTCGTTGATGGGGCCGTGCTAGCGCCCGCTCTGGAATCCGCGCGGGTGGAGCAAGGCCGACTGCTGGGGTTGCTGGACGCCATCGGTTGGATGCCCGCGCAGGAGGTTGCACGCGATCTATGGGCGCAAGAGGCGCTGGCCACGGCGCAGATCGAGGGGCAGCGGTTCGAGTTGCAGGCTGTTCGTTCGTCCGTGGCGCGGCGGCTTGGGCTGGAGGATGCGCAGGCCTCTGCGCCAGACCGCTCGGTGGAGGGGCTGGTGGATGTGATGCAGGATGCGGTGGCGCAATGCGCCGCGCCGCTGGATGCCGACCGACTGTGGCGTTGGCAGTCGGCATTGTTTCCGGGGGGCACGTCGGGCATCCAGCGGATTGCCGTGGGGCGCTGGCGCGATCACGCAGACCCCATGCAGATCGTGAGCGGCCCTCTGGGGCGCGAGGTGGTGCATTACGAGGCTCCGCCATCGCACCAGGTGGCGGCCGAGATGGGGTGGTTCCTGGCCTGGTTTGAATCCACCCGGCCGACAGCGCCGGGCGCGCCAAGTGCCGGCAGTGCGGGATTGAACGGCCTGGTGCGCGCCGCACTCGTGCATTTGTGGTTTGAAACGGTGCACCCGTTCGAGGACGGCAATGGCCGCCTGGGGCGTGCGCTGGCAGACATGGCGCTGGCACAAGACCTGGCGCACCGGCAGGCTGCACTGCAGCCCTTCTCCGCGCCCATCTTCGGCGTGGCCCACCGTATGCTGGTGAACCGGGGGGCTTACTACGATGCCCTCAACGCCGCGCAGCGCGGTTCGACGGACGTGACGGCCTGGGTGCTGTGGTTTGTGCAGACGTTCGTGCAGGGCTGCATCGCATCGCAGGCCGTGGTGCGCCAGGCGGTGGACAAGGCAGCGTTCCGCATCCGCATGGCGCAGACCGGGGTGAATCCGCGCCAAGCCAAGGTGCTGGAGCGCCTGTTGGCCGCTGGCAGCGTGCAGCTGGGGGGCGGCTTTCTGGGCGGCCTCACGGCCGACAAGTACACCAAGCTCGCCAGCACCAGCAAGCCCACGGCCACGCGGGATCTGGCCGACTTGGTGGTGAAGGGCTTGTTGCAGGTCAGCGGACAAGGCAAGGCCACGCGCTATAGCATCGCCGTGCCGGGATGGACGCAGCCCACGGTGGAGTGACCTGCCCCGCCTGGCCGTCACGGCCGCAGGCGCACATCCACCCGAAAAAAGCGCACCGCAGGCGCAGGTTGTCCGCCGGGTGAACTACAGCCGCCACCAGGGCCACTACGATAGGGAGTCCACCATGCCCATGGTGGATTCACCCCACAGGAGACCGATCAACCATGTTCAGCCACGTCATGCTGGGAGCCAGCGACCTCGAAAAATCCAGGCAGTTCTACGATGCCCTGCTCGGCGCCCTGGGCGTCGGCCCCGGCTTCACCGACAAAAAGAACCGCACCTTCTGGCGCCACGCGGGCAACAGCTTTGCCATCACCGCGCCCATCAACGGCGAGCCGGCCTGCCACGGCAACGGCAGCACCACGGGTTTCGCGGCCGAGTCGCCCGAGCAGGCCGATGCGGCCCATGCCGCCGGCTTGGCCGCGGGCGGCGTGGCCTGCGAAGACCCGCCCGGCTGGCGCGGCAAGCCCGGCGCCGGTGGCCTGTACCTGGCCTACCTGCGCGACCCGGCCGGTAACAAGATCTGCGTGCTGCACCGCCCGCACAAGTGAAGCGACACCCCCCTGAGACGCGGCTTCACCCCCTCTCTCTACGCGCTGTGCGCTTCGGGAGGGGGACGCAGCCAGCGCGGCGGGGCGGCCCTTGCGCGGCTGCCCTGGCTTGGGGCCCGACGGCATCACAGTGAACATGGTCTCGGGCGGGCTGCTGCGCACCACCGACGCCAGCCGCGCCACGCCCGAGGCGGTGTTCGACCTGATCGCCAGCCAGAGAGGGTGAGAGGCAATCCCCCATGCCCGCTTTGCGCACCAAAACACCCCCACTCTTCGTTGCAAATACTCGCCATAGCCCGAGCTATGACTGCGTTTTGCGCCTCGATTGGGGGCGTTTTGACGCACCCCTCGGGCACGGGCAATTTCCTCTCACCCTCTGACCCCGCTGCGCCGCGTGACCACGTCGGCCGAGTTTGCCGAAGCGGTGCTGTTCTTCCTTTTGCCCTGGGCGCGCGCCGTGACGGGGCAAAATGCGGTTGTCGATAGCGGCCTTGTAAAGGATTGACCATGGCACTCACCCACCCCATCACGGCCAAGTGGCCGGCACAGCACCCCGAGCGGCTGCAGCTGTATTCCCTGCCCACGCCCAATGGCGTGAAGGTGTCCATCGCGCTGGAGGAAATGGCGCTGCCCTACGAGGTGCACAAGGTCAGTTTTGAGACGCAGGATCAGTTCTCGCCCGAGTTCCTGTCGCTCAACCCGAACAACAAGATTCCGGCCATCCTCGACCCGAACGGCCCGGGGGGTAAGCCGCTGGCGCTGTTCGAGTCCGGCGCCATCCTGATCTACCTGGCCGAGAAGACTGGCCGCTTTCTGCACCAGGACGCGGCGGCGCGCTACGAGACGCTGCAGTGGCTGATGTGGCAGATGGGCGGCGTGGGGCCGATGTTCGGCCAGCTGGGGTTCTTCCACAAATTTGCCGGCAAGGACTGGGAGGACAAGCGCCCGCGCGAGCGCTACGCGGCCGAATCGCGCCGCCTGCTGGGCGTGCTGGAGCAGCGCCTGACGGCCGGCGCATGGATCATGGGCAGCGACTACACCATTGCCGACATGGCCGTCTTTCCCTGGGTGCGCAATCTGGTGGGCTTCTACGATGCCGGCGAGCTTGTCGGCTGGGCCGACTTTCCGCAGGTGCAGCGCGCGCTCGCCGCCTTTGTCGAGCGCCCTGCGGTGCAGCGCGGCCTGCAGATTCCCGGCTAAGAAGAACAACCCCGCATTCCGGAAGGACGCCCCATGACCGCCAGCGCCCCGCAAAAAAGAGGTATACCGCCTGCCTATTTGATTCTCGTCGCCATGCTGGTCGGCATAGGCGTGGGCTACTTTGTCTTCGTCAACTTCCCCGACAAGCAGGCGGCCAAGGAGGTGGCGGGCTACATCTCCATCCTCTCGGACGTGTTCCTGCGCCTGATCAAGATGCTGATCGGGCCGCTGGTGTTCTCCACCCTGGTGGTGGGCATTGCGCACATGGGCGATGCGGCCTCGGTGGGGCGGGTGTTCTTGAAGGCCATGCTGTGGTTCGTCACCGCTTCGCTGGTGTCGCTGGTGCTGGGCCTGGTGCTGGCCAACTGGCTGCAGCCCGGCCACAACCTGGGCCTGCCGCTGCCCGACGTGGGCGCGGCCACCAACCTGGCGACGGCCAAGTTCACGCTCAAGGAGTTCGTGAACCACCTGGTGCCCAAGTCCTTCGCCGAGGCCATGGCCAACAACGAAATTTTGCAGATCGTGGTGTTCTCCATGTTCTTCGGCGTGGCCCTGGCGGCGCTGGGCGAAAAGGGCAAGACCCTGGTGCTGGTGGTGGAGGAGCTGGCGCATGTCATGCTCAAGATCACCGGCTACGTGATGAAGCTGGCGCCGCTGGCCGTGCTCTCGGCCATGGCGGCCACGGTGGCGGTGAACGGCCTGGGCATTTTGCTGAAGTTCGCCGTGTTCATGGGCGACTTCTACCTGGGCCTGTTCATCCTGTGGGGGCTGCTCATCCTGGCAGGCTTCGTGTTCCTGGGGCCGCGCATCTTCCGGCTCATGGTGCTGATCAAGGAGGCCTTCATGCTGTCCTTTGCCACCGCCAGCTCCGAGGCCGCCTACCCCAAGATCCTGGACGCGCTGGATCGCTTTGGCGTCAAGCGCAAGATCTCCAGCTTCGTCATGCCCATGGGCTATTCGTTCAACCTGGACGGCTCCATGATGTACTGCACCTTCGCCACGCTGTTCATCGCCCAGGCCTATGACATCCACCTGCCGCTGGCCACGCAGATCACCATGCTGCTGATCCTCATGCTCACCTCCAAGGGCATGGCCGGCGTGCCGCGCGCCTCGCTGGTGGTGATTGCCGCCACGCTGAACCAGTTCGACATTCCCGAGGCCGGCCTGCTGCTGATCCTGGGCGTGGACACCTTCCTCGACATGGGCCGCTCGGCCACCAACGCCGTGGGCAACTCGATCGCCAGCGCCGTCGTCGCCAAGTGGGAGGATCAGCTGCTGAGCCCCGAAGAGGCCGCGCAGCATGAGCAGCGCATGGATGCCGAAGCCGCGGAACGCGCCCACCCCGTCCCCGGCCCGGACTTGGCATGAAAGCCCTGCGCCACATCACCCGCCTGCTGTGCGCGCTGCCCCTGCTGGCGGCGCTGGCCGTGCAGGCGCAGGACGAGGGCAGCAACTTTGCCAGCAGCGCCGGCCCCCAGGCGCTCACCGGCACCCTGGCCCAGGCGCGCGCCAGCGGTGCCATCGCGCTGGCCTACCGCGACAGCTCGGTGCCGTTTTCTTACCTGGACGCGCGCGGCCAGCCCATCGGCTATTCCATCGAGCTCTGCAAGTCCCTGGTGCGCGCGGTGGAGGCGGCGGTGCAGCGGCCGCTCACGATACGCTGGGTGCCGGTGACATCGGCCACGCGCATGCAGGCCATCACCTCGGGCCAGGCCGATCTGGAATGCGGCTCCACCACCAGCAACCTGGAGCGGCAAAAGAGCGTGGCCTTCTCGCCCACCATCTTCGTCGCCGGCACGCGCCTGCTGGTGCGCAAGGGCGCCGGCATTCGCGACTGGCGCGACCTGGCGCACAAGAAGGTGGTGGTGACGGCAGGCACCACCAACGTGCAGGTGATGCAGCACCTGTCCGAGCGCCTCAAGCTGCCCATCAGCCTGGTGCAGGCGCCCGACCATGCCCAGGCCTTTGCCCAGGTGGAGGGCGGCGGCGCCGACGCCTTTGCCACCGACGACGTGCTGCTCTACGGACTGGTGGCGCAGACCCCGGGCGCGGGCAAGCGCCTGGCCGTGGTGGGCGAGCTGCTGTCCTACGAGCCCTACGCCATCATGTTCCGCAAGGGCGACCCGCAACTGGCCAAGCTGGTCACCGACAGCATGCGCGCCCT
>JAFEER010000223.1 GCA_018240985.1 Pseudomonadota bacterium
CTGCAGCGTCCCAAGCGCTTCTTCGGCGCAGCGCGCAATGTGGAAGAAGGCGGCAGCCTGACCATCATCGCCACGGCCCTGGTCGATACCGGCAGCCGCATGGACGAGGTGATCTTTGAAGAATTCAAGGGCACGGGCAACAGCGAAATCCACCTGAACCGGCGCCTGTATGAAAAGCGCGTGTTCCCGGCCATCGAGCTGAACAAGAGCGGCACGCGCCGCGAAGAGCTGCTGCTGGCACCCGAAATCCTGCAGAAAACCCGCATCCTGCGCCAGTTCATGTACAACATGGATGAGATCGAGGCCATGGAGCTGATGATCAAGAACATGAAGGCCACAAAGACCAACGTGGACTTCTTCGACATGATGCGTCGTGGCGGTTAATCCGCGGTTTATGCGATAATCAAAGGCTTTTTGCGGAAAGTACGTCGAGTTTTTTGAATGCGCAAATGGTTGCGCATGGCCGGCACGGCTCCCGCTTACATGAAAGAGAACCCATGAAAGAAGGCATTCACCCCAACTACCGCGAAGTGCTGTTCGTGGACTTGTCCAACGGCTTCAAGTTCGTCACCCGTTCCTGCGTGAACACGAAGGAAAACGAAACCTTCGAAGGCAAGGAATATCCGCTGTACAAGCTGGACACTTCCTCCGAGTCGCACCCCTTCTATACCGGCACGCAAAAGTCCGTGGACAACATGGGCGGCCGCGTGGAGCGCTTCCGCAACCGTTTCGGCAAGAAGTAAACTGCAAGGCCGGCCCACAGATGCGTGGGCAGGCTAGCAAGCCATCAAAGGCAGCCCGGCTCAACCGCGCTGCCTTTTTTCTTGCACTTAGAGCGTGTTTATGATCTTTTCATGGTGCCCGTTGCCCCACAAAGGCTGCGGCTGCAAGGAGCAAACCGCAGCCGGGCTGGTGGCCCGGCGAGGATTTGCAACGCCGCAGACGCTGTCTTTGTGGGGCAACCCTTCGGGCAAGGCAGCAAAAAGCCGCACTCGTCGTTGCCCGCCTTGCCCAGGCCGCCAGCATGGGCTGCGACGGGCGCCTAGATTGCGGCTTTTTGCAGCCTTGCGGGCACCATGAAAAGATCATAAACACGCTCTTATCCACGAGCAGCAGCCCCTACCGTGAATCTGCCCACCCCAGCCATCGTTGCCCAAAGTGCCGTGCGGCCGCTGCCGCGCTGGGCATTGCTGTTGCTGTGCCTGGTGTATTCGGTGGCAGGCTTCGTCGGGCGCGCGCCCTGGCGCAGCGACGACGTGGCCGCCTTTGGCTACATGCGCGAACTGGCCCTGGGCCGCACGGATTGGCTCCACCCGCTGCTCGCCGGCATGCCCGGCGACGACGACGGCCTGCTGCACTACTGGCTGGGAGCCTGGGCCATCGAAGCCCTGGGCGGCTGGCTTCCGATTGAGCTGTCGGCACGCCTGCCCTTTATCGCCCTGCTGCTCATCACCCTGTCGGCGACCTGGTACGGCGTGTATTACCTGGCGCGCAGCCCCGGCGCACAACCGGTGGCGTTTGCTTTTGGCGGAGAGGCCAATCCCACCGACTACGCACGCGCCATGGCCGATGGCGGCCTGCTCGCACTCATCGCCTGCCTGGGCCTGGCCCAGCTGTCCCATGAAACCACGGGATACCTGACGCAACTGTCATCCACGGCGCTGCTGTTTTTTGCCACCGCTGCCCTGCCCTGGCGCATGGCCTGGCCCATGACTGCGGCTGCAGCAGGCTTGTTGGGTCTTGTGCTCAGCGGTGCGCCCAGTGTTGCCATGCTGCTTGGACTGGGCAGCGCCTGGCTGCTGTGGCACAGCCCGGATACGTCACTGCGCACGCGCACTCTGGCCACGGCCGGCTTGCTGCTGCTGGTGCTGGCAGCCGCGGCGCTGGCGCTGCAGCTCGATCTGTGGCGCTGGCGTATCACCAACCCCGACAACGCATCGGAATGGCGATCCCTGCTGAGCCTGCTGGTCTGGTTCAGCTGGCCCGCCTGGCCGTTGGCACTATGGACGCTATGGCGCTGGCGCCACCTGCTCTTCACGCGCTCATGGCATCGCCACCTGTGGCTGCCGCTGTGGTTCACCTTGGTGACCCTGGGCACCACCTTGAGCACCCGTCCGGCCGACCGCGCCCTGCTGCTTAGCCTGCCGGCCATGGCCGCGCTGGCCGCCTTTGCCCTGCCCACATTACGGCGCAGCATTGCGGCGTTGATCGACTGGTTCACGCTGCTGTTCTTCAGCGCTTCGGCGATTGTCATCTGGGTGATCTGGCTGTCGGTGCAGACCGGCGTGCCTGCCAAGCCGGCAGCCAACGTTGCGCGGCTGGCTCCTGGTTTTGTGCCGCAGTTCTCGGCGCTCGCATTTGGCGTGGCGCTTGCGGCCACCCTGGCCTGGTGTGCACTGGTGGCCTGGCGCACGGCACGCAACCGCCCTGCCATCTGGAAAAGCCTGGTGCTGCCCGCCGGTGGCGCCAGCCTGGGCTGGCTGCTGCTCATGACGCTGTGGCTGCCCATGCTGGACTACGGCCGCAGCCTGGCGCCGCAGGCAGACCAGGTGCGCGCTGCCATTGCCGACAACGCCGGTTGCGTGGCGGCCTATGGGCTCAGCCGTGCCCAGGTGGCCGCGCTCATGTACCACGGCAATCTGCACATCGTCCCCATGACCGAGCTGCCGCAATGCAACTGGGTGGTGGCTGATGCTGACGCGGCGCCATCGGTCGGCACCGTACTCCCGCCCGAGCAGTGGGCAGAAGTGGCGGCTGTGGGCCGGCCCACGGATCGCAACGACAAGCTACTGGTGCTGCAGCGCACAGACACCGGGCGCTGATGTCCGAGCTGTCCACTATCTCGCGCCATGCGCTCACGGTGCTGGCGGGGCAGCTGGCCGTGATGGCCTTTGGCGTCACGGACACCGTCGTCGCCGGCCGCTACGCGCAGCATGCCCTGGCCGCCCTATCCATAGGCTCGGCCGTGTTCGTCAGCGTCTACGTGGCGCTGATGGGGGTGCTGCAGGCGCTGCTGCCCGTGTGGGCCGAGCAGCGCGGCGCCAATGCACAGGCCGCCATTGGCGCCAGTGTGCGCCAGTCGCTCTACATCTGTAGCGCCGCCGCGGTGCTGGGCATGGCGTTGCTGCTGCTGCCCGAACCCATCCTGCGCTGGACCGAGGTGCCGCCTGAGCTGCGCGGCGAGGTGCGCGCCTACCTGGCCATACTCGCCTTCGGCCTGCCGCCCGCGTTGCTGTTTCGCATCTACAGCACGCTGAACCAGGCCCTGGGCCACCCGAGGCTGGTCACCTGGCTGCAGGTGGGCGCATTGGCCATCAAGGTGCCGCTGTCGATCTGGTTCACTTTTGGCGGTGCGGGCCTTGCCCCCCAGGGTGCGGCGGGCTGCGCCTGGGCCACGCTGGTGGTCAACTACAGCCTGCTGCTGGTGGCCTGGAGCATGTTGCGCCGCCACCCCATGTACGCGCCGCTCAAGCTGTGGCAGCCACTGGAGCGGCCCCATGCGGCACAGCTGGCACGGTTCATGCGGCTGGGACTGCCGGCGGGCCTGTCGATTCTGGTCGAGGTAACGTCGTTCACGCTGATGGCATTGTTCATCGCGCGGCAGGGCACTCTGGCCTCGGCCGCGCACCAGATCGCCTCCAACCTGGCGGCAGTTCTGTACATGGTGCCGCTGTCGCTGGCAATAGCCACCAGCGCGCGCGTGAGCTTTTGGCGCGGCGCTGGCAACGAGACACATGCAGCCGCCGTCGCCTTGCAGGGTTTTTGGCTTGCAGCGCTTATGGGATTTGCGCTAGCAGCTATTCTTTTTATAACAAAATACGCTGTTGCCAGCCTGTATTCCCGCAACGCGGATGTGGTGGCGCTGGCGGCTTCACTGCTGGCCTGGGTGGCTGCCTACCATGTGGCCGACGCGCTGCAGACGCTGTGCATCTTTGTCCTGCGCTGCTACCGCATCACACTCGCGCCGCTGCTGGTCTATGGCGTGCTGCTGTGGGGCGTGGGGCTGTATGGCGGCTACAGGCTGACCTACCATGGCTTGAGCGGCTGGGGGCCGTTCAACTCCCCAGCCCCGTTCTGGGCCGCCGGTGCTGCTGCCCTGGCGCTGACGGCGCTGGTCTTCACCGCCCTGCTGTTGGGCGTGCTCAGGCTGTCGAGGCGCGAAGCACGCGCGCCGCTCATGCGCGCCTGAGGGCGTCAGCCGGCACGTGCCGCGTCTGCCAGGCGCTGGGCGCAGCGGCTGGCCTGCTGTTCGTCGCGCGCCTCCACCATCACGCGCAGCAGGGGCTCGGTGCCGCTGGCGCGCACGAGGATGCGTCCGTTGCCAGCCAGCTCCGCCTGGACGGCGCTCATGGCGTCGGCCAGCGCGGTATTGGCCTTCCAGTCCTGGTCGGGATTGATTCGCACGTTGAGCAACACCTGCGGAAACAGCGGCACGTCGGCGAGCAACTCCGCCAATGACTTTCCGCTGCGCACACAGGCCTGCAACACCTGCAGTGCGCTGATCAGCCCGTCGCCCGTAGTGTGACAGTCAAGCGCCAGCAGATGGCCTGAGCCTTCGCCGCCCAACAGCCAGTGCTGGCGTTGCAGCTCTTCCAGCACATAGCGGTCGCCCACCTTGGCGCGCACAAACTTCACGCCGCGCCGCAAAAGCGCCTGTTCCACCGCGATATTGGTCATCAGCGTACCGACCACGCCTGGCACATGCTCATCGCGCGCCAGGCGATCGCTAGCCATCAGGTACAGCAGCTCGTCGCCGTTGTACAGGCGCCCATTGGCATCGACGATCTGCAGGCGGTCGGCATCGCCATCGAGGGCAATGCCATAGTCGGCCTGGTTGGCACCCACGGCATGCACCAGCGCTTGCGGGTGGGTGGCGCCCACCTCGTGGTTGATGTTGAGACCGTCCGGCGCGCAGCCGATGGCGATGACATCGGCACCCAGCTCGTGGAACACCATGGGTGCGATCTGATAGGCCGCACCATGGGCGGCATCGACGACGACCTTCACGCCGCGCAGGCTGATGTCATGGTCAAAGGTGCTCTTGCAAAACTCGATATAGCGCCCGGCCGCGTCGCCCAGCCGGCGCGTCTTGCCCAGGTTGGCCGAATCGGCCCACATGGGCGGCTGCTCAAGGGCGGCCTCCACCTCTTCCTCCCAGGCGTCGGGCAGCTTGGTGCCATGGGCGCTGAAAAACTTGATGCCGTTGTCCGGGTACGGGTTGTGGCTGGCGCTGATCACCACGCCCAGGCTGGCGCGCTGCGCGCGCGTGAGGTAGGCGACGCCGGGCGTCGGCAACGGCCCGAGCAGCACGACATCAACCCCGGCCGAATTGAAGCCCGACTCCAGCGCCGCTTCCAGCATGTAGCCCGAAATGCGCGTGTCCTTGCCGATCAGCACCGTGGGGCGCTCCTGGGTACGGCGCAACACGCGCCCCACGGCATGTGCCAGACGCAGCACGAAATCTGGCGTGATGGGTGCCTGGCCCACCGTTCCACGGATGCCGTCAGTACCAAAATATTTGCGGCTCATACTTGTCCTCCTGCCCTGGGGCTATGATTTTTATAGTCTATCAGCCGCCTGCCAGGGTTAAAAAAGCCCCGCGTCGCGGGGCTTGAAGCAATAGGCCTATGGCCTGGTTCAATGCTTGGCGTTCTTGATCAGGAAGTCCAGCACGATCTTCTGCTCACCCTCGTCCAGGCCGGCGCGCTGGAACATGCTGGGGGTGATGCCGAGCCACTGCTTTTCGGTGAACTGGGCCGGGTCGCGCGGCCCATGGCATACGGTACAGCGCTGGTAGAAGATCTTCTCGGCGGGCGATAACGACGCCGTTGCCTTCTCGCGCAATGCGACGGCACGGTCGACACCATAGAATTTCTCGTCGAACTTGATGTCGCTCTTGACGATCTTCGGCGGATCGAAGGCCTTGGTGCCACCGGGGTCGGCATCGATGCACTTGCGGATCGATGCAATGCAGGTGTTGGCCGTGGTGGCCTGCGTGAGGCCGCTGGCGCCCCGGCTTGAGGTCAGGAAGTTGACCAGACCGTTGTTGCAGCGGCCCTTGCTGTCGAGCTGCGGCCAGGCCCCCTCGTAGATGCTGACCACTCCGGGCATGATCTTGTCGGAAACCCGTGCACCCACCACCAGCGCGCCACGGTCGTTGTAGATCTCGACCAGGTCGCCATCCTTGATGCCTTGCGCCTTGGCGTCCTCTACGCTGATGGTGAGCGGTTCACGCGTCTGAACCGTGTAACGCTTGCGCAGCCGTTCGGAATTGTTCAACTGCGAGTGCAGGCGCCAGTAAGGGTGCGGGCTGACCACATGTACCTGGCCCTTCTTGGCGTTGCCCAGGTATTCGCCCGGTTCCTGCCACTTGGGCATGGGCGGCATGTCCGGGATATTCATCTTCTCGATGGTGGAAGAATACATCTCGATCTTGCCGCTGGTGGTGTGCAGCGGATTCTTGACCGGGTCGGCGCGGAAATCGCCATGGCGCACCCACTTGTGCGCCTCCTTGGGCACAGGAATACGTGCCATGCCCTCGGCCCAGAACTTGTCGAAGGGCGTGTGTTTGGATGCACTGCTCGCTTCGTAAGCAGCCTTGACATAGTCCATCCGCGTCTTGCCCTCGGTGAAGGCGTACTCGACGCCGCACAGCTCCGACAGGCGGCGGAAGATTTCATAGTCGTCCAGCGCATCGTGCTGCGGCGCGATGATCTGCTTCATCGCGTACACCTTGTCGATGCTATAGGTGCCGGCCGAGGTAATGTCATCGCTCTCCACTGTGGGGGAGGCGGCCAGCACGATGTCGGCCCAGCGCGCCGAGCCGTTCCACCAGGGTTCCTGGCAGATGATGGTGTCCACGCCATTGATGGCGCGCGCCAGCTCGTTCAAGTCCTGCTGATGCGAGTAGGCGTTGTTGCCAGCGTTGTAGATCAGCTTGACATGGGGGTAGGTGTATTTGCTGCCGTTGTAGGTGAACTCTTTGCCGGGATTGAGCAGCATCTCGCTAATGCGCGAGGCGGGGCAAATCTTCTTGACCGGATTGCGGCCTTGCGACAGGCCGGTGGGTGCGGTGCCACCCGACTGCGCCGTGCCGCCGCCGCCATAGTGCCAGGAAAAGCCCACGCCCTGGCCGGCCAAGCCGATGTTGCCCAGCACAGAGGCGAAGTTGACGATGGCCCAGTAAGGCATCTCGCCATGGTGCGCGCGCTGAATCGCCCAGGAACCGCACAGCTGGGTGCGCTTGGATGCCATCAACTCGGCCAGCGAGCGGATCTTGGCCGCCGGGATGCCGGTGATCTTGGCCGCCCACTCGGGCGTCTTCGGGGGGGTGCCGTCCTTGTCCTTGCCTTCCAGGTAGGCGCGGAATTTGTCGAAGCCCACCGTGTACTTGTCGAGGAAGGCCTGGTTGTGCTTGTTCTGGCTGATGAGGTGGTAGCTCATGGCCAAAAACAGCGCAGTGTCGGTGTTGGGGATGATGCGCACCCACTCCGAACCCATCTTCTCGTCGGTGGTGGTGACCTGGGGGTTGATCGAGATGAACTTGCAGCCCGCCTGTTTGATGGCATCCCAGCCGGCGTACATCTCATGGTCGCAAACGGTGAACTCGATGCGGTTGTTCTTGTCCGGGTCGCAGCCGATGAACACCACCAGTTCGGTGTTGTCACGCAGCTGTTCCCATGCAGTCTGGGCCGAATACACCTCCATGTCGCCGATCACCATGGGCATGATGATCTGGCCCGCGCCGGCAGAGTAGTCGCCGGTGGTGATGGAGCAACCTCCGAGCAGATTGAAGAAACGCCCCTGCAGCACATTGGGGCGGAAAATGCCCGCGTGCGACCAGCCACCGTAGGAGCTGGAGAAGCAGCCCTCGTTACCGTATTTTTCAATGGTGTCAAGAATGGCCTTGGCGGACAGGCCCAAGGCCGTGTCCCAGCTCACCTGCACCCACTCGTCCTTGCCGCGCAGTTCGGGCTTGTTGCTGCCCTTGCGGCCGTTCTGTTCCCACTCCAGATAGGACTTGCGCACCATCGGGCCGGTGATGCGGGTCTTGTCGTAGACGCGATCCAGCATGCCCTCGGTCAGCATGGCGGTAGGCATTTTGTCGCTGGCCTGTGCGTCGATCTTGACGATACGGCCCTGCTCCACCGTGGCGATCATCGGCCCGTAATGCGTGGCGTGATACACCTTGCCACTGAAAGATTTGAGCGCCGCCAGTTGCGCGGCGGCATCGGGCTCCGCCGCAAATGCCTTGAACAGGGGCGACAGCTCAAAACCGGCAGCAACCGCTCCCATAGCGCCAGCGAGACCGGCACCCATCCATTGACGTCGTGTGAAATCCATGTCAGCTCTCCATTACGTGAGGCTGTCATTCAACCATAAGTCCCGCTTTTTTATAGGTGATTTATGTCAAACAAAATTTGCTGGCAGAAAAAAAACCTTGCCCGCTTCTGCTCAAGCGGCCGCGTACACGGCTGCCAGCACCTGGAGTGCCTGCACCGTCTCGCGCACGTCATGCACGCGCACGATATGCGCACCGCGCTCGACCGCCATCAGGGCCGCGGCCACGCTACCGATCACACGCTGGTCAGGAGGCGGCGGCTCGGGTGCGTCGCCTTGCAGCGCAGCGCCGATGGACGATTTGCGCGACCAGCCCAGCAGCAGTGGAAAACCGGCCGCAGCCAACGCTTCCTGGCGCTTCAGCAAAGCGAAGTTTTGCTCCACGGTCTTGCCAAAGCCTATGCCAGGATCCAGCGCAATGCGGTTCCTGTGTACGCCCTGCCCCTGCAGATTTTGTGCAGCCTGCTCTAGAAACTGCAGCACCTGCGGCACTACATCGCCGCGCATAGGCGCGCTCTGCATGGTCTGCGGATCGCGGTGCATGTGCATCAGGCACACACCGCAACGCGGATGGCGCGCCACGACCTCAAGCGCCCCCGGCCGGCGCAGGGCCCAGATATCGTTGACGATATCCGCCCCCAGATCCAGGACGGCCCGCATGACCTCGGGCTTGTAGGTATCCACGGACACCGGGACACCCAGCTGCACGGCCTCGTGCACCAGCGGCACTACGCGTGCCAGCTCCTCGTCCAGAGGCACGGCCGGGCTGCCGGGGCGGGTGGACTCGCCGCCGATATCCAGGATGTCGGCACCGTCCTTGAGTAGCCGTTCGCAGTGGCGCAGCGCCTCAACCGTGCTGGCGTGCTGGCCGCCATCGGAGAAGGAGTCTGGAGTGACGTTGACGATGCCCATGACTTGCGGACGCGTCAGGTTCAGGTCAAAGCGGGAGGTTTGCCAAAGCATGGTGGTCAAGAAATGCTTGTCAAGGAATACCCGGCAGACGGCAAAACGGGGCACAAGGCCCCGTCTTTACACGCCTGCCGTAGCGATCACGCTGCTGACGGTGATGGATCCGGCTTCACCGCGGGGGTGCCGCCACCGGAGCCATCGCCACCCGACGAGGGCGTGCGTGGCGTCCAGTCCTTGGGTGGGCGTGGCTCGCGGCCGGCCATGATGTCGTCCAGCTGCTCGGCATCGATGGTCTCCCACTCCAGCATGGCCTTGGCCATGGCGTGCATCTTGTCCTGGTTCTCTTCGATGAGGCCACGCGCCAGGGCATATTGCTCATCGATGATGCGGCGCACCTCGGCATCCACCTTTTCCATGGTCTGTTCGCTCATATTGGTGGTCTTGGTGACCGAACGGCCCAGGAACACCTCGCCTTCGTTTTCGGCATAGACCATGGGGCCCAGGGCTTCGGTCATGCCGTAGCGCGTGACCATGTCGCGGGCGATGGAGGTGGCGCGCTCGAAGTCGTTGCTTGCACCCGTGGTCATTTGGTGCATGAAGACTTCTTCGGCGATGCGGCCGCCGAACAGCATGGCGATCTGGTTCAGCATGTACTCCTTGTCGTAGGAGTAGCGGTCCTTCTCGGGCAGGCTCATGGTCACGCCCAGGGCGCGGCCGCGCGGGATGATGGTGACCTTGTGCACCGGGTCGCATTTGGGCAGCAGTTTGCCGATCAGGGCGTGGCCGGCTTCGTGGTAGGCGGTGTTGCGGCGCTCCTCCTCGGGCATGACCATGCTCTTGCGCTCGGGGCCCATGATGATCTTGTCCTTGGCCTTCTCGAAGTCCTGCATCTCCACGGTGCGCGCGTTGCGGCGCGCGGCCATCAGGGCGGCCTCGTTGCACAGGTTGGCCAGGTCGGCGCCGGACATACCCGGCGTGCCGCGCGCGATGATGGCGGGATTGACGTCCTGACCCACGGGGATCTTGCGCATGTGCACGTTCAGGATCTGCTCGCGGCCGCGGATGTCGGGCAGCGTCACGTAAACCTGGCGGTCAAAACGACCCGGGCGCAACAGGGCTGCGTCCAGGATGTCGGGGCGGTTGGTGGCGGCGACCACGATCACGCCCAGGTTGGTCTCAAAGCCGTCCATCTCGACCAGCATCTGGTTCAGCGTCTGCTCGCGCTCGTCGTTGCCACCGCCCAGGCCCGCGCCACGCTGGCGCCCCACGGCGTCGATTTCGTCGATGAAGATGATGCAGGGCGCGTTCTTCTTGGCGTTCTCGAACATGTCGCGCACGCGGGCCGCGCCCACGCCGACGAACATTTCCACGAAGTCGGAACCCGAGATGGAAAAGAACGGCACCTTGGCCTCGCCGGCGATGGACTTGGCCAGCAGCGTCTTGCCCGTGCCCGGGGGCCCGACCAGCAGCAGGCCGCGCGGGATGCGGCCGCCGAGCTTCTGGAACTTCTGCGGATCCTTCAGGAAGTCCACCACCTCCTTGACCTCTTCCTTGGCCTCGTCGCAACCGGCCACGTCGGCAAAGGTGATGGTGTTGTTGTTTTCGTCGAGCATGCGCGCCTTGGACTTGCCGAAGCTGAACGCCCCGCCCTTGCCGCCGCCCTGCATCTGGCGCATGAAGTACACCCAGACGCCGATCAGAAGCAGCATCGGACCCCAGCTGACGAGCAGCGTCATCAGCAGCGAGCCTTCCTCGCGCGGGCGCACGTCGAACTTGACGTTGTTGTTGATCAGGTCGCCAATCAGGCCGCGGTCGAGGTAGGTGGCCGTGGTGCGCACGCGCCGGTCGTCATTGGTGACGGCCACGATCTCGGTGCTGCCGCCCTGGCCTTCCTGGATGGTGGCAGACTTGATGCGGTGGCTGCGCACGTCTTCCAGGAACTCGGAGTAGCCTATCGCCCCGGCGCCCATACCCGTGCGGGTGTCAAACTGTTTGAACACCGTAAAAAGCACCATGGCAATGACCAGCCAGACGGCGACTTTTGAAAACCACTGATTATTCAAGCGGGGCTCCAGATTCAGAAAAATGTGAACGGCCGGGACGCCATCCTGCAGATGTCCCAGCGCATTTGGGGTTCATTTTAGGCGTTTCAACCGCGGTTCGGCCTTCGATTTACCCCGTCGTGGCCCATGGTCAAACGATCAGGCCAGCTGCTTGAGCCCTATTCCGACCAAAAAGGTCTCGGATGACCGGTCGCGCGAGGCCTTGGGCTTCACCGGTTTCACCACGCGGAAAGTGTCCTTGAACAGTTGCACCAGCTGCGTATAGCCGCTGCCATGGAACAGCTTGACGACCAATGCGCCGTCGGGTTTCAGGTGGTGCACGGCAAAGTCCAGCGCCAGTTCGATCAGATGCGCGATGCGCACGGAATCGACCGACTCCACGCCCGAGAGATTGGGGGCCATGTCCGACACCACCACATCCACAGGCCGGCCCTGCACGGCCTGCTGCAGGCGCGCCAGCACCTCATCGTCGCGAAAGTCGCCCTGCAGGAACAGCACGCCCTCGATGGGCTCCATGGGCAAAATGTCCAAGGCGATGATGCGGCCCGCCAGCTGCCCGGCGGCGGCGCCGCCGGGTGACAGGCGCCGGCGCACATACTGGCTCCACGCCCCCGGCGATGAACCCAGGTCTACCACCGTATGGCCGGGCTTGATGAGCCCGAACTGTTCGTCGATCTCCTTGAGCTTGTAGGCCGCCCGGGCGCGGTAGCCCTCCTTTTGTGCAAGTTTCACGTATGGGTCGTTGACATGGTCGTTGAGCCATGCCTTGTTGACCTTCTTGCTTTTCGTCTGAACTTTCATGCCTTGAGATAATACGGGCTATGCCCCAAATTCAAATGACTCCGGCCGAGCGTCGGGAACATCGCGCCAACGCCCACCATCTTGACCCCGTGGTCATGATCGGAGCCGACGGCCTTACAACGGCCGTTCAAAAGGAAATCGACGCCGCGCTGAACGCCCATGGCCTCATCAAGGTGCGCGTGCTCGGCGACGATCGCGCCGCGCGCGAGGCCATGTACCAGCAGCTGGCTGCAGACCTGAATGCCGCTCCCATCCAGCACATCGGCAAGCTATTGGTGCTCTGGCGCCCGCAGCCGGCCAAGCAGAAGGCCGCGGATGACGACCGCAAGAGCGGCCCGCGCGACGTGAAACTGCTCAAGTTTGGCCGGCCTGGCCAGCGCCCCGAGGTCAAGCAGCTGCGCGTGCTGGGCAACCAGCGCCTGACATCGGGCGGCCAGATCAAGCGCGCCAAGCCGAAGCAGAAGTCCATCAAGAAAACCCAGGGCCAGTCATGACGTCGCCGCGCCAGCGCCACATTCTGTGCATGAAGTGGGGCACCAAGTACGGCCCCGAATACGTCAACCGGCTCTATGCCATGGTGCGCCGCCATCTGACGGGAGATTTCAACTTCGTCTGCCTGACCGATGACGGCACCGGCATCCGGCCCGAGGTGCAATGCCTGCCGATACCGCCTTTGAACCTGCCCGCAGGCATTCCCGAGCGCGGCTGGAACAAGCTCGCAACCTTTGCCGGCGACCTGCATGGATTGAAGGGCACGGCGCTGTTTCTGGATGTGGACGTGGTGGTCACCGGCAGCCTGGATGGCTTCTTCAGCGTGCCGGGCGAGTTTCTCATCATCCACGACTACAAGCGCCCCTGGCGCATCACCGGCAACTCCTCGGTGTACCGCTTCGAGCTGGGGGCGCACCCGGATGTGCTGGAATATTTCCGCGGCCATTTTAAAGAAATCAGGCGCCAGTTCCGCAACGAACAGGCCTACCTGTCGGATTTCTTGCACAAGCAGGGCAAGCTGAAATACTGGCCCAAGGAATGGTGCCCGAGCTTCAAGTACCACGGCATTCCGCCCTGGCCTACCAACTACTGGAAGCCGCCTTTCGTGCCGCAGGGCGCGCGCATTGTCATCTTCCACGGCGAATGCAACCCGCCGGATGCCCTGGCCGGGCGGCGCAACCGGCGCTTTCGGCATATCGAGCCCGCCACCTGGGTGGCCGAACACTGGCGGGAATAAAGGCCAAGCCGGCAAACGGTTGATCGTCATCCCGGCGAAGCCCGGGATCCAGTGCACGTCGCACAGCAATTTAGTCATGGATTCCGGCCTTCGCCCATAAGCGCTAACTTAAAATAACTCGCGCTCGCACCCTTTGCTGCGTTCTCTTTCGGGGCGGCTCGGCCAGCTGTCTGCGCACGCACTGCCATTGCTCTATGGTACCCCTGAGGGTCACCGTGGGCGTCAGCGCCCGGCACAGCAGGTCGCGCATCAACGCGGTTTCACGCCACAGACACGAGTCGCGCTCCTTGTTGGAATTGCCAGATGTCGTACCCCCAGGGGGAAACGCGCTCGGCATGAGCGATCAAGCGAGCGACAAGCAGGGCTACGAGCAGCTTTCCTTGCAGCCAACTTCGAGCCGCTTGTGCATCGCGCTTCTTGAGGTGCCCCAGCGCAATGAGGGACTTCAGGCGCTTGAACTCCAGCTCGATTTGCCAGCGCAGGCGGTAGATCTCCAGCACCTGCGCGGCACTGATATCTTCGGGCAAGGTCGTGAAGACAAAGACGTACTCGGCCGCTTCCAGTGTCTGGGGCTGTAGCGCCGAGCCGCCACGCTGGCTTTCGCGCCGCACGCGCTCGCGCGCCTTGGCCGCTGCCGCCTCGCTTTTGCGGATGATGCACAGGCGCCCGGTGATCACTGACCCAGCACGCTTGTCCGCCGTGGCAGCCGCCTCGGTCTTGGGGTGCACGCAGGCACTGCAGTTCATGGCCTGCCCCGTCTTCAGGGTGCGCGCACGCGCCAGGATGTCCAACCGCTGCGCCTTGCAGCCTGGCGCCTGTGGCTCGTAAAGCGGCAGCGTCACCAGGTTCAAGCGCACGATCACGTCGCCGCCCTGCTGCACGACATGGGCGATGCCTGCCGGATGGGCGTAGCCACGATCGGCCATGAAGACATCGCCGGCCTGCACCTCAAAGCGCTTGAGCGTCTCGCCCTGGCTGCAGGGGCCCAGATGGACTTCCTGGCACTGCAGATCGGGCAGCCCGATAGCGTAGTGCAGCCGCCATTGGGAGCCGGTGGGGCCGGGCTCGCTCACGACGCTGCCGTCGACCACGCGCAGCCTGCGCCCGCCAAGCATCGTTTGCGACTCGGGCAAGGCCTGCGTATTGAGCTCAGGAGCTTGTCGCAAGCGTTGCGCCAACCACTCGAACCACAGACCGCATGAACGTAGCCGCTTCAGGAGCGCCACGTCACTGACCTGCGCAATGCCCGCCAGGGCCGCCCGCGCGGCTGTCTCGCGCAGGCCGCAGCCCTCGGCCA
>JAFEER010000224.1 GCA_018240985.1 Pseudomonadota bacterium
AACCTGGGCGTTGGATCGGGTAACTACAAGCCTGATGACCTCAACTACTGCAACCGCCCGGTGCGGACCCGCATGCCGGGTGGTGTGGGAGGGGCGGAGCCAGTCGGCTCCCCCCTATCCCGATCTCTGCTCCGGTCGAAATGGAAAAACGCCTGCAGCGCAGGCGTGCCGGGCGTAACGCGCTACTAAAACCGCATTACTTCGGTGCCAAGCGGATGGCGCCGTCCAGGCGGATCACCTCGCCGTTGAGCATGTCGTTCTCAATGATGTGGCGCGCGAGCTTGGCGTAGTCCTCGGGCCGGCCCAGGCGGCTGGGGAAAGGCACGCTGGCGGCCAGCGCGTCCTGCACCTCCTGGGGCATGCCGAACAGCATGGGCGTGCCGAAGATGCCGGGGGCGATGGTCATGTTGCGGATGCCGCTCTTGGCCAGGTCGCGTGCAATCGACAGGGTCATGCCGACCACGCCGCCCTTCGAGGCAGAGTAGGCTGCCTGGCCAATCTGGCCGTCGTAGGCAGCGATGCTGGCGGTGGAGATCAGCACGCCGCGCTCGCCCGTGGCCTCGGGCTCGTTCTTGCTCATGGCCTCGGCGGCCAGGCGGATCATGTTGAAGCTGCCGATCAGGTTGATGGTGATGGTCTTGCTGAACGTAGCCAGTGCGTGCGCCCCGTTCTTGCCCACGGTCTTCTCGGCCGGCGCGATGCCGGCGCAGTTCACCAGGCCCATGAGCTTACCCATCGAAACCGCCTTGGCCACTACGGCCTGGCCGTCGGCCTCGCTGGAGACATCGCAGCGCACGAACGCGCCAGCAATGTCGCGCGCCACAGCCTCACCTCTGTCCACCTGCATGTCGGCGATCACCACTACGCCGCCGGCAGCGGCCAGCATGCGCGCCGTGCCTTCGCCCAGGCCCGATGCGCCGCCAGTCACGATGAATACCTTGCCCTTGATTTCCATTCACTGCCTCCAAACGGTAACGTTGACGCAAGCGCAAATTATGGCGCCGCCACAGGGTAGGCTGTCAAAAAAAGCAAACCCGGCCAGGCCGGGTTGGGTTGTGGAGCGCCAACAGCTCAGCGGAAGCCGGCGCGATCCAGCATCTGCTGCACCTTGGTGGTGTTCGCGCCCACGGCGCCGATCGGAATGGTTTCGCTCTTGAAGGGCTTGCCGCCGGTCATGGCCTTGAGGGCCGGGTTGTCCGCTTCCACGCCCTTGGCGGCGGGCCATTCGTTGTTGCCGTTGGCAAAGTAGTTCTGCGCCTCGGGGCTGGCCAGGTATTCCAGGAACTTGATGGCGTTCGCCTGGTGCTTGGTGTGGCGCGCGACGGCGCCGCCGGCGATGTTCAGGTGCGTACCCCAGGACTGCTGGTTGGGGAACACCACGGTCACCTTGTCCACCACGGCCTTGTCCTCGGGCTTCTCCGAGCGCATCAGGCGCGCCAGATAGTAGCTGTTGCTCACGGCGACGTCGCACTCGCCGGCGGCCACGGCCTTGATCTGGTCGGTGTCGCCGCCTTTGGGCGGGCGCGCCAGATTGGCCACCACACCCTTGAGCCAGGCTTCTGCTTTTTGCTCGCCCATATGCTCGGTGATGGCGCCGAACAGGCTCAGGTTGTAGGGGTGCGAACCGGAGCGGATGCACAGCTTGCCCTTGTTGATCGGATCGCCCAGCTTTTCATAGCTGTCCACGTCGCTCGGGTTCACCTTGGACTTGTTGTAGACGATGACGCGGGCGCGCGTGGACAGGCCAAACCAGGCGATGCCGCCATCGGCCGCCGGTGTGGCGCGCAGATTGGCGGGGATGGCATCCTCCAGCACCTTGGAACGGATGGGCAGAAACAGCCCATCGACCTCGCCACGGTACAGGCGGGCCGCGTCCACCAGCAGGATCACGTCCGCCGGCGAGGCCGAGCCTTCCGCCTTCAGACGCGCCATGATGCCGGCGTCGTCGGAGTCCACCCGCTGCACCTTGATGCCCGTGGACTTGGTAAAGCCGCTGTACAGGGCCTCGTCCGTCGGGTAGTGGCGCGCGGAGTACAGGTTGATGACCTGTTCCTGGGCGCCGGCGATACCGGCGACTGCCAATGCGCAGATGGCCAACAGGGACTTGATGGGTTTGGACATGGGGCGATTGTTCCTTCTCGATGATGGGAGAAGCGGATGATAAGGCAAACGAGAATCGTTCTTAAATAAAACCGCATTCCCCTGGGGCGATCTGCGAGCGGACAAAAAAAAGCCCAGTCAGAAAGACTGGGCCTGAAGGGATCCGGAAACGCGGGGTTTCGAAGGGATCCAAGGAGACAACTGGGTGATCTTGTTATTCAGCCAACAAGACCAATGGTGTGGTTTTTGCTGAAAACCCTGAGCTGCGCACAACGATGTGCGCAGCCGAGTCATTAACGCTTGCGGGCAGCGGCTTCAACCGTCTTGGCAGCGTTGGCGACCGCCGAGTCGGCGACGGCGTTGAAGTTGGCTTCGGCGACTTCACCGGCTTGCTTCACAGCCTTTTGCACGGATTCGAAAGCGTTGTTGGCGGCAGAAACGGCGCTCTTGAGCACGGCAACGGTGGTTTCGGAACCAGCGGGAGCGTTCTTGGCGGCGGTTTCAACCATGTCGGTGAAGCTCTGCTGGGCCTTTGCAGCCTGGGATTCGAAGGCCTTGCCGAACTCGGCACGGCTGCCGGAGGCGATTTCGTACACGTGGCGGCTGTAGGCGGCAACCTTCTCAGCCAGGGGCTGGAACAGGCCGGCTTGCAGGGCCAGCAGCTCTTGTGCGTCCTTGACGGACAGCACGGCTTGCGTGTGGGTAGCGGCTTCGGTCAGAACGGCGCGCGAGGCGGCAACGTTCAGTTGCACCAGCTTTTCAACGCCTTCGAAAGCCTTGTTGGTCAGACCGAACAGGGTCTCGACGTTAGCCTTTTGGGAAGCCAGGAATTGTTCGCGGTTCAGTGTCATGTCAATACTCCAATTGAAATGCCCTAGCGGGCGGGTTAAGAGGACTGCCCTGACTGACCCTTGAGTCATGTTGCAGTGCAGCATGGGATGAATTTTAGGGGCTTTGGCGAGACTTGCAAGTCTTTTTTTGCTGCAGTGCAACATTTTTAGGGCTATTGCTCCAATGTTCCGTGTGTTACGTGCCACGGGGGCGGCTGGCACAATCGTCGTCCCATGAATGCCATACATACCTCTTCAGGCGCTGGCGCCGTGCAGCGCCCTGTGCCCGAACCCAGGCAGGCCTACCGCGCTTTTCGCACCATTGGCACGCGCTGGATGGACAACGACGTCTACGGCCATGTGAACAATGTCGTCTACTACAGCTGGTTCGACACTGCCGTGAACGCCTACCTGATCGAGCAGGGCGCGCTCGACATTCACCACGGCGAGACGATCGGCCTGGTGATAGAGACGCAGTGCAACTATTTTGCGCCGCTGGCGTTTCCGCAGCAGATCGAGGCCGGCCTGCGCGTGGCGCGCCTGGGCTCCAGCAGCGTGCGCTATGAGGTGGGGCTGTTTGCCGTGGGCGAAGCCCTGACTGCCGCCCGCGGTCACTTCGTGCATGTCTATGTGGGGCGTGAGGATCGCCACCCGCGGCCCTTGCCCGAGCGCCTGCGCCTGGCGCTAGAGCCGCTGTGCATCACGGCATAGGGCGATCTGCGAGCGGACAAAAAAAAGCCCAGTCAGAAAGACTGGGCTTGAAGGGATCCGGAAACGCGGGGTTTCGAAGGGATCCAAGGAGACAACTGGGTGACCTTGTTATTCGGCAAACAAGACCAAAACT
>JAFEER010000225.1 GCA_018240985.1 Pseudomonadota bacterium
CTAGGTGAAAAAAATGGGTGCGGATCGGGCTGCGGGCAAGCCATCAGCCGCCGTGCTTGTCGGCCTCGGAGGTGAAGGAGTCGGCGTAGAACTCGTCGGCCGGCAGGCCGCATTGCTGGGTATAGGCGACGCGGGCCGAATCCACCACGATGGGCGCGCCGCAGGCGTAGACCTGGTAGCCCGAGAGGTCGCCAAAGTCATCGATCACGGCCTGGTGCACGAAGCCGGTGCGCCCAGTCCAGCCGTCCTCGGGCAGGGCGTCGGAGATGACGGGCACGTAGTACAGGTTGGGCAGCTCGGCCAGGCGTTCGCGGATCCAGCCGTCCATGTACAGATCCTGCGGTCGCCGCCCGCCCCAGTACAGCGCCGTGGGCCGGGTGATGCCGCTGTGCTGCATGCGCTCGATCAGCGCCTTGATGGGCGCAAAGCCGGTGCCCGAGGCCAGGAAGATCATGGGCTTCTTGGAGTCCTCGCGCAGGAAGAAGCTGCCGAACGGCCCCTCCACGCGCAGGATCTCCTTTTCCTTCATGGCGCCGAAGACATGGTCGGTGAACTTGCCGCCGGGCATGTGGCGGACATGCAGCTCCAGGCCCGGCGTGGCCTCCTGGGTGTGCGGCGCATTGGCCATGGAGTAGGCGCGGCGCGAGCCGTCGCGCAGGATGAATTCGATGTATTGCCCGGCGTGGTAGCGGAACTGGTCGTTGGCGGGCAGCTGCAGGCGCAGCTGCATCACGTCGTGCGAGGCGCGCGTGAGCGTGGACACGCGCACCGGCAGCTTTTTGATGGGGTAGGCGCTCTCATCCGTCACCTGGCGCGACTCCAGCACCACGTCGGTCAGCGGCCGGGCGCAGCAGGTGAGCACGTAGCCGGCTTCCTCCTCCTCCACGCTTAGGGCCTTGTGCTGGTGCGGGCCGTGGGTCACCGAGCCGCTTAGCTTCTTGCACTTGCACGAGCCGCAGGCGCCGTCCTTGCAGCCATAGGGCAGGCCCACGCCGCTGCGGATGGCTGCGGCGAGTATGGCCTCGTCGCCCTGGGTCTGAAAGCTGCGGCCGCTGGGTTGTACGCTGATCTGGAATGCGGTCTCGGCGCTGGTCATGACTGTCGGTATCCTTGGAGTCGTCTTTTAGCTTAAGCAAAGCAGTCGATTTTGCCCTCAAACCAAAACCCTCTCGGCGCCCTGCCGGCGCGCTTTCGGCGCCAGCGCCTGCTCATCATCGGCTGTGGCGACGTGGGCCTGCGCGCGACGCGCAGCTTGGCCGGGCGCCCGCGGGTGCTGGCCCTGACCTCGTCGAGCGCGCGCGTGCCCGAGCTGCGCGCGGCCGGCGTCACGCCGCTGGTGGGCAACCTGGACGACGCGGCCTCGCTCGCGCGGCTGGCCGGACTGGCCACGCGCGTGCTGCACCTGGCACCGCCGCCGAGCGCAGGCGATATCGATACGCGCAGCCTGGCCCTGGCCCGGGTGCTGCGCCGGCGCGCATTGCCGCAGGCGCTGGTGTATGCCTCCACGACGGGCGTGTATGGCGACTGCGCGGGTGCCTGGGTGGCCGAGTCGCGCACCCTGGCGCCGGCCACGCCGCGCGCCCTGCGCCGTGTGAATGCGGAAGGCGCCATGCGCCACCTGGGGCGCGCGGGGGTGCGCGTGAGCATGCTGCGCGTGCCCGGCATCTACGCCCCCGACCGCGAGGGCGGCACGCCCGAGGCACGCCTGCGCCGCGGCACGCCGGTGCTGGCGCAGCCCGATGACGTGTACACCAACCACATCCATGCCGACGACCTGGCGCGCGCCTGCGTGGCGGCGTTGTGGCGCGGGGCGCCGCAGCGTGCCTACAACGTGGCCGATGCGAGCGAGATGAAAATGGGCGACTACTTCGACCTGGCGGCCGACCTGTATGGCCTGCCACGTCCACCACGCGTGCCGCGCAGCGTGGCGCAGGAGCAGTTGCCGCTGTCGTTGCTGAGCTTCATGGGCGAGTCACGCCGGCTGGTGACCACGCGCATGCAGCGTGAGCTGCGCCTGCGCCTGCGCTACCCCACGGTGCGCCAGGGGCTGGCGTCCCATCAGCGCGGGTAGGTATTGCCCTGCCCGTCGTAGCAGCGGAATACGTTGCAGTTGACGATATCGCGCCTGGGTGCCGGCAGGGCTGGCCCGGGTGGCATGCGGCGCGGCGGAATGACCGTCACCGGCGGGCCGTAATAGGGCGGAGCATAGGCGGGGCGGTAGGCACGGCTGCCCTCGGTGCGCGCGTAGTCGGCGGGACTCAGGCAGGCCAGATCCGCCTGGCGCTGGGCGGTATCGAGCCTGCTCTGTTCGTCATACATGCCCTGGCCCATGCTGGCCAGCGTGTCCTGCAGCTGCTTGCGCGCGCGCTGGCATTGCGCGCTGTTGGCCGGGTCGCTGCGCGGCGCTGGCTGGGCGTTGAAAGCTGCGCGCTCGGCCTGGTCGGCCTCGCGGCGCAGGCGTGCCTCTTGCTGCTGGCGCTCGTGTTTGCGCTCCAGGGCCTCGGCGGCCTGCTGGCGCTCCTGGGCGATTTCTTCCGGCGTCTTGCGCGCCTCGACCTCGCGCGTTACATCGCCGCGGTGGCAGGCACCGTCGGTATAGGTGACTTTCCCGGTGGCGGCGTCGGTGCAGCGCACCACTTGGGCGGCTGCGGGCAGGCAGGCGCAGGCGACGGCCAGGGTCAGGGTTGCGGCGGCTAAGGCGGGTGCGTGCATGCTGGTAGGTCGCTTGTGTAGTGGCGGGTCAGCGCCAGTCGGGGCGCGGGTCGCTGCGCCGGCGCTCGAGCAGATCGCGCATGTCCGCACGCGGCGCGGGCTGGGGGTATTGCTGCTGGCGCTGCTCCCAGGCGCGGCGATCCATGTCGCGCCTGCGTTCGGCGTCGCGCTGCTGCTGCTCGCGCTGGCGATCGGCGTCGCGTTGCAACTGTTCGCGCTGGCGATCGGCCTCCCAACGCTGTGCGTCACGGCGGCGATCCATTTCGCGGCGTTGGTAGGCATCGCGCTCACGGAATTCGCGCCACTGGCGTTCGCGCCAGGCCTCCTCGCGCCAGCCAACCGGCGGGGCTGGGTAGTTGCGCCAACCCACGGGCGGTGCGCCGTAGATCACGCCCGGCTGCTCGTAGACCGTGACCGATGAGGTGCCGGGGTAGTAGCCCCCACCACCGCCGCCGCCCTCGTAGTAGCCATCACCCGGGACGGCGACGCAGCCCGCGAGCAGCGAGCCCAGTACACCAGCCATGGCGATGCGCAGGGGCAGACGTGAGAGGGGCATGTGGCGATTCCGAGGTGGTGATGAAGCCGACCGCAAGCGTTGGGGCGGCACCCGATTCTGATACGCGCCGCGCTGCATTTTGGTTGACCCGGGGCCCGCTGTTCTACCCGACTTTGCCCATTGTTCACGATTGTGTCGGTCTGTGTCAGGTATTTGACGGACAGCAAAAAGCCCCGTCGCGACGGGGCTTCAGGTCTGGAACAGGGGCTCAATCGAGCGTGAGCTTCTGCTTGTCCACCACGTTCTTGTAGGCGGTGTATTCGGCCTTGATTTCCTGGGCGAACTTCTCCGGGGTGTCGGCCACGATCAGCGAGCCCGTGTCCTCGATGCGCTTGCGCACTGCCGGATCCTTCAGCACCTTGTGCACGGCGGCGTTCACCTTGTCCACGATGTCCTTGGGCAGGCCCTTGGGGCCGACGATGCCGTAGTACGCCATGCGGTTCACGTTGGGCGCACCCACCTCGGCCAGCGTGGGTACGTCCGGCAACACGGCCAGGCGCCGGGGTGCGGCCACCACCAGGGCCGTGAGGCGCTTTTCCTTGATGAAGGGCAGGGCCGAGGGCAGGTTGTCGAAGATCAGCGGAATCTGGCCCGCCACGGCATCGTTGAGCGCAGGGCCCGAGCCGCGGTAGGGCACGTGGGTCATCTTGGCGCCTGTCTCCAGCATGAACATTTCCATCATCAGGTGGCCGATGCTGCCGGTGCCGGGCGAGCCGAAGGAGTATTTGCCTGGGTTCTGCTTGACCTCGGCGAGAAAGCCCTTGTAGTCCTTGCCCACGAATTGCGGATTGGCGGCAATGACATTGGGCGTGGCCGCGATGTTCACGATGGGCGTGAAATCGGTGAACACGTTGTAAGGGATCTTGGGGTTGATGGCCGGGTTGGTGGCCGTGGTGGACACGGTGGCCACGCCCAGGTTGTAGCCGTCGGGTGTGGCGCGTGCCGTCTCGGCTGCGCCAATGATGCCGCCACCACCCCCCTTGTTGTCCACCACCACGGGCTGACCCAGCTCGCGGCCCAGGGGCTCGGCCACCACGCGGGCGATCAGATCGGTGGTGCCGCCGGCGGCAAAGGGCACCAGCAGGCGGATGGGCTTGCTGGGGTAGGACTGGGCGTGGGCGGCGGCGGTGCCGAACACGGCCAGGATGCACAGTGCAAGGGTGTTGCGACGGATCATTGGTTTCGTCTCCTGTATCGAGGTCTGAATGAATGCCCGGAAATGCTACCAGCACTTGCGTGGCAAGCGCTGGCAGCTATTCTTTTTATCAGAGGCCGAGGGGGGATTGCCGTTCAGCCTCAATTGGCAAATGCCGCAATGCCGGTCTGGGCGCGGCCCAGGATGAGTGCGTGCACGTCGTGCGTGCCCTCGTAGGTGTTGACCACCTCCAGGTTCACCAGGTGGCGCGCCACGCCGAACTCGTCGCTGATGCCGTTGCCGCCCATCATGTCGCGCGCCAGGCGGGCGATGTC
>JAFEER010000226.1 GCA_018240985.1 Pseudomonadota bacterium
AGGGGCGAGGGCGATCGGTGGCGCCGGTATTACTCCCTCTCCCTCTGGGAGAGGGTGGGGGTGAGGGCCCGCGGTTTGACCTGAGACATGTTGCTCATCAGGCAAGTTCACTTCAACTCTTGGATCACGGCAGCGCCAGCGCCTCGGGCGCAAACCACTGGCCCACGCCCTCGGCCATGCGCTCGAACACCTGCTCCAGCGTGGGCGCATCGGCACCGAACAGCGCCCGCAGCACGGCCGCATCTTCAAACAAGCCATGCAGATACAGCCCCAGCACATTGCCGGCCGGGTTCTGCCAGGCAAGGCCGGGGATCAGCTCGCGGGCCACGTCGCCCTTGGCGGCCATGGCCGGGTGCTGGGCGGTCTGGCCGTGGTGGATTTCGTAGCCCTGCACGGCCACGCCGCTTAAATGCCCCCAAGCCCCCAACACGTCGCCGAAGCGCGCCTGTGTGTGGCGCACGGTCTTCGTCGCCTCGAAACTCGTCACCAGCGGCAGCAGGCCCAGGCCTGGGCCGTTGCCGTCCACGCCCACGGTGTCGATCAGCGCCTCGCCCAGCATCTGCAGGCCGCCGCAGATGCCCAGCACGCGGCCGCCACGGGCGGCGTGCTGGGCCACGGCCGAGTCCAGCCCCTGCGCGCGCAGCCAGGCCAGGTCGGCGGCCGTGGCCTTGCTGCCGGGCAGGATGATCCAGTCGGCGCCCTCCACGTCCGCCGGGCTGCGCGCCCAGGTCAGGTGCACGCCGGGGACGTTCTTCAAGGGCTGGAACTCGTCCAGGTTGCTGATGCGCGGATAGGCCACGACGGCAATGCGCGTGTGGATGGCGCCGCGCCCCGTGCTGCGGGTGTCAAAAACACCATCCTCTTCGGGCAGGCCATGGTTCCATTGCATGGGAATGGTGGCGACCACGGGCACGCCGGTTTTCTCCTGCAGCAGCTGCGGCGCGGGCGCGAGCAGCGCCGCGTCGCCGCGGAACTTGTTGAGCACAAAACCCTGGATCAGCGCGCGATCGGCCTCGGGCAGCAGCGCCCAGGTGCCGTACAGGTGGGCAAAGGCGCCGCCGCGGTCGATGTCGGTCACCAGCAGGCAGCGCGCACCGCAATGGCGCGCCACGCGCAGATTCACCACGTCGCTGTCCATCAGGTTGATCTCGGCCGGCGAGCCCGCGCCCTCGATGACCACCACGTCGTTCTCTGCGCGCAGCGCGTCCAGCGCGGCGGCAATCTGCGGCCACACCTGCTGGCTGCGCCCGCGCCAGGGCATGGCGGATAGAACCTCGCTCACCTGGCCCAGCAGCACCACCTGGCTGTGCGTGTCGGCCTCGGGCTTGAGCAGCAGCGGGTTCATGCGCACATCGGGCGTGGCGCGTGCGGCCAGCGCCTGGAAGTATTGGGCGCTGCCGATTTCGCCCAGGGCAGCGAAGTTGTCAGCATCGCTCAAGCCCTCACCCCTGCCCTCTCCCGGGGGGAGTACAGACGGCGCGACCGATCGCCCTCGCCCCTCTGGGGCGGGGCACCACTTTGCTCCCTCCCCCTCTGGGGGAGGGTGGGGGTGGGGGCCGCCACGGTCTGTTTTTTCAAGCGTTGCGCCTGAGTCAACGCGGCCCCCATCCCTGCCTTCCCCCAAAGGGGGAAGGGGTAAATACAGAGCGACCGATTGCCCGCCCGACCCCGCCACCACGCGCGCGTTGTTGCTCATGTTCTGCGCCTTGAACGGCGCCACCTTCAGGCCCTGGTTGCTGTAGTAGCGGCACAGCGCCGTGGCCAGCCAGCTCTTGCCAGCGCCGCTGCTGGTGCCCAGCACCATGATGGCGCGCGCCGGGCCGGGTAATGTCTTGTTTGTCATGCCGCGCATTGTCGCCAGCCCAGCGCCAGCGCTGCCTGCGCATCCGGCGCCAGCACGCCCAGGCGCACATGGCCAGGCAGGCCAAACGATGCGCAGTCGCGCAGCTTGATGCCCTGCGCGCGCAGGGCCGGCAAGGCTGCGTCCAGATCGCAGCCAGGCAAGCGGGCGGTGAAGAAGTTGGCCAGGCTGCCGGGAAGCACCGCCCAGCCCAGATCCGCGCACAGCTGTATTTGCGCCGTCTTCCATTCGCGCAGCGTGACAAGCGACTGCGCCAGCCAGGCCTGCGCATCGGCCCCCACCCAGGCCGTCAGCAGCGCCACACCATCCGCCCCCAGCGGCCAGGACGGCGCCAGCGCCTGCAGCGCCGCCACGCTGCCATCCACCACGGCTACAGGCGGCGCAATCGCATAGGCCGCGCGCACCCCCGTCAGGCCCAGGGCCTTGTTGGGCGACCACAGCTGCCACACGCCTTCGGGCAGCGCCGTGGCCAGGCCGTCCAGGCGCAGCGGGGCATAAGCACAGTCCAGCACGCGCAGCGCGCCGCTGCCCAGCGCTTGCGCCCATGCGGCCAGAGCGGCATCCGCCTGGCCCAGCGGGCTGGATGGCTCACAGGCCCAGTGCAGCGCCGGCTCCGTGCCGGGCGTTGTGCCGGGCGCTGTGGCACCGGCCAGCCCCCAGTTGCGCGCAGCGCGGGCATAGTCGCCATAGCCATGCGCCGGCAGCCGGGCGTGGCGCAGGCCGCTGCGCGCGGCATGGGCGGTGATGCGATGAATGAACTCACTGGCGCTGGCCGCAATCACGACGCGCCCCGGCGCCACGCCATGCCACTGCGCCAGCAGGGCGCGCAACGCGGTGTAGGCCGGGTCGGGGTAGTGGCGGTGCCCGGCCTGCCGCAACGCAGTCAAGGCCACGGGACAAGGCCCGCAGGCATTGGCATTGGTGGAAAAGTCGTGCAGCGGCACGCCCAGCGCGTCCGGGCCGCCATGCACCGGCACCTGACTGTGTACATGCTGCAGAGCATGCTGCAGAGGCCCCTCACCCCTCCCTCTCCCCACAGGGGCGAGGGCGATCGGTCGCTCTGGCTTGACTCCCTCTCCCTCTGGGAGAGGGCAGGGGTGAGGGCCCGCGCCCTGATCCAAAGCATGACCACCATCAGGCACTGGTTCTTGCTCAGTCATAGGGCTTCACTATAGCTATCAATACAAGAGCTGCCAACGCAACAGCTATAAGCATCGCAATGGCTTTTGACGCCAAACCCACGGCCCGCTGCGTGTCCGCAGCCCGCGCCGCGCGCCCCGCAGCATTGAGCACATACACACCCGGCTTGGCCAGCCGCACCCCCAGCGCCAGCGCCATGGCGCCCATGGGCCAGCCGCCATTGGGCGACGGC
>JAFEER010000227.1 GCA_018240985.1 Pseudomonadota bacterium
GCGTTGCGTTCCACCGCATCCACGTAGAACACGCGCACCCACTGCGCCAGATCGACCAGGGTTTCGCAGCGATCCTTGAACAATGCGCAGATGCGCGGCAGGCGCTCGTCCAGCTGTGCTTGTGCAACGCCCGCCTTGAGCACGAAGGGTGTGACCAGCTCCGCCAACTGCGCATCGTCCATGGCCTTCATGTGCTGGGCATTCACCCAGCGCAACTTGGCCTCGTCGAACTGGCCGGCGCTGCGGCCCAGGTGATCGAGGTTGAACCACTGCAGAAACTGGGCGCGCGAGAAGATTTCGTCGTCGCCATGGCTCCAGCCCAGGCGCGCCAGGTAGTTGACCATGGCGTCGGGCAGGTAGCCCTCGTCGCGGTATTGCGTCACGGCCTTGGCGCCGTTCCTCTTGCTCATCTTCTCGCCCTGCTCGTTGAGTACGGTGGGCAGGTGGGCAAACACCGGCACGGTCGCGCCCAGGGCCTCGAAGATGTGGATCTGGCGCGGCGTGTTGTTGACATGGTCGTCGCCGCGGATCACATGGGTGATGCGCATGTCCATGTCGTCCACGCAGACGCAGAAGTTGTAGGTGGGGGTTCCGTCGGGGCGGGCGATGACCAGGTCGTCCAGCTCGCTGTTCTGAAACTCGATGCGGCCCTTGCACTTGTCGTCCCAGGCCACCACGCCATCCCTGGGTGTCTTGAAGCGCAGCACGGGCTTCACACCTTCAGGCACGGGCAGCAAGGTCTTGCCCGGCTCGGGGCGCCAGGTACCGTCGTAGCGCGGCTTTTCCTTGTTCGCCATCTGGCGCTCGCGCAGGGCGTCGAGCTCGGCCACGCTCATGTAGCAGGGGTAGACATGGCCCGATGCCTGCAGCCGTGCCAGCACCTCCTTGTAGCGATCCATGCGCTGCATCTGGTAGTACGGGCCCTCGTCATGATCCAGCCGCAGCCAAGCCATGCCCTCCAGGATCACATCGACGGACGCCTGGGTGGAGCGCTCCAGATCCGTGTCCTCGATGCGCAGGATGAAGTCGCCGCCGTTGGCGCGTGCAAAGGCCCAGGGGTAGAGCGCCGAGCGGATGTTGCCCAGGTGGATGAAGCCGGTGGGCGACGGGGCGAATCGGGTGCGTACTTTTTCGGTCATTGCAGGGTATCCAGGCCACGCAGCAGGTCGGCCTTCAGGTCGTCAAGATGCTCCAGGCCCACGGAGATGCGCACCAGCCCCTGGCCGACGCCGGCGGCCTGGCGCTGCTGTTCGGTCAGGCGCCCGTGCGAGGTGCTCGCCGGGTGGGTGATGGTGGTCTTCACGTCGCCCAGATTCGCGGTGATGGAGCACACGCGCGTGCTGTCGATGACATGGAAGGCGTTGGCGCGCAGTTGCTCCGCGCCCTGGCCCACCACGTCAAAGGACAGCACGGTGCCGCCCATGCCGTTCTGCTGACGCATGGCAAGTTCGTGCTGTGCGTGGCTCTTGAGGCCAGGGTAGTAGACGCGCGCGACCTTGGGGTGGCCCTCCAGCCAAGCTGCCAGCTCCAGCGCCGCGGCGCTTTCTGCCTTGACGCGCAGCGACAAGGTCTCCAACCCCTTCAAGACCACCCAGGCGTTGAAGGGCGAGAGACTCAGGCCCGCACAGCGCATGAAGGGCGCCATGGTTTTTTCCACGATGGCGGCGCTGCCACAGACAGCACCCGCCATGACGCGGCCCTGTCCGTCGAGCAGCTTGGTGCCGGAGTACACCACCAGGTCGGCTCCCAGCTGCACCGGGCGCTGCAGCACCGGCGAGGCAAAACTGTTGTCCACCGCCAGCAGCGCACCATGCCCATGTGCCAGATCGGCGAGTGCGGCAATGTCGCACAGGTCGGTAAGCGGGTTGGTCGGCGTCTCGGCAAACAAGAGCCGCGTGTTCGGGCGCATGGCCGTCTGCCAGGCCTCAATGTCGGTCTGCGCCACGAAGGTGGTCTCCACGCCAAAGCGCGCCATTTCGGTGCCCAGCAGCTTGATGGTGGAGCCGAACATGGACTGCGAAGCAACGATGTGGTCGCCCGCCTTGAGCATGGTCAGCGCCAGCAACAAAATGGCGGACATGCCGGTGCTGGTGGCAATGGCGCTCTCGGCGCCTTCCATGGCGGCCAGGCGGCGCTCAAAGCTCTCGACCGTCGGGTTGGCGGTGCGGGTGTAGGTGTAGCCCGGCTCCTCCAGCGCAAACCGGCGTGCAGAGCTCTCGCTGTCGCTCTGCACGAAGCTGCTGGTCAGGAAAAGGGCTTCGCTGTGCTCGCCCCACTGGCTGCGCTCCACCGCCTCGCGCACGGCGAGGGTGTCGGGGTGCAGGCCCGGGGGCAGGGTTTTGTCGCTCACTGTGGCCGTCCTTCATTCAAAAACAATAGCTGTTTGCGCCTTATTTACGCCATTTCACCTGCATTTGATGTTGGAAACACCAAATGGCAACCGGCTAGCGCTCATCTTTTCTTGCGGGCGATACTCAATACTCTTCGGCGTTGGGCAGTGACAGGCGCGAGGCGTCTTCGTCCTCGTCCTCGTCGCCGCCACGTTCGCGCCCTTCGTTAAGCGCAGTCACCTCCTCGTCGGAGATGTCGCCCGTGATGTAGAAGCCGTCAAAGCACGACGCCTCGAAGCCCTCGACCTTGGTGTTGACCTTGCCCACGGCCTGCTTCATGGCCTCCACGTCCTGGTAGATCAGCGCATCGGCACCGATCACCTGGCGGATCTCCTCCACCGTGCGGTTGTGCGCCACCAGCTCGGTGCGCGTGGGCATGTCGATGCCGTAGACGTTGGGGTGGCGCACCGGCGGCGCGGCCGACGCCAGGTAGACCTTGACGGCGCCGGCGTCGCGCGCCATCTGCACGATCTCCTTGGAGGTGGTGCCGCGCACGATGGAGTCGTCCACCAGCAGCACGCGCTTGCCCTTGAATTCGCTGGCGATGGCGTTGAGC
>JAFEER010000228.1 GCA_018240985.1 Pseudomonadota bacterium
GCCCTGGCGCAGTTCCTGGCCTTGCGCCAGTGGCGCAAGCTGCTGGTGCTGCAGGGGCCGCAGGCGGGCGATGCGGCCGCCGGCCAGGCCCTGGCGCGGGCGGTGCAACGCCATGGCCTGGAGAGCATCGAGACGCGCCCCTTCAAGCTCGGCGGCGAGGGGCAGGAGCGCGAGCTGGCCGATGTGCGCAAGCTCACCGCCAGCGCCGGTTGTGACGTGGTGGCCGTACTCGATGAGGACGGCGAATTTGCCCGCGGCCTGCCCTACGCCACACAGTGGCCGCGTCCCGTGGTGGGCTCGGCGGGCTTACTCGCCCAGGCCTGGCATCCGCAATGGCAGCGCTATGGCGCATCGCAGCTCAACCGCCGCTTTCGCAAGCTGACCCAGCGCCCCATGCAGGGCCAGGATTGGGCGGCCTGGATAGCAGGCAAGGCGGTGGCGGCCGTGCTGGTGGACGCGCCGCAGGCCGGCGTGGCGCAGCAATTGGCCAAGCTGCGCGGCGGCGCCATCTTTCTCGACGGTTTCAAGGGCCAGCGCCTGAGCTTCAGGCCCTGGGACGGGCAGTTGCGCCAGCCCCTGCTGCTGGCCCATGACGACGCCGTGGCCGCCATGGCGCCGCTGGGCCAGTGGCAGCGCGGCAGCGAGCCGCTGGACAGCCTGGGCGTGGATGCGGCCCACAGCAATTGCAGGCCGTAAACGCTGTTTACGCTTATCTGGTAAGCACTGAAAGCTATTAAAACAATAGGAGGCTGAGATGGTGAAACGCCGCAACGTTCTGCTCACGGGGGTCTGCGGCATGGTCGCGTCCTCGGCCTGGGCCGCTACGGACGATCCCACTGGGGGCGATCCCTTGGGCTCCATGCAATGGCCCGATCTGCGCAAAAAATACACGCAGGGCGCCCCCCTGCGCTTTACCGATGAGGTGCTGGTGCGCACACCGGCCTTTGCCGACGATGCGCTGAACGTGCCGCTGCAGGTCGATGCCAGGGCGCTGCTACAGGTCGGCGGCGGTATTGCACGCCTGATCGTGCTCGCGGATCGCAACCCCATCCGCGAGGTGCTGAGCTTCGAGCCCCTGCGCGCCCTGCCGCTGCTGGCCTTTCGCATCCGGCTGGAGCAGGCCTCGCCCATCCGCTGTCTGGTGCAGACCCACGATGGCCATTGGCATGTGGGCGGTGCCATGACCCAGGCCGCTGGTGGAGGCTGCACGGTGCCCGGCGTCACGCGCGCCGATGGCTCGTGGAGCAAGACGCTGAACCAGGTGCAGGCGCGCTTCTTCAGCAATCCGGCAGAGGGCACGCGCCGCCTGCGCGTGCAGATCATGCATCCCATGGATACCGGCCTGGTGGCGGGCATTCCTGCCCTGTACATAGAGTCGCTGGAGCTGCAGGACGGTGCCGGCCAGGCCTGGTGGCGCCTGCAGCCGCACGAACCGCTGTCGGAAAACCCGCTCATCACCTTCGAGATCCCGATGCCCGGCCCGCGCCAGTTCCGCCTGGTGGGCCAGGACAACAATGGCAACCGCATCGACGCGGCGGTGCGCGTATGAAGGCCCTGTTTACCACCTTGCTGGCGCTGGCCTGCGCCACCGCCAGCATGGCGCAGGCGCAGCCAGCCGCAACGGCGCCGAAGCCCGACCCGACCCGCCTGAACTACCAGCTGCAACCGCGCCAGATCGCTGCCGACACCTGGGTCATCGAGGGCGCGGTGGCCGACTTCCTGCCCGCCAACGGCTGCAACATCATCAACACCGCGTTCATCGCCACCGCCGACGGTGTCCTGGTCATCAATACCGGGCCGTCACGTCTGTACGGCGAGCAGCAGCGCCGCGCCATTGCCGCCGTCACGCAGCAGCCGGTGCGCGCGGTGCTCAACCTGAACCTGCATCCCGACTACTTTTTTGGCAACCAGGCCTGGGCGGGCGTGCCGACACAGGCCCTTGCCGGCACCATCGCCGGCATGCGCGCCGAGGGCGCGGGCTACGCCGACAACCTGTACCGCCTCTGCGGCGACTGGATGAAGGGGACGGAGCCGACGCCGGCGCAGGAGACGCTGGAGCCCAGGGCCTTCCGCCTGGGCCGGCACCAGCTGGAGCTGCGCCGCCTGCAGGGCCACACCCGGGACGACCTGGTGCTGCTGGACAAGACCACCGGCGTGCTCTTCGCCGGCGGCCTGGTGTTTGCCGAGCGCGTGCCCACCACCCCGCATGCCGATCCGGCCGCGTGGCTGCAAAGCCTGGACACCCTGGAGCAATGGCGGGCCCAGGGCCAGTTCAAGCAGCTGGTGCCTAGCCACGGCCCCGTGGCTCAGGGCGTGCCGGGCATCGCGCAGACCCGCGACTGGCTGCAATGGCTGACCGGCCTGCTGGAGGCCAGCGCAAGCCAAGGGGTGGATCTGAGCGAGCTGTTGCGCGCACCCGTCCCGAGCCGTTTTGCACCGTGGGCGGCGCAGCCTGCCGAATTGCAGCGCAGCCTGGTGCAGTGGTACCCGGCCTATGAGCGGCGCGCGCTGACGCAGCCGCAGCAATGAGCAGGGCGTGACACCTGCATGCACGGCGTGTTGATTTTTGGAGCAATTGGCGGGCGGTGAAGGCCCGGCAGGAGCTTGCTGCGCCTTAACGCCAGCGCTTTTGTGTGGCACAGATATTGCCTTGTTGTTTCGGGCCACAAGTTTCGCGCCTGCAAGGGCGCTTGCACGGAGTCTGGGCATGGTGCACAGGCATGGCTTTTCTTCACAACCCAAGGAGACAGACGATGAAACGCACGCTACTCAGTTTGCTGGTAATGCTGGCCACCAGCCAGGCCGGCGCCGTGGTGACCGACAAGATAATCCATGACGATGCCAACACCCCGGACGACGTGGTGACCTGGGGCATGGGCACGCAGGGGCAGCGTTTTTCGCCGCTCACGGGCATCAACGAGGGCAACGTCAAGCGTCTGGCGCCGGTGTGGGCCATGTCCTTCGGCGGCGAGAAACAGCGCGGCCAGGAAAGCCAGCCGCTGGTGCACAACGGCAAGATGTTCGTCACCGCCTCGTACTCGCGCATCTTTGCCCTGGACTCGAAAACCGGCAAGAAGCTCTGGAAATACGAGCACCGCCTGCCCGAGGGCATCATGCCCTGCTGCGACGTGGTCAACCGCGGCGCCGCGCTGTACGACAACCTGGTGATCTTCGGCACGCTGGATGCGCAGCTGGTGGCGCTGAACCAGGACACCGGCAAGGTGGTGTGGCGCGAGAAGATCGACGACTACCAGGCCGGCTACAGCTACACCGCGGCGCCGCTGGTGGTCGATGGCATGGTCATCACCGGCAACTCGGGCGGTGAGTTCGGCGTGGTCGGCCGTGTGGATGCGCGCGATGCCAAGACCGGCAAGCTGCTGTGGACGCGTCCCACCGTCGAAGGCCATATGGGCTATTTGAACGGCCAGGAAAACGGCATCACCGGCACGGCGGGCGCCACCTGGCCGGGCGAAACCTGGAAAACCGGCGGCGCCTCCACCTGGCTGGGCGGCAGCTACGACCCCAAGACCGGCCTGGCCTACATCGGCACCAGCAACCCCGGCCCCTGGAACAGCCATGTGCGCAAGGGCGACAACCTGTACTCGGCATCGACCCTGGCGCTGGACGTGAAGACCGGCAAAATCGTCTGGCACTACCAGAGCACGCCCAACGACGGCTGGGACTTCGACGGTGTGAACGAATTCATCACCTTCGACATGGACGGCAAACGCGTGGGCGCCAAGGCCGACCGCAATGGCTTCTTCTACGTGATGGACGCGGCCAACGGCAAGCTGCTCAACGCCTTCCCCTTCGTGAAGAAGATCACCTGGGCCACGGACATCGACCTGAAGACCGGCCGCCCCAACTTCGTCGCTGAGAACCGCCCTGGCGATCCCACGGCCGGCGATACGGATGGCAAGAAGGGCAAGTCGGTGTTTGCCGCACCGGGCTTTTTGGGCGGCAAGAACCAGATGCCCATGGCCTACAGCCCCAAGACCGGGCTGTTCTACGTGCCCACCAACGAATGGGGCATGGAGATCTGGAACGAGCCCATCACCTACAAGAAGGGCGCGGCCTACCTGGGCGCGGGCTTCACCATCAAGCCGCTGTTCGACGACCACATCGGCTCGCTGCGCGCCATCGACCCCAAGACCGGCAAGGTGGCCTGGGAGGTGAAGAACGAGGCGCCGCTGTGGGGCGGCGTGCTGGTCGCCGGCGACCTGGTGTTCTGGGGCACGCCCGAGGGCTACCTCAAGGCCGCCGACGCCAAGAGCGGCAAGGTGGTGTGGCAGTTCCAGACCGGCTCGGGCGTCGTGGCCCCGCCCATCACCTGGACGCAGGACGGCGAGCAGTTCCTGAGCGTGGTCTCCGGCTGGGGCGGCGCCGTGCCGCTGTGGGGCGGCGAAGTGGCCAAGAAGGTGAACTTCCTGGAGCAAGGCGGCTCGGTCTGGACCTTCAAGATCATGCAGTGACGGGCGTTTAGCCCTTGCCTCTGCGGGCGCCGGCAGGATGCCGGCACCCCGCATCCTCCATTCACCCACTCGCCACGGCGCGCGCCAGCCGCGCTGTGTGGCGATACGCGCCCATGAAAAAAACGACACTCACACCTAACCGACTTTGGCTGGCCGTAGTCTCCACCTTGCCCATGGCGGCGCTGGCGCAGAGCATCGATATCGACAAGGTGCACCGCCTGCCTCAGGTGGAGGTGGTGCATCAGGCACCGCTGCCCGGCCTGGATGTGTCGGTGGAGCAATACCCAGGCAATGCGCAGATGCGCAACGACGCGCAGATCGAGCGCTCGGGCGCGGGCAATCTGGCAGATTTTCTCGACCGCAGCATGCCCAGCGTCACCGCCGCTGGCATCCAGGGCAGCCCCTACCAGATCGACCTGAGTTACCGCGGCCACCGCCTCTCGCCGCTGCTGGGCTCGCCCCAGGGCCTGTCGGTGTATCTGGATGGCGTGCGCATCAACCAGCCTCTGGGCGATGTGATGGATTGGGATTTGGTGCCCGAAATGGCCCTGGCGGACGTGGCGCTGATTCCCGGCACCAATCCACTGTACGGCCTCAACACCCTGGGCGGGGCGCTGGTGCTGGGCACCAAATCCGGCCTGACGCATCCGGGCACCGAGGTCGATGTCTCGTTTGGCAGCCATGGCCGCAAACGCATCGAGTTCGGCCATGGCAAGAATTGGGGTGAGGGCTGGCATGGCTACGTGGCCGGCACCTGGTTTGACGACAAGGGCTGGCGCGAGCGCTCGCCCGGCCATCTGGGCAACCTGTTCCTGAAACTGGGGCGCAATCTGGGGGACACTAGCTGGGCGCTGAGCTACACCTACGGCCGCAGCAATCTGATGGGCAACGGTTTGCTCAACCAGAGCCTGTACGACATCAATCGCCGCGCCGGCTACACGTTCTACGACCAGACACGCAACCGCGGCGGGCTGCTCAACTTCCAGCTCACGCATTCCCTCACACCCAACGACCAGCTGGCGCTGGTGGCCTGGCACCGTTCCACGCACCGCAAAGGCAGTAACGGCGATGTGAACGGGGAATGGGCCGAATGGGTCGAAGACTGCGAAAGGCCCGGCCCCACATCCAACTGCACCAACCCCGGCGCGCCAGGCTACATCCGCAACAACGCCGTGTACAACGTGAGCCAGGCGCGCTATGCCGAGGTTGGCGCCACACTGCAATGGACACGCCAAGCTGGCGCGCACCAGTTGGCCGTGGGCGCAGAGCTGGCGCGCAGCAGCGCGGACTATGACCAGTACCAGCAGGAGGCCCTCTTCGACGCCAACCGCGTCACCCAACCCATTGCGGGCGAGGATCTGGAGCACGAGGTGTCGCTGCGCGGGCGCAGCACGCGCCTGGGGTTGTTCGCGGCCGACACCATCAGCCTGGGCGAGAACACGCGCCTGAGCCTGTCGGCACGCTGGAACCAGAGCCGCGTGCGCAACGACCTGGGGCACCCTGCGCCCTATGAACGCGAGAGCTTCAGCTATCGCAAGCTCAACCCGGCGATCGGCGTCACGCATGCCTTCACGCCCGCGATCCTGGGTTTTGCCAGCCTGTCGCAGGGCACGCGTATGCCGACGGCACTGGAGCTGGGCTGCGCCGACTCGGCCAAGCCCTGCACCCTGCCGACCGGCCTGCAGGCCGACCCTTATCTGAAGCAGGTGGTCACGCGCACCCTGGAGTTCGGCGCGCGCCTGCGCCCGGCCGAGGGCGTGCAGCTGACGGGCGCCCTGTTCCGCTCGGTGAACGACGACGACATCGCCTTCATGCGCTCGGGCATCGCACAGGCGGGGTTCTTCAGCAACATCGGCAAGACGCGCCGCCAGGGCCTGGAGTTGAGC
>JAFEER010000229.1 GCA_018240985.1 Pseudomonadota bacterium
ATGGACGCCATCGGTCACATGAACAACACGGTGTATTTCCGCTTCATGGAAACGGCGCGTATCGAGTGGCTTCGCGAGCTGGGCTTTGACGCCAGCTCGCAGGGCGAGGGCATGGTCATCGTCAACGCGTTTTGCAACTTCGTGCGCCAGTTCGAATACCCCTGCAGCGTCGTTGCACGCACCTACGTCAGCAACCCGGGGCGCAGCAGCTTCGATACCTGGGTGCTGATGGAACGAGCCGACCAGCCGGGCGTGCTCTACGCCAGCGGCGGCGCGACGGTGTGCTGGGTGGATTTCCAGAAGCAAAAATCCATGCCGCTGCCCGAGCGGCTGCGCAAACTGCTCGAGAGCTGAAATTTCCGTTACTTTCCGGCGAAGACGGCCAACGCACGCGCTGTTGCGTCTTGCGTCACGGCTGCGTTGCGCACGTAACCGCATTTGGGCAGGGATTGATCCCAGGAATGCGTCGCATCGGGGTAGACATGCCAGTTCAGCGGCTTGCCAGCGACCTTCATGTTCTCAAGCAGCGGAAAACAGTCGGCCGACGGTAGTTCTTCATCGCGGCCGCCCAGCGGCAATAGAGCCAGCGCCGCATATGCGTCAATCACTCCGGCCGATGTACTGGACGCGAAGGCCTCTCGCTGCGAAGCATCGGTCGCCGCCACGCAGCGCTCCAGCAGCGCTCCAGATTGCGCGGGGCAAAGCTGTCGAGGATCAGCACTTCGTGGCCTGCCGCCAGAAACGCTCTGGCGTTTCAAAGTGCTGTTGATCGAGCGCCCGCCTGCAAGCAAATGTTCAGGCAGCCTACTCGCCCAGATAGGCCGCACGCACACGCGGATCGGACAGCAGCTCCTGCCCCGCGCCCGTCATGGTGATCAGGCCGGACTCCATCACATAGCCGCGGTCGGCAATGGCCAGCGCCCGGCTGGCATTCTGCTCCACCAGCACGATGGTCACGCCGAGCGCGTAGACGTCGCGCACCACCTCGAAGATCTTGTCCACCATGATGGGAGACAGGCCCATGGAGGGCTCGTCGAGCAGCAGCACCTTGGGCTGGCTCATGAGGGCGCGGCCCATGGCCAGCATCTGCTGCTCGCCGCCGCTCATGGTGCCGGCGAGCTGATCCTTGCGCTCGCGCAGGCGCGGGAAGATGGTGAACATCTTTTCCACGTCCGCCTCGATCCCGGCCTTGTCATTGCGGGTGTAGGCGCCCATGAGCAGGTTTTCGGTGATCGACATGCGCGCGAACACGCCGCGGCCCTCGGGCACCATGACCAGCCCGTCCTTGACGAGATCCCAGGCGCCACGGCCCTTGATGCTCTTGCCCAGGTACTCGATGTCGCCATCGTTCATCCGCAGGCCGCCGGTGATGGCCTTCATGGACGTCGTCTTGCCGGCGCCGTTGGAGCCGATCAGCGTGACCAGTTCGCCCTCGCGCACCTCCATGTCCACGCCCTTGACGGCCTGGATGCCGCCATAGGCCACCTTCAGGCCCTTGACCTGCAGCAGTACTTGTTTTTGCGATGTATCAGCCATGTTCAGTGCCCCCCGGTGCCCAGGTAGGCCTCAATCACTTTTTCGTTCTTCTGCACCTCGGCGGGCGTGCCCGCGGCGATCGGCTTGCCGTAGTCGAGCACCGTGACGCGGTCGCACAGGCCCATGATGAGTTTCACGTCATGCTCGATGATGAGGATGGTGCGGTTGTCGTTGCGGATGCGGTCGATCAGCTCGCGCAGCTGCACTTTCTCGGTGGCGTTCATGCCGGCGGCGGGCTCGTCCAGCGCGATCAGCTGCGGGTCTGTGGCGAGGGCGCGCGCAATCTCCAGGCGCCGCTGGTCGCCGTAGGACAGGGTGCGTGCCTTGAAGTCGGCGTACTTGCCCACGCCGACGTAGTCCAGCAGCTCCCGGGCGCGCTTGGCAATGGCCGCTTCTTCGTCCTTGAAGCCCTTGGTGCGAAAGACCGCGCCAAACAGGCCCGAGTGGGTGCGGATATGCCGCCCCACCATCACGTTCTCCAGCGCCGTCATCTCGGCGAACAGGCGGATGTTCTGGAAGGTGCGCGCAATGCCGGCCTGCGCCACCTTGTGCACCGCCGTGGGTTCGTAGGGCTTGCCGGCCAGCTCGAAGCTGCCGGTATCCGGTGTGTACAGGCCGGTGATGACGTTGAAGAAGGTCGTCTTGCCGGCGCCGTTGGGGCCGATCAGGCCGTAAACCTGGCCGCGCTCTATGGTCAGGCCTACGTCCGACAGGGCCTGCAGGCCGCCAAACCGCTTGGAGATGCCTGCGACCTTGAGCACCACTTCTTTGGATGTTTCTGCCATGTTCTTGCTTTATCGGTGGTGTCTCAGGACTTGTGCGTCAGGCTCTTGCCATGCTCGGGCGAGGGCCACAGGCCGCGCGGGCGCAGCAGCATGATGATGATCATGGCCAGGGCGATCAGCAGCTGGCGCAGGATGGAGGCGTCCAGGCGCCCGTCGGTCATGTTCTGCAGCGGGCCGGCCACGTAGCGCAGCACCTCGGGCAGCGCCGACAGCAGCACGGCGCCCAGGATCACGCCCGGGATATGGCCCAGGCCGCCGAGCACCACCATGGCGACGATCATCACCGACTCCATGAGGCTGAAGGACTCGGGCGAGACGAAGCCCTGGAAGGCGGAGAACATGGCGCCCGACACACCGCCGAACGAGGCGCCCATGCCGAAGGCCAGCAGCTTCATGTTGCGCGTGTTGATGCCCATGGCCTTGGCGGCGATCTCGTCCTCGCGGATGGCCATCCAGGCGCGGCCGATGCGCGAATCCTGCAGGCGGTAGCAGATCACCACCGTGAGCAGCACCAGCACCAGGAACAGGTAGTAGTACAGCGTGACGGAATTGAGGGTGAAGCCGAACAGCTCCAGCCGCCGCGCCAGATCGAGCCCGAAGATCTTCACCGAGTCGATCTGCCCCAGGCCCTTGGGGCCGTTGGTGATGTTGATCGGGTGATCCAGGTTGTTCATGAAGATGCGGATGATCTCGCCAAAGCCCAGCGTCACGATGGCCAGGTAGTCGCCGCGCAGCTTGAGCACCGGAATGCCCAGCAACACCCCGAAGCACGCCGCCAGCAGCAGGGCCAGCGGGATCACCGCCCACAGCGACAGGTGCAGGCCATCGGGGAAATGCGCGGCAAACCAGGCGAAGTTTTCCGTGAGGTGGGGCGAGGCCAGCAGGCCGAACATGTAGGCGCCCACGGCGTAGAAGGCTACGTAGCCCAGATCCAGCAGGCCGGCGTAGCCGACCACGATGTTCAGGCCCAGGGCCAGCATCACGTAGAGCAGCGCCAGGTCGGCAATGCGCACCCAGGCGTTGCCAAAGTATTGCAGCACCAGGGGCAGCACGAGCAGCGCGATGGCGCCCAGGATCCATTGGATCTTGTGGTTTTTCATGCGGAGCTCCCTTATGCGCGGTCGGCCACACGCTCACCGAGCAGGCCCGAGGGGCGCAGCGTGAGCACGATGATGAGCACGATGAAGGCAAAGATGTCGGTGTAGTTGCTGCCCAGCACGCCGCCGGTCAGCGTGCCGATGTAGCCCGAGCCGATGGCCTCGATCAGCCCCAGCAGGATGCCCCCGACCACGGCCCCGGCCAGGTTGCCGATGCCGCCGAACACCGCCGCCGTGAAGGCCTTGAGCCCCGGCAGAAAGCCCATGGTGTGCTGGGCCGTACCGTAGTTGGCGGCCCACATGATGCCGGCAATGGCGGCCAGCACCGCGCCGATGATGAAGGTGGCGGAGATCACCATGTCGGGCTTCACGCCCATGAGGGCCGCCACGCGCGGGTTCTCGGCCGTGGCGCGCATGGCGCGGCCCAGGCGCGTGTAGCCCACGAGGTAGACCATGGAGGCCAGCGACAGCACCGTCACGGCCAGGATCAGCACCTGCGTGACGGTGATCACGGCGCCACCAATCTGGAACGGCGTGGCCGGCAGCAGCGTGGGATAGGGCTTGTAGTTGGGCTTCCAGATGATCATGGCCAGCGTCTGCAGCAGGATGGACATGCCGATGGCGGTGATCAGGGGCGCC